>NZ_JBEXXO010000005.1:0-148308 GCF_040630435.1 Streptomyces sp. NPDC005803 | reverse complement strand
GCTCAGCACCGGCCCCGCCGGCACCGGCACAAGAGCCGGCACCGCCCCCGCCGCCACCGGCACGAGTCCCGGCTACGGCTGTCGTGCTCGCCTCACGCCACCGTGCGCGGCAGCCGCAGGCTCAGCAGGGTCGTCAGCACCACCGCCGCCAACTGGACCAGCAGCGTCACGATCAGCGCGTCCCGCATGCCGGAGCCCGGCGTCAGGGTCAGGAACAGCGAGCCGAGCGTGGCCACGCCCAGCGCGAGCGCCGCCTGCTGGGTCGTCGTCATCACTCCGCCGCCCACCCCCGCCCGCTCCGGTGGCACGTCGGACAGGACGATGCGGAACAGGACGGGCAGCTGAAGGCCCTGGCCGAGCCCCGCGACCGCCATACCCGGCGCCAGCCCCAGCAGCCCCAGGTCCGACCAGCCGCGCCACACCGTCAGGGCCAGCACCACGACGCCGGCCGCCTGGATCAGTCCGCCGGCTGTCACGACCCGGCTGCCGTAGCGGCGCACCAGCCGCGGGCCTGCCAGTGAAGCCGCGAAGAAGGCCACCGCCATCGGGGCCATCGACAGCCCCGACTCGGCCGGGCCCAGCCTCAGTCCCTGCTGGAGCGCCACCGCGATGACGAACATGAAGCCGCCGAAGCCGATCGAGAACGGCACCACCAGCGTCAGCCCGCGCCGCAGCGAGTCGATCCGCAACAGGCTCGGCGGGACCAACGGGACCAGTCCGCGCCGGTCCGCCCGCCGCTCCACCAGGTAGAAGGCGACCGCGGCGAACGGGAAGAGCGCCAGCGAGACCCAGGTCCACAGCGGCCACCCCGCGGCCCGCCCCTCGGTGAGCGGGGCCAGCAGCGTCACCAGCGACACGCCGAGCAGCAGTGTGCCCGGTACGTCGACCGGCGCCGGCCGCTCCGAGCGGGTCTCCGGCACCGCACGGGCCGCCAGGAACAGCCCGACGGCCGCCACCGGAACGTTGACCAGGAACACCGAGCGCCAGCCCGCGCTCTCGCCGAAGACCGACGACAGCGGCGCCGCGGCGACCAGCACCCCGCCCAGGATCTGGCCCGCGACCATGGACAGCCCGGCCGTCGCCCCGTACAGGCTCATCGCCCGGGCCCGCCGGTGTCCCGAGGTGGCCGCCTGGATGGTGGCGAGCACCTGGGGCAGCATCAGCGCCGCCGAGGCGCCCTGGGCCACCCGCGCCCCGAACAGCGTCCAGGCGTCCGGCGCGAGTCCGCAGGCCAGTGAGGTGAGCCCGAACGCGGCGATGCCCAGCAGGAAGAGCCGGCGCCGGCCGGCCATGTCCCCGAGCCGGCCACCGAGGACGAGCAGTACCGCGTACGCGAGCCCGTACCCGGCGACGACCAGTTCCAGCAGCGCGGGGCCCGCCGCCAGATCGTGGTCGATGGTGGGGAGGGCGACGTTGACGATGAAGAAGTCGATCAGGGGAAGGGCCGCACCCAGCAGCACGGTGAACAGTCCTAGGGCGCCGAGAACGGGCGTGGGGTGGTCGCGCCGCACGACCGGGGCGGTGGGGGCGTAGGTCTGGTGCCGTACAGAGGATTCACTCACGGCACCGACGATCGCTCTCCTCGGAGCCTGGTACCAGAGTCTCCTTATCCTGGTACAAGGAGCACCTGGCACCGCCACGGGCGGGTCCCGCACCCTGGAGGCATGACCACGATGGTGACGGCAGCGCGCAGGGCCCCGGGAGCGCCGCGGACCCCGCAGGCCCCCACGGCGAGCTCCTCGGGCGCGTCCGGGACCGAGATCCGGAGGCACGAGCTCGCGGACTTCCTGCGCAGCCGGCGGGAACGGATCACGCCCGAGCAGGTGGGGCTCGTCCGGGGCCCCCGCAGGCGCACCCCGGGGCTGCGCCGCGAGGAGGTCGCCCAGCTCTCCGCCGTCGGCGTCACCTGGTACACCTGGCTCGAACAGGCCCGTGACATCCAGGTCTCGCCGCAGGTCCTCGACGCGCTCGCCCGGGCCCTGCTGCTGGACCGCAGCGAGCGCACCCACCTGTTCTCCCTCGCGGGGGCGGTGGACCCGGCGCCCGGCACGGACTGCCCGAGCATCACCCCCGCGCTGCGCACGATGCTGCGGCAGCTGGAGCCGATCCCCGCGTGCGTGCAGAACAGCCGGTACGACGTCCTGGCCCACAACCGGACCTACGGCCGGCTGCTCTGCGACATGGACGCCGTCGCCCCCGAGGACCGCAACATCATGCTGCTGTCCTACACGAACGAGGAGTGGCGCTCCTCGGTCATGGACATCGCCGAGGTGAACCGGCTCCTGACCGCCAAGTTCCGTGCCGCGATGGCGGAACACCTGGCCGAGCCGTCCTGGAAGGCGCTGCTGGAGCGGCTGGAGGCGGAGTCCGCCGACTTCCGGGAGATCTGGGCGAGACACGAGGTCGTGGGGGCCGGCGGCCGGTCCAAGATCTTCCGCAACGCGCATGTCGGCCTGCTCCGCCTGGAGACCACCGACCTCTGGCTCGGCCCCTCGGCCGGGCCGAGGCTGGTGACCTACGCGCCGCGCGACGAGGAGACCCGCGAGCGGCTGGAGCGGCTTCAGGCCCTGGTGCTCGCCGACGCCTGACCCGGGGACGCGCCCGTTTCCGCCTCCGGGAGCGCCCGCGCGGACTCCTCCAGCCGCTCCGCGGTGCGGCGGGCGGTGCCCCGGGCCCAGCGACCGCTGCTCACCGTGCCGACCAGCAGGACGCACACCCCGCAGCCCGTGATGATCCACCAGGCGGCCCTGCTCGCCGCGACGAAGTCGTCCGCCGAACCGGCGCCGTACGAGGAGCCCGCGCCGGCCACCCCCGCCGCGAGGACGGCCCCGATCACGGCGACGCCCAGCGTCTGGCCGATCTGGCGGCTGGTCGAGGCGACGGCCGCGGCGACGCCCGCCTGGGAACGCGGCATCCCGGAGACGGCGGTGTTGGTGATGGGCGCGTTCACCCCGCCGAAGCCCAGGCCGAACAGCACGTAGGCGGTGAACATCGAGACCGTGTCCCGCTCCGCGTCGAACGCCGCGAACATCAGCCCGCTCACCGCCATCCCGACGCCCGCGACCAGCAGGGGGATGCGCGGCCCACGACTGGCGACCACCCGGCCGGAGAGCGGTGACAGCACACAGACCACGGCCGCCATCGGCAGCATGTAGAGACCGGCGTCCAGGGCGCTCAGGCCCCGCACGTCCTGCAGATAGAGCGTGTTGACGAAGAGGAAGCCGCCGAGCGCGGCGAAGGCGCTGACCGCGATGACGGTCGCCCCGCTGAAGGGGGCGCTGCGGAAGAACCGCAGATCGATCAGCGGGTCGGTGCGCCGCGGCTCGTACACCAGCAGGCCGGCGAGCGAGACCGCGGCGAGTGTGGCGAAGAGCAGGATCTCGGGCGAGGTCCACCCCTTTTGCGGCACCTCGATGATCGCGTACGTCAGCGAGCCCAGCAGGGTGATCACCATCAGCTGCCCCACCGGATCGGGGCGGCGGGCCTTCGGCGCGCGGGACTCGGGGACGTAGCGCAGGGTCAGCAGCAGCGCGGCGACGCCGACCGGCAGGTTGATCCAGAAGATCGACCGCCAGCCCACGGAATCGACCAGCGCACCGCCCACCACCGGGCCCGCGGCCATCGAGATGCCGACGACACCGCCCCAGACGCCGATCGCCCGGGCGCGTTCGCGGGCGTCGGTGAAGGTGTTGGTGATGATCGACATCGCCACCGGGTTGAGCATGGAGCCGCCGACGGCCTGCACCATCCGGAACGCGATGAGCGTCTCCAGACTGGGCGCCAGCGAGCAGAGCGCCGAGCCCAGGGTGAACAGGACGAGGCCGGCCATGAAGACCTTGCGCCGCCCGATCCGGTCGGCGGTGGAGCCCGCGAGCATCAGCAGGGAGGCAAGGACCAGCGTGTACGCGTCGATCGTCCATTGCATTCCCGCGACGCTCGCGTCCAGGTCATGGCGCATGGCGGGCAGGGCGACGTTGAGGACGGTGCTGTCGAGGCTGACGATCAGAAGGCTCATGCAGCAGATCGCCAGTACGAGCATCCGTCGCCGGTGGCTGAGCTCGGGCATGCATGGATAGTACGGCTAACTAACGACTTCCGCTGCCAGTACCGCGGCCGCCCGGGCCAGCCGTGGGTGGTCCGTCGCCGCGTCCGTCGCGGGTTTCGTCGCCGGCGCCGCCGGCACCACGGGAGTCCCGTCCGGTGTCCAGGCAGTGCCCACGTCGTTGCAGCCGCCGTAGGAGCCGCCGCCTGTCTGGCCCGCGACGGTCCACTCCGGCGGCGGTCCGGCCCGCAAGCGCGTCCCACGGGTCGAGAGCAGGGTGCGGCGGGCGGGGGCCGGAGCCGCTTCGGCCGCGAGGGCTGCGGGCGCCGTCCGGCCTGAGGAGGGGGCGGGCCGGGCGGAGGGGGCGGAGTTCATGATCTTCGGTCCTTCGCTCGCTGACGTGGCGACGACCTCCTTCACGCTACGTGCAGGGTCCGACAACGGGCCGCGACCCTGCGCGCTCCGCCGCCGGAGCAGTTCCCGGCGTACGCGACAATGGGGCAATGACCACGCTCGCCCCCTCGCCCCAGCTGCTCCGCATCGGCCCGCACACCGTGCAGCCGCCGGTGGTCCTGGCCCCCATGGCCGGCATCACGAACGCGCCCTTCCGCACGCTGTGCCGGGAGTTCTCCGCCGGCAAGGGCCTGTTCGTCAGCGAAATGATCACGACGCGGGCGCTGGTCGAGCGCAACGAGAAGACCATGCAGCTCATCCGCTTCGACGCGAGCGAGACCCCGCGCTCGATCCAGCTGTACGGGGTGGACCCGGTCACGGTCGGCAAGGCCGTCCGCATGATCGTCGACGAGGACCTCGCCGACCACATCGACCTGAACTTCGGCTGTCCGGTCCCCAAGGTCACCCGCAAGGGCGGCGGCTCGGCGCTCCCGTACAAGAGGCCGCTGCTGCGCGCGATCCTCCACCAGGCCGTCTCGAACGCGGGCGACCTGCCCGTCACCATCAAGATGCGCAAGGGCATCGACGACGACCACATCACCTTCCTCGACGCCGGCCGGATCGCCGTCGAGGAGGGGGTCACGGCCGTCGCCCTGCACGGCAGGACGGCCGCCCAGCACTACGGCGGCACCGCCGACTGGGACGCCATTGCCCGGCTCAAGGAACACGTCCCCGAGATCCCCGTCCTCGGCAACGGCGACATCTGGTGCGCGGACGACGCGCTGCGGATGATGCGCGAGACCGGCTGCGACGGCGTGGTCGTGGGCCGTGGCTGCCTGGGCCGCCCCTGGCTCTTCGGCGACCTGGTGAGCGCGTTCGAGGGTACGGAGACGAGGCAGGCGCCCACCCTGCGCACCGTCGCGGACGTGATGCTGCGGCACGCGACGCTGCTGGGGGAGTGGATCGGTGACGAGACCCGCGGTGTCATCGACTTCCGCAAGCACGTGGCCTGGTACCTGAAGGGCTTCGCGGTCGGCTCCGAGATGCGCAAGAAGCTGGCGATCACCTCGTCGCTGGAGGAGCTCGGCTCCCAGCTGCACGAGCTGGAGCTGGACCAGCCGTGGCCGGACGGCGCCGACGGCCCGCGCGGGCGCACCTCGGGCAACAACCGGGTGGTTCTCCCGGACGGCTGGCTGAAGGACCCGTACGACTGCGCGGGGATCAGCGAGGACGCGGAGCTGGACACGTCGGGCGGCTGAGAACGGCCTCCGGCGGAGTGACACCTGAGGGGGTGGTGGGGCACCGGGTGCCGCGCCACCCCCTCCGCTCATGTGAGCGCCCTGTGAGGCGAGAAGGGGAGGGGGCGGGCTCGATCCGGCACGCTTTCACGGGGGAACGAGTTACTTGGGTCACCCTCGCGCCTCCGTGATGGGCGGTGCGTAAAGTCACGGTCACCCAGCGCCATCAGGCAGCCGTCCGCATAGTGACATCTGAGCGCCCCCTCCGGCGTGATCCTCGCCACGCCTGATGCGTGTAGGGCTCAGATGAGCGCATGGAAGAGGGCTGCACTTCTCAAAGGATGGCACTGGGTGCCAGGGGAGCTTCCCTTTGATCGATCGACGCTTCCCTTACCCACCGTTGCGAAAGAGGCGGCACGTGATGGCCGTCCGTGGTCATCTGTTCAAGAGATGAAGGCGGCGCCTCGAACGGCATGGGGTTCACTCCACTTTCGATCCGCTGGCGGACGGGTGGTTACGGCCGTACGACGCGCAAGTGGACGTACCCAGACACCTTCGATCTGGGTATGTTCCTCGCCGTCAGGGCAGCCACCGCGTCCTCGAGGAGTCGAGACCCGTGTCGGAAAACAAAGATTCCCACGTATCCACCCCGGAGTCCGGGGAGCCCGTGGGCCAGAAGTTCGTCTACGACTTCACCGAGGGCAACAAGGAACTGAAGGACCTTCTCGGCGGGAAGGGTGCCAACCTCGCCGAGATGACCAACCTCGGACTTCCCGTCCCTCCGGGTTTCACCATCACCACCGAGGCGTGCAAGGTCTACCTCGACAGCGGCGAGGAGCCGGCCGCACTGCGCGACGAGGTGAGTGCGCACCTCGACGCCCTTGAGGCACGGATGGGCAAGAAGCTCGGCCAGGCCGACGACCCGCTGCTGGTCTCCGTCCGCTCCGGCGCCAAGTTCTCGATGCCCGGCATGATGGACACGGTTCTCAACATCGGCCTCTCCGACGCCTCCGTCGTCGGCCTCGTCGCCCAGTCCGGGGACGAGCGGTTCGCGTGGGACTCCTACCGCCGCCTGATCCAGATGTTCGGCAAGACCGTCCTCGGGGTGGACGGCGACCTCTTCGAGGAGGCGCTGGAGGCCGCCAAGGAGGCCAAGGGCGTCACCGTCGACGTGGACCTCGACGCGGGCGACCTGAAGAAGCTGGTCAAGCAGTTCAAGAAGATCGTCACGCGGGACGCCGGACGCGACTTCCCGCAGGACCCGCGCGAGCAGATGGACCTGGCCATAAAGGCGGTCTTCGACTCGTGGAACACCGACCGGGCCAAGCTCTACCGCCGTCAGGAGCGCATCCCCGGCGACCTCGGCACCGCGGTCAACGTCTGCTCCATGGTCTTCGGTAACCTCGGCCCCGACTCCGGTACGGGTGTCGCCTTCACCCGCGACCCGGCCAGCGGCCACCAGGGCGTGTACGGCGACTACCTGCAGAACGCGCAGGGTGAGGACGTCGTCGCGGGGATCCGCAACACCGTGGCGCTCGCCGAGCTGGAGTCCATCGACAAGAAGTCGTACGACCAGCTGATGCAGATCATGGAGACGCTGGAGACCCACTACAAGGACCTCTGCGACATCGAGTTCACCATCGAGCGCGGCCAGCTGTGGATGCTCCAGACCCGGGTCGGCAAGCGGACCGCCGGCGCGGCCTTCCGCATCGCCACCCAGCTCGTCGACCAGGGGCTCATCGACGAGGCCGAGGCGCTCCAGCGCGTCAACGGCGCGCAGCTGGCGCAGCTGATGTTCCCGCGC
Source organism: Streptomyces sp. NPDC005803 (assembly GCF_040630435.1). NCBI lineage: Bacteria > Bacillati > Actinomycetota > Actinomycetes > Kitasatosporales > Streptomycetaceae > Streptomyces > Streptomyces sp. NPDC005803. The sequence continues at coordinate 140,831 of NZ_JBEXXO010000005.1, read as the reverse complement.
TTCGACGACGACGCGAAGACCGAGCGGCTGGGCCGCGGCATCGCCGCGTCGCCGGGGGCCGCGGTCGGCAAGGCCGTCTTCGACTCGTACACCGCGGTCAAGTGGTCCCGCTCCGGCGAGAAGGTCATCCTCATCCGCCGTGAGACCAACCCGGACGACCTCGACGGCATGATCGCCGCCGAGGGCATCCTGACCTCGCGCGGCGGCAAGACCTCGCACGCCGCCGTCGTCGCCCGCGGGATGGGCAAGACGTGTGTCTGCGGGGCCGAGGACCTGGAGGTCGACACCAAGCGCCGCCGGATGACGGTGGGCGGGCGGGTCATCGAGGAGGGCGACGTCGTCTCCATCGACGGTTCGACCGGCAAGGTGTACCTCGGTGAGGTACCCGTCGTGCCGTCACCCGTCGTCGAGTACTTCGAGGGCCGGATGCACGCGGGCGCCGACGACGCCGACGAACTGGTCGCCGCCGTGCACCGGATCATGGCGTACGCGGACCGGGTACGCCGGCTGCGGGTGCGGGCTAACGCGGACAACGCCGAGGACGCCCTGCGGGCCCGCCGGTTCGGCGCCCAGGGCATCGGGCTGTGCCGCACCGAGCACATGTTCCTCGGTGAGCGCCGCGAGATGGTCGAGAAGCTGATCCTGGCCGACACCGACCAGGAGCGCGAGACGGCCCTGGACGAGCTGCTGCCGCTCCAGAAGGCCGACTTCATCGAGCTGTTCGAGGCGATGGACGGGCTGCCCGTCACCGTACGGCTGCTGGACCCGCCGCTGCACGAGTTCCTGCCCGACATCACCGAGCTCTCGGTCCGGGTGGCGCTCGCCGAGTCCCGTAAGGACGCCAACGAGAACGACCTGCGGCTGCTGCAGGCCGTGCACAAGCTGCACGAGCAGAACCCCATGCTCGGCCTGCGCGGGGTCCGGCTCGGTCTGGTCATCCCCGGTCTGTTCGCCATGCAGGTACGGGCGATCGCCGAAGCCGCCGCCGAGCGCAAGAACGCCAAGGGCGACCCGCGCGCGGAGATCATGATCCCGCTCGTCGGCACGGTCCAGGAGCTGGAGATCGTCCGGGAGGAGGCCGACCGGGTCATCGCCGAGGTCCAGGCCGCCACGGGCACGAACCTCAAGCTGAAGATCGGCACGATGATCGAGCTGCCGCGCGCGGCCCTGACCGCCGGCCAGATCGCCGAGGCCGCGGAGTTCTTCTCCTTCGGCACCAACGACCTGACCCAGACGGTCTGGGGCTTCTCCCGCGACGACGTGGAGGCCTCGTTCTTCACCGCGTACCTGGAGAAGGGCATCTTCGGGGTGTCGCCGTTCGAGACGATCGACAAGGACGGCGTGGGATCGCTGGTGCGCAGCGCGGTCGCGGCCGGCAAGGCGACCCGTCCCGACCTGAAGCTGGGCGTCTGCGGCGAGCACGGCGGCGACCCCGAGTCGGTGCACTTCTTCCACGAGGTGGGCCTGGACTACGTCTCCTGCTCCCCGTTCCGCATCCCGGTGGCCCGTCTGGAGGCGGGCCGGGCGGCCGCGCAGTCGCGGGGCAGCGACAGCCGGTGAGGCGACGGAACCACTGATTCCGCCGGCTGCCGCGGGTCCGGACCACCCTCATCGGTCCGGCGGCGGCCGCGGAATTCCCGGAGGCGGCGGCACCCTGTGCGGGGGTGCCGCCGCCTTGTCATGTGCGCGGGCTTCCGCGCGGGCGTGGCGCCTCCCGGGCCGGTGGCCAAAATGGGGGCTCTTTCCGTAATGCGGCACCGCGTCGACGCCGCACCGCACCGGCATTTCATTGCTTCGTTTAATACGCAAAGAGATAGGCCGGAACTGACCGGGGTGCGGTCCATGGATCCCCATCCATGGACCGCACCCGGCCTGGAGGGCCCGGCCATCGGGGGTGGCGTCGCGGGTCGGGCACGCGCATCTGCGGCGTCGTCGTCAATCACCATGGCTCCGCCATGCTTCAATCCTCCGCCTTGCAGCCGCACGCACCCGGCCCCGCTCCTTCACCCACCCCCCGATGACCGGGCCCTCTTACCCCGTCGAGTGCGGAGCCGCACCGTCACCAACCGCCGCCGAGCGAGCAAAACCCCCCACGGCCTTCACTCGCTCTTTCGGTGGCTCCGGAATCGCACCCGACGTCGTACAGCCTTTCGGGTGACGGTGGGTCGGGGCGAGACGTTTCACCTCTGGCCGAAACCCCGTGGTGACGTGCAGTAACCCTTCGCATACTCTGTCCCGGGGGCAATTGCAGGTGCAAGGGGTGAGGGTTCGGTGCTGCGTATCCATGTCTCCGGATGGGACCTTTCCAAGGTGCGGATGGCCACCGGGCCGGACGCATTATGGGAGACCATTCTCAGCTTTCACCGGTTGCGGGACCGGCGGGCTTCCTCGGTCTTCGGGAAGTGGCGCTCCGAAGCGCGACCGCGGTTGAATGGTGAAGTACGTCTGCTGTCCGCCGTGATTCCACCGCGCGGCTATTTCCCGGACTTCCTGACGCCTTCTCAGGAAAGCTCCGAACCCATGGACTTCACCTCCGGAATGGAGGCCCTGCGCGACACCCCGCCCGACCGGTTGCGAGCCGAACTGGCGGTGCTGGGCGCCCAGGCGGCGGCTGGCGGCCGCGGTCCGGCCCGGCGGGCGGTCGGGCCCGTGGCCCTGGACGCGCTGGGCGAAGGGCGCGCCGAGCCCCTCGGCCGGCTCATCGGCGCCCTGCGCGCCTACCACCGGGCCGCCGTCGAGCCGTACTGGCCGCACGTCCAGGCCAGCATCGAGGCCGACCGCGCCGTCCGTGGCCGCGCCCTCCTGGACGGCGGCGCCGAAGAGCTGCTGGGCTCGCTCCCGCCGGTGATCCGCTGGCGGGCGCCCGTCCTGGAGGCGGACTACCCGGTCGACCGCGACCTCCACCTGGACGGACGCGGTCTGCTCCTCCAGCCGTCGTTCTTCTGCCGCGGCACCCCGGTCGTCTACCGCGATCCGCTGCTCCCGCCGGTGCTCGTCTACCCCGTCGCCCAGGCGGCCGCCCCGGTCTTCGCCGCCTCCGGGCCCTGGCTCGGGCGGCTGCTCGGGAACACCCGGTCGACGGTCCTGAGGGTCATAGGCGACGGCTGCACGACCAGCGAGCTCGCCCGCCGGGCCGGAGTGTCCCTCGCCTCGGCTAGCCAGCACGCCTGTGTGCTGCGCGAGGCGGGCCTCGTGCACACCCGGCGCCACGGCAGCTCGGTCCTGCACACGCTCACCCCGCTGGGCGGCTCGCTGCTGCGCGGCGGTGCGCCGCTCGCCGTGTCCTGAACCCCCGGGCCCCGGGCCCCGGGGGAGGTTTTCCGTCCGGCGCCGCGCGGAAGGGATTTCTCGCCCGGCGCCGATGATTTTCCGGCGGCCCAGGCGTCTACCTGTCGTCAACGCGTACGAGAGACGCACAGGGGAACCGCACCGAGAGAGCGAGACGGCCATGCCTCAGATGATCTTCGTGAACCTGCCGGTCAAGGACCTGGAGACGACCAAGGGCTTTTTCGGCAAGCTGGGCTACTCCTTCAACCCCCAGTTCAGCGACGAGCACACCGCCTGTCTCGTCATCAGCGACACGATCTTCGCCATGCTCCTCGAGGAGCCGCGCTTCAAGGACTTCACGAAGAAGGAGATCGCGGACGCCTCGACGTCCACCGAGGTGATCCTGGCGCTCAGCGCCGACAGCCGCGAGAAGGTGGACGAACTGGTGGACACCGCGCTCGCCTCCGGCGGATCGCCGGCCAACGAGCCCCAGGACCTCGGCTTCATGTACGGCCGCTCCTTCCAGGACCCGGACCACCACATGTGGGAGGTCGTCTGGATGGACCCGGCGGCGGTCGAGGGCGACGGCCGGCCCGCCTGAGGGCCGGGTGCGCGTCGGGGAGGACACGGGACGGTGGTCCGGCGAGCGGCACGACCCCGCCCCCGCGCCCCGTACGAACCGCACGCAGGCGTTCGTACGGGGCGCGGCATGCCGAGGGGGAGGCGGACGGAACGAGCCCGGGACGGCTCGGTCCGGTCAGGCACTCACCCTCGCGGGAGCCGGGGTGGTGTCCGGGCGGGCGGCGTCGTGCGGGCGCGCGCTCACCGGGCCCCGGCCGGGTCTCGGTGGTGGCTGATGTGGGCGGTGAGCAGGTGGGAGTCGAGCAGCGAGGCGTCTGCCGTCCGGTCGGCCCGGGCGTAGCCGGCCAGCATGCGCTTGGTCAGGACCAAAGCCTCGGGAGAGCGGCGGACGAGCGGCCGCGTCCATGCGGCGACGACCTCGTCCAGCCGGTCGAGCGGAGCGCTCTTGTGGAGGAGGCCGATGCGCTGGGCGGTGGCCGCGTCGAACACGTCGCAGGTGAGCATGAGCTCGCGGATCCTGGCGGCCCCGGCCTCGGAGACCAGGCGGCCCATCGCTCCTCCCCAGGCGGGCGGGAGCCCGATGCCGACCTCCGGCATGCGGAACCGGCAGGTGTCCGCGCCCGCGCGCAGATCGCAGAACGAGGCGAGGGCGAGTCCGGCGCCGACCACCCGGCCGTGGAGCCGGGCGATCGTGACCGCGTGGGTGGTCTCCAGGGCCTGGCACAGGCGGTGGGCCTTGTCCGCTATGCGCCGCAGGGCCGCTCCGGTCGGATCCACGGTGAGCGCTGCCTGGTACTCGTGGCGGTCGGCGCCCAGGCAGAAGTCCGGGCCCAGGGAGGACAGGGTCAGGATCCGGATGTCCGGGCGTTCGTGGAGGTCGTCGAGCAGGTGGAGGAGCTCGTCGAGCACGGCGACGCCCAGGACGTCGTCCTGCCCCCAGGGGTTGAGGCGGACATGGAGAACGGGACCGTCCTGCTCGACGCGTATCGCCTTGCGGGAGGGGCTGGTGGGGGTATGGGTCGTTTCGGTCATGCGAGGGCGACATCCAAGTTCAGCAGGCGCCGGAACGCCACCCGGGGCGCCATCGACGGGCGGCGCACGAGGGTGAGGCGGGGAAGGCGCCGAACGATCTGACGGAGAAGTATCTGGGCCTCGAGCCGGGCCAGGGGCGCGCCCAGGCAGTAGTGGATGCCTCCACTGAAGGCCAGGTGGGCGGGTTTGCGCAGCGGGTCAAACCGGTCGGGCTCGCTGTGTCTGGCCGGGTCACGGTGCGCGGCTCCCACCATGAGGTGGACCATCTCGTCCTTGCGTATCTCCATTTCCCCGAGGACGCAGTCCTCGGCGGCGACCCTGCTGATGACATGGGTGGGCGGGTCGTAACGGAGCGTCTCCTCCACGAACGCCGGCACCATGTCCGGGCGTTCGGCGACCATGTCCCAGCGTTCCGGGCGCTCGACGAGCAGGAGCGCCATGGTCGCCAGGAGCTGCGAGGTCGTCTCCAGGGCGGCCAGGAGGACGAACAGAACCAGGAAGTAGACGGCCTCGTCGGCCTTGTCGCGATCGGGTTCCATGGAGTCCCACGTCCGTATCCAGCGGGACACGGGGTCGTCGCCGGGGTGGGCGCGGCGCTCGCGCACCAGATCGGTGAAGTAGGCGCGCAGTTCGGCGGTCGCCGCGTCGGACGCGGCCAGCTGGCTGGCCGAGGGCAGCAGCTCCTGGGTGAAGACCTGGTCATGGGTCAGATGCCGCAGACGAGGCCAGTCGGCAGCCGGCAGACCGAGCCAGTCGCCGATGGTGGCGACCGGAAGTTCCTCGCCCACCAGGGCGGCGAAGTCGGCCTCCCCGTCGTGCAACCGCTCCGACAGGGTGTCCAGGAGCCGGTCGGTCGTGGTGGTCACCGTCCGGCTGATCTGTTCCACGGTGGACCGGTCGAACGTACCGGCGGCCCGGCGTGCCCGGGTGTGGTCCGGGGGGTTGAGCGCGGCCAGGGTGTTGCTCATCTCCTGCGAGGAGGACGCGTTCCAGCGCGTGCCCGGCCCCTGCCTGGCGCGCCACTGCTTGTCGGGCTCCAGCCAGTCGCGACTGCGCAGCACCTGGTCGCACACGGCGAAGCTCGTGACGACGGAGCCGCCCCAAGGGGCGGGGATGACCTCGCCCCTCGACAGCAACTCCTCGTATATGGGGAAGGGATCGGCCTGCCCTCCTGCTGTCCGTAGACGGGAGAACAGCGAGGCGGACATCCTGCGCTCGTATGTCGGAGTGGTGACAACGCTCATGATGGCGGCTCCTTTCTAGAACCAGCCGCCATGCATACCCTCAAGATCGTTGAAGCATCCAATAACACAGAGAACTCAGGAGGTTACTTAAATCACTCCCCTCTCGTCCAAGCCAGGAAGCGGCTGAACAGGCCCCCCTTGTGCTGCGGCGCGGAGGCGCTCGCGGGCCCCGACGTCCGCGCGGCGGAACGCTGTTCGGCGGCGGCGGGCTTCTGGGCCGGCTGCGGATGGGCGGGATCGGCGGCCGACAGAACCACCCGCGGGGTGAAGCGGACCGGGAGGGTCACCAACGAGCGGCTCCACGGCGTCGGAGCCCAGGTGAGGGTCCGGAACGGGACGCGCATCTCGACGTCGGGCAGCCGGTTGAGGAGGCTCTCGACGGCGGTGACCGCGATCATGAACGCCGGGTCCTTGGCGGGGCACGCGTGCGGGCCCGCCCCGAAGGCCAGGTGGGCCTTGGCGCTGAGCTGCTGGCGGTGCTCGGTCAGCTTGGGGTCGGTGTTGGCCGCGGCGAAGGAGACCAGGACCGGGTCGTTGGCCCGGATCACCCTGCCGCCCAGTTCGACGTCGTGCGTCGGGTAGTGGGCCGCGTAGTTGGCGATCGGCGCGTAGTTCCACAGCGTCTGGGCCACCGCCTCCTCGACCGGCAGGCCGGTCTGCCACTCCTCGCCGAGGTAGAGCGCGCTGCTGGTCGCGATGGTGGCGGTCAGCGGTGCGGTACCGCCGGAGAGCAGGGTCACGAGCTGGTGCAGCACCTCCTCGTCGCTCAGCTGCGCCGAGTGCTCCATCAGGCGGGTCGTCAGGTCGGCCGCCGGACGGCGTCGCTTGAGGGCGATCAGCTCGGTGAGCGCCGCGCCCAGCAGCTCATCGGCGCCGGGAGTGCCCTCGAAGATGCCGCTGATCCCGGCGATCACGCGGTCGCCGATCTCGGGCGGGCAGCCGAACAGGTCGCTGAAGACCAGCAGCGGCAGCGGCTGGGCGTACTCGGCCATCAGCTCCGCCTGGCCCCGGGGCTCGGAGCTGAAGCGGCTGATCAGGTAGTCCGCGGACTGCTGCGTCTGCTTGATGAGCTGCATCTCGTTGACCGTGGCGAGGCTGTCGGTCACCGCCTGGCGCAGCCGGGCGTGCGCCGCGCCGTCGCTGAACAGCGCGTTGGGCCGGTAGCCCATCATGGGCAGCGCCGGGCTGTCCGCCGGGACGCGCCCCTCGTTCAGCGCGTTCCAGCGGCGGGAGTCACGGACGAAGGACGCGGGGTTCTGCAGCACGTACAGCGCGGCGTCGTAGCTGGTGACCAGCTCCACCTGGACGTCCGGGGCGATGTCCACGGGGGCGCTCAGGCCGAACGTGCGCAGATGCGCGTAGTGGCCGTCGGGGTCGGCCCCGAACGAGGGGCCGTACAACGGGACGTTCCCGTGCGCGGGGCATCCGGGCGGGGGTATCTCCTGTGCGTCACGAGGTTGTTGCATGAGGCGCTCCTAGCCGAGTCGGGACATGAGGTGTGTGACGAGGGTGATGAGGGCCTGGGCCGAGGAGTTCTCGTCGCGCACGTCGCACTTGGCGACGGGGGTGTCGGACGTCAGGTTCAGTGCCTCACGGACCTCGTCGAGCGGGTAGTCCGTGGTGCCCTCGAAGTGATTGACCCCGATGGCGTACGTCAGGCCGAAGCTCTCCACCAGGTCCAGGACGGGGAAGGACTCGTGCAGACGCTCGGGGTCGACCAGGACCAGCGCGCCCAGCGCGCCCCGGGACAGCTCCTCCCACATCTCCTTGAAACGTTCCTGGCCGGGCGTTCCGAAGAGGTACAGCACGAGCGTGTCACTGAGGGTGAGGCGGCCGAAGTCCATGGCCACGGTGGTGGTCTTCTTGTGCGGGGTCCCGGAGAGGTCGTCGAAGCCCTCGCTGGCCTCGGTGATCTCCTCCTCGGTCCGCAGCGGCTCGATCTCGGAGAGACTGCCGATACAGGTGGTCTTCCCGACCCCGAAGTGCCCCACGACGAGGATCTTCACCGCATTGGAGACGTGTGGGTCCAGGTGCACGCGTTACGCTCCGAATCGATTCTTCAGGCCTTCGAGCACGGCGCTGACCAGTTCTCTGTCGACACGCTCGGCGCGCGGTACAGGCCTCCGCACGAGGATGAGGCTGTCCTCCTCCAACTGCGCCAGCAGAATGCGCACGATGCCCAGCGGCAGGTGGGTATGACCGGCCACCTCGGCCACGGACAGGAAGCCGTCGGCGACCAGGTCCATGACCTGCCCCGCTTCCGGGGAGAGCGTGCGCGACGCGGCGGCCGTGTCCTGTGCCGCCATGACGAGGGTGGTGTGCTCGTACTCGTGGTCCGGCGGCAGGGCCCGCCCGTTCGTGATCACGAAGAGGGGGACTAACGGGGAGGTCAGCTCCAGATCCAGCTCCCGCTCGTCAGACATGGTCCGCCCTCTCCTCCCGCGCTGCCGGCGTGGTCAGTCCTGGCACCACCTCGTGCAGGCGCGTGGTGAATTCCTCGATGTCGCAGTCGTGCTCGGCCGCGGCAGCCAGGAAGGCCCCGGAACCGGCCGCCATCAGGAAGATCCAGCCGTGCTGGAACTCGATGACCGTCTGCCGCCATTCGGCGCTCTCCGCACCCGCGAACTGGGAGGTGACCCTGCTGTAGGCGTGAATGCCCGTCATCGCGGCGGAGATCGTGTCCGCCAGGTCCCTGCTCATCCCGCTGGTCGCCCCGCGGGGCAGACCGTCGGACCCCAGCAGCACGGCGTGCCGGGCGCCTCGCACCGTGGCGATCACCCGGTCGAGGTCGGCGAGCACGAAGCCCGCGTCACTCGCACCCGCGCCCCCGCGCCGGGCCGCACCGGTGTTGCGCGTGCCGGCGTCCTCCTCGGTGTTCACCCGTGGCGGCGAGGTGAGGTTGTTGCCCAGCCGCGCGACGAGGCGGTGCATGCGGAAGGAAATCTGCTGCATGTCCACATCAGGGGCCGCGGCGGCAGCCAGATAGGCGCCCTGCCCCGCTCCGATCAGGAAGCTCCACCCGTGGGAGAACTCGATGATCGTCTGGTTCCACTGCCGGTCCTCCTCCGGACCGGCGAAGTGAGCCGTGGCGCGGCTGAGGGACTGCATCCCGGCCATGGCGGCCGAGATGGTGCGTAGCTCCTTCTCGCCCAGGCCCTCCGTGGCCCCACGCGGAAGGCCGTCCGCGGACAGCAGGACGGCGTGCCGCGCCAGGGGCACGTTCTGCACGATGTCCTCGAGCATCCACGACAGGTCTGCGCTCATACGTCCTCAGACCCTTCGAGCGACGTGGCGTCGAGGTTGCGGCCCGACAGCGTGCCGCGCTGGAACGCCCCCAGGCTGCGGCCGGAGGTGCGGCCGGTCTCCTCGAAAGCCCGTGCGGCCGGCCGGTCGGACTCCGGGTCGGGCACACTCGCGATGGGCGCCTGGCGCGCTCCGCGCTTCGGCAGGCCGTGCATCGTGCGCGCCGCCCCGCCCTGCGGCCGTGCCTCGTTGCGCAGGATGCTGCTGACGGGGGCCTCCTGGGCCGGCGGTGTCTCCTCCATGGTCCACAGCTCCTCGGGCAACAGGACGACGGCACGGACGCCGCCGTACCGGGAGACTCCCGTGACGTCCACCTTGAATCCGTACTGACGCGCGATCAGGCCGATCACCGAGAAGCCGAACTTCGGCTGGGTGCCGAGCTGCGACAGACGGGGGGCGACGTCGCCGGACAGCAGCTCGGTCGCCCGCTGCCGGTCTTCGTCGTTCATGCTGACACCGGCGTCGTCGATGACGATGCACAGGTTGTTCTGGACCCGCTGGAACGTCACCTCGATCGGTGCGTCCTGCTGGGAGAAGCTGGCAGCGTTGTCAAGCAGTTCCGCCACGGCAAGGGCCACGGGCGCGACCGCGGACGCCTTCAGCGCGAGACCGGTCTGCTGCATGATGGCGACCCGGTGGAAGTTACGGATCTGCCCCTGGGCGCTGCGCACCACGTCGTAGACGCTGGCGGGCTTGTTGCGGCGGCCGAGCGGCGCGCCGCACATGACCGCGATGCCCTGTGCCTTGCGCGCCATCTGCGCGTTGGCGTGGTTGACCTCCAGCAGGTCGCTCAGCACGGCGTGACCGCCGTACTTCCGCTGGACGCCGTCCAGGAGCGTCGTCTGCTCCGCCGCGAGGCTCTGCAGGAAGCTGGCGGCCCCCTTGAGGACCGCCTTGGTGTTCTCCTCCGCCGCCTCCTTGGCCTCCCGGAGGGTGCTGTCCTGCTGGCTCATGAACCGTTGCAACTCGGCTCGCGAGATGTGGAGGTGACTGTCGGACGTGTGCAGCTGGCGCCGCAGCTCGGCCTCGGTCTGCTTCTTCTTCGCCCCGAGGGCTCTGTTACGTGCGGCGAGTACCACGGCCGCGACAACGGCTATCGCCGCCACCGCAACCAAGCACCACACAAGTGCGTCTTGAGTCATGGAAACCTTTCCCGGCGCAGGACATGCGGACGGCGATGGACGCACCTGGCGAGGACCCGCGGAGCAGCCGCTCGGCACGGCGCGGCCGCTGCTGTGCGGAATCACAGGGCGCCGGAAAGCACATCAGCATCTGAGCCTATTGGATCAAGATCACAGATGCGGGGATGCTATCACCGGCCCCCCGCCCCGCCGGACGGCCGCCGGAGCCCTCGGGGGAGGGCAACGAACCCTCTGTGCAGGCACGTTGAAGGGCCCGCCCGCCTCTGCCGCGGCCGGCCTGGGCATCCCTCGGGCGGTCGGCCTCCGATCGGCTCGGGGATCTGCACAAAGAAATGACAATCTCTCATATGTGCTGGTGGCGTGAACAATCGGTGGTCCGTCAGGCCGGCTCACGGGGTGTCAGGTGCCGGACCAGCGCAGCTTGCCCCGTCCACGGGTAGCACCTGGGGCCAGGCCGGGCCGGTGGTCCCGCATCCCCGCCATCCCCGCTTGCCCGCAGCGCCCAACGCCGAAGGGACGGCCGACCCCGCGCTACCGCTGGGTCGGCCGTCCCTCCTCACCCGCCTGGAGTGACGCCTGCTGCCGGCTCACTCATCCACAGGACCGGGAACGGTGATCAGCTGGACCTCCGTGCCCGCAGCGCTCCTTCAGTCCGCGCGGACCTCGAAGACCGGCACCGAGACCTCGTCGTCGTCCAGGCAGGCGCCCGTCGCCAGGTCGAAGCGCTGCTTGAGCAGCGGGGAGGCCACGAACGGCTGCCCGCCGTCCGAACCGACCAGCCCGCGCGAGAGCACGTACGCGCCGGTGAACGGGTCGCGGTTGTCGATCGCGTACGCACGCCCCGCCCGGTCCACGAACAGCGCGACCTGCCGGCCGTCCGGGAGGAGCGCGGCCACGCCACGGCCCGGCGTCAGCAGCGAGCGGTCGCAGACCGTGAGCCAGTCGTCGCCGGCGGCGAGCCGGATCATCCGGGCGTCGTGCGCGGTCTCGGTCGTCTCGGTCATCGTCTGCGTCGTCATCAGGAGGCGGTCCCTTCAAGAGTACGGATGGCGAGAACCGGGCCCGCGAGGATGTCCAGGTCGGGCTTGACCTGGTCGCGTTCCGGGACGAACTTCACCGACGGGTCGGGCGCGTCGGGTGCGTTGACGAAGGTGACGAAGCGGCGCAGCCGCTCCGGGTCGTTGATGGTCTCGGCCCACTCGTCGCGGTAGCCGCGGACGTGGTCGGCCATCAGCCGCTCCAGCTCGTCGCAGAGCCCCAGCGAGTCGTGGACGACGACGTCCCGCACGTGCTCCAGGCCGCCCTCGATCCGGTCCAGCCAGGTCGAGGTGCGCTCCAGCCGGTCCGCCGTGCGGATGTAGAACATCAGGAACCGGTCGATGAGGCGGACCAGTTCCGCGTCGGACAGGTCCTGGGCCAGCAGGTCCGCGTGGCGCGGGGTGGCGCCGCCGTTGCCGCCCACGTACAGGTTCCAGCCGCCGGCCGTGGCGATGATCCCGAAGTCCTTGCCGCGGGCCTCGGCGCACTCGCGGGCGCAGCCGGAGACCGCCGACTTCAGCTTGTGCGGGGAGCGCAGCCCCCGGTAGCGCAGCTCCAGGTCGATCGCCATCTTCACGGAGTCCTGGACCCCGTAGCGGCACCAGGTCTGCCCCACGCACGACTTGACCGTCCGCAGCGACTTCCCGTACGCGTGCCCCGACTCGAAGCCCGCGTCGACCAGCCGGGTCCAGATCAGCGGCAGCTGGTCGACGCGGGCGCCGAACAGGTCGATCCGCTGACCACCGGTGATCTTGGTGTAGAGACCGAAGTCCCGCGCCACCTCGCCGATCACGATCAGCTTCTCCGGGGTGATCTCACCACCGGGGATGCGCGGCACGATCGAGTACGAGCCGTTGCGCTGGAGGTTGGCGAGGAAGTGGTCGTTGGTGTCCTGGAGGGCCGCCTGCTCGCCGTCCAGGACATAGCCGCTCGCGCCGACCGTCGGCGCCAGCGAGGCGATGACCGAACCGACCGTCGGCTTGCAGATCTCGCAGCCGTCGCCGCCGCGCGCCTGCTCACGGCCGTGCGAGTCCAGCAGCTCGGCGTAGGAGGTGATCTCCAGGGTGCGCACGATCTCGTACAGCTCGCTGCGGGTGTACGAGAAGCAGCCGCACAGGCCCTTGTCCTGGCTCTGCGGGAGCAGCTGGCCGATGACCTTGACGCAGCTGCCGCAGCCCGTACCGGCCTTGGTGCACTTCTTCACCTCGGGCAGCGTGGTGTGCTCGCAGATCGCGCCCTTGGTGACGTTGTGGCAGGAGCAGATCACGGCCTCGTCGGGCAGCGAGGAGGGGCCGAGGGTGACCGGGCCGCCCGCGCCGGCCGGCAGGACCAGCTGCTCGGGGGCGACCGGGAGGACCGTGCCCGTCATCGGGCGGAGCGTGCCGTACTGGTCGGCGTCCCCGACGAGCACCCCGCCGAGCAGCGTGCCGTCCTGGCCGATCACCAGCTTCTTGTAGACGCCGGAGCGGGAGTCCGCGTACACGACGTCGAGGCAGCCCTCGGAGGCGCCGTGGGCGTCACCGAATGACGCCACGTCCACACCGAGCAGCTTCAGCTTCGTCGACAGGTCGGCGCCGGTGAACGCGGCCTCCTTGCCGGCGATCACCTCGGCGGCCGTCTGCGCCATCTCGTAGCCGGGCGCCACCAGGCCGTACACCCGGCCGTCCGAGGCGAGCGCGCACTCGCCGATCGCGAAGACCGCCGGGTCGGAGGTGCGGCACTCCTCGTCGACGATGATGCCGCCGCGCTGGCCGACCGCCAGTCCGCAGTCCCGGGCCAGCTGGTCGCGGGGCCGTACGCCCGCGGAGAAGACCACCAGATCCGTGGCGAGCGAGGAGCCGTCGGAGAGGGACATCCCGTTCACCGAGCCGTCCTCGCCCGCGGTGACCTCCTGGGTGCCGACACCCGTGTGGACGGTGAGGCCCATGTTCTCGATGGTGCGCAGCAGCGCCGCGCCACCGCCCTCGTCCACCTGCACCGGCATCAGCCGGGGCGCGAACTCCACCACGTGGGTCTCGAGTCCGAGCCCCTTCAGCGCGCCCGCCGCCTCCAGGCCGAGCAGGCCGCCGCCGACGACCGCGCCGGTCGTCGCCGTCTTCGCGTACTCCTCGATCGCGAGCAGGTCCTCGATCGTGCGGTAGACGAAACAGCCTTCGCTGTCCTTGCCGGGGACGGGCGGGACGAACGGGTAGGAACCGGTGGCCAGCACCAGCGTGTCGTACGTGAAGGTCTCGCCGGAGCGCGCGGTGACCGTGCGCGCCTCCCGGTCCAGCGACTCGGCGGGGTCACCGACCCGCAGCTCGAAGCCGTGCCGCTCCATGAAGCCCTGCTCGACCAGCGACAGGTCCTCGGGGGTCTTCCCCGAGAAGTACGAGGTCAGCTGCACCCGGTCGTACGCGGCGCGGGGCTCCTCGCACAGGACGACGACCCGGGCGGTGCCGGCGGCGGCCGTCAGCCCGCGGTCGGCGAGGGCCTCCAGGAACCGCTGGCCGACCATTCCGTGCCCGACGACCACGATGGTCGGCACGGCTGCTGCGGTGGAGGTGTGGGCGGTCGGGGAAGTGGACACCGGCATCTCAGAAGCCTCCGTCGTTGGTGAGCAGGTGAAGCAGGGACGTTTCGGCGGGGAGCGGTGCGTCGTCCTGCCAGGTGCGGGCCAGCGTGCCGACCGCGGCGAGATCGCCGAGCAGCACACCGCCCGCCAGCCGGTCGCCGCGGACGACGACCGTGCGGTACGCGCCCCGGGTGGCGTCCGCCAGTCGGATCACGTCGTCGCCGGGCAGCGGCCGGGAGTCGCCGAAGGCGGCGAGATCCAGTGCTCCGGCCCCGGGGTCGTCCGGGCCGTTCAGCGTCAGCCGGGTCAGCGCCCGGGTGCCGTCGTACCGGGCGGGCCGTCCGGCCAGCACCTCGGCGAGCACATCGGCCTGTTCCAGCGCCGGGCCCGCGAGCCCGTACACGGTGGAGCGGTGCTCGGCGCAGTCGCCCACGGCGTGGATGTACGGATCGGAGGTGCGCAGCTGGTCGTCGACGACGACGCCCTTGCGGACCTCCAGCCCGGCCGCCTGCGCGAGGCCGGTGCGGGGACGCACCCCGCAGGCCAGCACGGTGATCTCGGCCGCCAGCTCGTAGCCGTCGGCGAGCTCCACGGCCCGGACCGCGCCGTCGGCGCAGCGCAGCCCGCGGACCCGGCACTCGGTGTGCACCTCGACGCCCAGGGACTCCAGGTGGCGCCGCAGCAGTTCGGCCGATTCGGCGTCCAGCTGCCGCTCCATGAGGTGCTCGCCCTGGTGGGCCAGGACCACCTGGGCGCCGCATTCGGCCAGTGCGCGGGCCGCCGAGACGCCCAGGAGGCCGCCGCCGATGACGACCGCGCTCACCCCCGGCCGCACCGAGGCGCGCAGCGCCAGGCAGTCGTCGAGGGTGCGGAAGGCGTGCACCCCGTCCGGCATCGCGTGCCCGAGCCCCCGCAGCGGCGGGAGCACCGGGTTGGAGCCGGTCGCCAGCACCAGCCGCCCGTAGCGCACGACGCTTCCGTCGTCGCAGTGGACCAGCCGGTCCTCCCGGTCGATCCGCACCACCCGCACCCCGCGCCTGACCTCGGCCGGCGGGAGCGCGATCACCTCCGCCGCGTACCGTCCGGCCAGCACCTCGGCCAGCAGCACCCGGTTGTAGGGGGCGTGCGTCTCCTCGCCGATGACGGTGACATCGGGCACCCGGGCGGCCAGGCGTGCGCCCGCCATCCCGGCGCCGATCACCACCACCCGCGCCGTGTTCTCCGTCCGTGTCCTCATGACACAGAGCGTGGCCCGGGGGTGTTACCCGTCCGGATCCCCGCTGTTTCCCCGGAGGAACCTTGCGCTCAGCGCCCCGGGAACGCGCCTGTGAGGGCCGATCGCCGTGGCAACCTCAGAGTTGGCTCAAGGTTTCCGCCGGAACCACGAGACGGTTGGACGGGGCACGTACCTTCTCCTTAGGGTCGCGATCATGCCTGACATCACCGTGACCACCCTCGTCGTGCTGTGCCTCGCCGCGGCCGCGGCCGGCTGGATCGACGCGGTGGTCGGCGGCGGCGGCCTGCTCCTGCTGCCCGCCCTGCTGCTCGGCCTGCCGCACGTCCCGGCCGCCCAGATCCTCGGCACCAACAAGGCCGTCGCGATCGTCGGCACGTCGGGCGCCGCCGTCACCTACGCGCGCAGGGCGCCCGTGAAGGTCGGCACAGCGGTACGGATAGGGCTGGCGGCCCTGGCCGGCTCGATGACCGGCGCCTTCTTCGCCGCCGGGATCAGCAGCGAGGTGCTGCGCCCGGTGATCATGGTGGTGCTGCTGGCCGTCGCGGCGTTCGTGATGCTGCGGCCCCAGTTCGGCCGGTCGGCCGAGGACGGCGCCGCGCCCCAGGTCACCCGCGCCCGCACGGTCACCGCGATCGTCCTGGTGGGCGGCGGCATCGGCCTGTACGACGGGCTGTTCGGGCCGGGCACCGGCACCTTCCTCGTGCTGGCGCTCACCGCGGTGCTCCACCTCGACCTGGTGACGGCCTCCGCCACCGCCAAGATCGTCAACGTCTGCACCAACGCCGGCGCGCTGGCGATGTTCGCCTACCAGGGCAACGTGATGTGGCAGCTGGCCGCGCTGATGGCGGTGTTCAACCTGGCGGGCGGCCTGTTCGGGGCGCGGATGGCGCTGCGCAAGGGCAGCGAGTTCGTCCGCGGCGTGCTGCTGGTGGTCGTCTTCTCGCTGGTCGCGAAGCTCGCCTTCGACCAGTGGCAGGCCTGACTACGGCTCCGGCCCGGTCTCAGCGCACACCGGTGAGGTGGGCGTACGCCACCACGTTGCCCTGGTAGCCCGTCGCGTCGGAGTACCCGCCACCGCAGGTGATCAGGCGCAGCGACGCGTGCTCCGAGGCCCCGTACACCCGCCGGTCGGGGAAGTCCTCGTTGTCGTACACCTCGATCGCGTCGACCGAGAAGACGGCGGTGCGGCCGTCCTGGCGGAGCACCTCGACGGTGCTGCCCTTGCGCATCGACCCCAGGTCGTAGAAGACGGACGGGCCCTCGGCGTTGTCGACGTGACCGGCGACGATCGCGGTGCCCTTGGCGCCGGGCGGCGGTCCGTCCTTGTACCAGCCGACGATGTCGGTGTTCCCCGCCGGGGGTACGTCGAGGCTGCCGTCCGGTCCGAGCCCGAGCCGCATCACCGGGGCGTCCACCCGGATGCCCGGGATGGTGATGCGGACGGGCGCCGAGGGCCGCAGCGGCTCGGCGACCGGCGATCCGGGCAGCAGCCCGGGACCGGCGGCGAAGGCGTCGGCGGAGGCGGGGGCCGGCGGGGTCAGCCGGGTGTCGGCGCCGTTGCGGACCAGCCAGAGACCGGTCAGCGCCGCGACGACGAGCAGCCAGCCCTTGGCCTTCTGGGACACGGTCGTCCTCCGGGGGACGGGTGACGGGTGACGAGGCCGGAAGGCCCCGGACGAGAAAGGTCCCGCCCCGGTGGCGCGAGGCCACCGGGACGGAAACCGGGCGGTACGGAGAGGTGGAAGTCTCCGTCAGCTGCCGTCCCGCGTGCCGCTCGCCCGGCGACGCAGGAGCCAGGCTCCGCCGACGGCGGTCGCGGCGAGAACGCCGGCTCCCGCCGCGATCTGGGTGGTGTCCGGCCCGACGCTGCCGCCGACACCGGTCTTCACATGCCCCGTCGGGGCGGTGGGAGCGGCCGAGGTGCGGTGGCCGGAGGGGGTCTCGTAGTCGCCGGACGCACTGTCGTGCCCGGCGGAACTCTCGTGCCCCGAGGGGCTCGGGTGTGCGGTGGGCATGGGGCGGCCGAGGAGCGCCGGGGCGTCCGGCACGAGGGACTCGCCGGATGCCTCGGCCTCGTCGAGCCCCGTGGTGTCGTACTCCTCGGAGTCGTAGGGGTCCGAGGGCAGGCCGGCGCCGGCGGGGGAGTCCGCCTCGGTGGACCCGGCGGGGCTGTCCGTCGCGGGGCGGGTCTCCTCGCCCGCGGTGCCTGCCGCCTTCACCTCGATCTCCCCGGTGGCCCGCTTGCCGTTCTCGCAGGCCACGTCGATGCTGTACGGCCCCGGCTCGATGTTGCCCGGCACCCGGAACGAACCGGCCAGGACCTCCTCGAGGGTGGCCGGCGCCAGCGGGAACTCGGGGGCGTCCAGGGCGCTCGCGTCACCCTTGGCAGCGGTGTCGCTGCCGCAGGCGGTGGTGTTCACGGTGACGGTGGCGCCCGGAGCGGCACGTGCGGGAGTGATCTCCAATGGCCCCAGCTCATCCCCGTACGCGGACGGGGCGGCGACGCCGATGCCGAGCGCGGCAGCGGCGAGGGCCGCGGCGGCGGAGCCGGTCACGAGGCGAACAGGACTGCGCATGGGGGGTTCCTCCGAGCGGGGATGGCGCCGGGCTGGTGTGTCCTGGTTCCGAGCTAACGGTCGGCCCGCCATCCACGCACGCTGACACCAAGTCAGCTTTCACCCGACCGGCCCGGCGCCGCCTCCTTGCCACCCCGCATGTGCGCAGGTCACGGCGGTGTTCGCGGAGGCGGGGGCCCGCTCTTCGGCCTCCGGCGCCGATCGGGTGACACCGACGAGGAGGAAGTGGTGTACGTCACACGCATGATCCGGGCTTCCGAGGGCACACGAGGAATACCCCCCACGGGACGGCGTGCACAGCCGCCCCCGGCCACCGCCCCTCACCCGACCCGCCCCCCCTGGGCCCGGTGAGGGGCGGTCCGGCCTGTGCGGGGAGGCGAGGCGGCCCCTCAGGCGGGCGCGGCGGCGGACCACGTGATGACGGGCGGCCGGACCCGGGCGCAGAGCGGCTGCCCCTCGGCGTCGGAGAGCGGGAGCCGCGCGGTGAGGTGTCCGGAGCGCGCCGCCGCTTCGAGGACGCCCCCGTCGATGTCGGCGAACATCAGCTTGGCCCGCCGGAACATGGAGAACAGGCCGTCCCCGTCGACCGTGCCCCACGACAGATAGACGAACCGTCCGCCGAGCCGGTCCTGCACGTACGGCCCGCTCACCTCGACGCCGTCCGGGCCGCCGGTCGTGGTGCACTCCAGGGTCCAGCGGGCGAGGGGGGCGTCGCCGGGGTGCAGTCCGAGGAGTTCGCCGGGCCGGTCCTTGCGCTGGACGCCCACGTGGATGTTCTCCCGGCCGGCGAAGTCGCCGCCCGGCCCGCAGTCGCGGCCGGGCAGGCGGGAGCCCTCGATGTGGATCAGCAGGGGCGACGGCGGTCCTTCGGCGGGGTTCGGCATGGGTTCCATGGTCCACCCTCGCGGCGGTCCGCCGGGCCGCGCGTCAGACGGTCTCCCAGGGGGCGGCCTCGTACGCCGCCGCCAGCCGCTCCATCAGCTCCTCGTCGACCGTGAACGCCGTGTCGTCGATCCGGGCGACCGGCGCCATGCCCTGCGAGTTGGTGACGAACGCCGAGCGGTAGGCCCCCACGCCCTCCCGGTTCACCGCCCGGCGCAGCGACCGCACGCCTGCGCCGGGCAACTGCCGCTCCAGGAGCGTCATGGTGATGCCCCGCAGCGCGGGCGCCTGTGGCCAGACCACCGAAGTGCCGTCCCAGAAACCGATGTTGGTGATCGCTCCCTCGGTCACGGAGCCGTCGGGCAGGGTCAGCAGCGCGTCGTCGTAGCCGGCCCGGCGGGCGAGATCCCCGTAGTACGTCTGGCCGAAGTCGCCGGGACGCTTGAGGTGCGGAGCGGTGCGCGCGTACGGGACGGACATCAGGGTCCTCGGCCCCGGCTCCATCCGGGCCGGTCCGCGCACCGTGACCATGAGGGTCGTCGCGCGGGGGCCGGGCGCCCGCAGGCCGTGCACCCGCACCGAGGCGTCCGCCGTCCCCGCACTCCGCAGCGCGTGCCGGACCCGTTCGCGTACCGAGCCGCCGTCCAGAGGGTGTGCGAACAGCTCCCGGTTCGCGGAGTCGAGCCGTTCCAGATGGTGCTCGCGGCCCCGCACCCGGCCGCCCCGGACCTGCATGGCCGTGAAGTGGCCGTAGCCGGAGAAGGCGGCCCCCCGCAGATCGTCCTCGGTGGCCGGATGCCCGTCGAACTCGGCGTAGGGGAGCGGTACGGCCGCTGGAGTCGTCATGCCGCACACCGTATGCCGACGCGCGCGGGAGACGGAGCGGCGGCGAACGCTTGACCTCAACCATGGTTGATGTACGAGCCTCTTCGCATGGACCTCACCACAGCCGCAACCACGGCCACCACTCCGCCCGGGACCGCCCCGCTGAAGGTCGCGGTCATCCTCGCCAGCAACCGCGAGGGCCGGTTCGCCCCCGTCGTCGCCGACTGGTTCCGCTCCCGCACCGACGCCCACCCCGGCATCGGGACCGACCTGATCGACGTCGCCGCGCTCGACCTCCCGACCGCCCTCTCCCACAGCCCCGGACCCGAGGACCAGGCCCTGCTGGCCGAGGTCTCCGGCCGGCTGGCGGCCGCCGACGCCTTCGTCGTCATCACCCCCGAGTACAACCACTCCTACCCGGCCCCGCTCAAGAACCTCATCGACTGGCACTTCACCGAATGGCAGGCCAAGCCCGTCGCGTTCGTCTCCTACGGCGGCGTCTCCGGCGGTCTGCGCGCGGTCGAGCACCTGCGGCAGGTATTCGCCGAACTGCACGCCGTCACGATCCGCGACACCGTCTCGTTCCACAACGCCGGCGCCCTCTTCGACGACGAGGGCAGGCACCGCGACCCGGTCGGCCCCGACGCGGCGGCCAAGACGCTGCTGGACCAACTCCTCTGGTGGGGGCGGGCGCTGAGGGACGCCAGGGCGGCCCGTCCGTACGGCGGCTGACTGCTCCCCGGCGGCACCGGCCCGACAATCGGGGGAGGAACCGCTGCCGATCCGAGGAGACCGAACGTGACACCGCCCGCATGGCTGACCGTGCTGACCACGACGGACAGCGAGGAGAAGGCCCACCTCCTGGCGCAGGGCGCGGTGGAGGCGCGGCTCGCCGCCTGCGTCCAGATCTCCGCGCCCCTCACCTCGGTCTACCGGTGGCAGAACGCCATCGAGACCACCGAGGAGTGGCAGCTGTCCTTCAAGACGACCTCCGAGCGGTACGACGAACTGGAGGCGTACCTCCAGGACGCGCACGACTACGACACCCCGGAGATCATCGCCCTCCCGGTGCTCCGGGGCAGCGCCCGCTACCTCGGCTGGGTCTCGGCCGAGACGGCCCCGGTGACCTCGCTCTGAGGGGCGCCCGGGCCCGGGACGAGCGCCTCCACCCGCACCGCGCACACCTTGAACTCCGGCATGCGCGACACCGGGTCCAGAGCCGGATTGGTCAGCGTGTTGGCCCGGCCCTCACCCGCCCAGTGGAACGGCATGAACACGGTGTCCTCCCGGATCGCCCCGGTGATCCGGGCGGGCGCCACCGCCCGCCCGCGCCGTGAGGTGACCGCCACCGGACCGCCCTCGGCCACCCCGATCCGCTCGGCGAGCCGCGGGTGCAGCTCCACGAAGGGGCCCGGAGCGGCGGCGTTCAGCTCCGCCACCCGGCGGGTCTGCGCCCCCGACTGGTACTGGGCGACGACCCGGCCGGTGGTCAGCACCACCGGATACTCCGCGTCCGTCTCCTCGGCGGACGGCCGGTGCGTCACGGGGACGAACCTGGCCCGCCCGTCGTCCGTTGCGAACCGGTCCAGGAACAGCTGCGGCGTACCGGCGTGCTCCGTGTCCGGACACGGCCAGAAGACCCCGTCCTCGGTCGCGATCCGTTCGTACGTGATGCCCGCGTAGTCCGCCGGGCCGCCCGCCGAGGCCCGCCGCAGCTCGTCGAACACCTCCTCCGGGTCGGCCGGGAACCCCTTCCCGTGCCCGAGGAGACCGGCCAGCCCGTGCAGCACGTCCAGATCGCTGCGGACACCCTCGGGAGCGGTGACCGCACGCCGGCGCAGCAGCACCCTGCCCTCCAGGTTGGTTGTCGTCCCGGTCTCCTCCGCCCACTGCGTCACCGGCAGCACCACATCGGCCAGCGCGGCCGTCTCGGACAGCACCACATCGGCGACCGCGAGGAAGTCCAGCGACCGCAGCCGCTCCTCCACATGTCCCGCGTGCGGCGCGGACACCACCGGGTTCGACCCCATCACCAGCAGGGCCCGCACCTCGGTGCCCAGCGCGTCCAGCAGTTCGTAGGCGCTGCGCCCCGGTCCCGGCAGGGTGTCCGGATCGACCCCCCAGACCCCCGCGACATGGCGGCGCGCCGCCGGGTCGGTGAGCTTGCGGTAGCCGGGCAACTGGTCGGCCTTCTGGCCGTGTTCGCGGCCGCCCTGGCCGTTGCCCTGCCCGGTCAGACAGCCGTAGCCGGACAGCGGCCGGCCCGCGCGCCCGGTGGCCAGCGCGAAGTTGATCCAGGCGCCGACGGTGTCCGTGCCCTTCGACTGCTGCTCGGGGCCGCGCGCGGTCAGCACCATGCCGCTCTCCGCCTCGCAGAACATCTCGACCGCCGCCCGCAGTTGCGGCACCGGCACGCCGGTCAGCCGCTCCACCAGCTCCGGCCAGTGGGCCATCACCCCGGCCCGCGCCTCGTCCCAGCCGCTGGTGCGCTCACGGACGAACTCCTCGTCCACCCGGCCCTGCGCCACCACCAGGTGGAGCATGCCGAGTGCGAGCGCCAGATCGGTGCCGGGGCGGGGCGCCAGATGGAGGTCCGCCTGCTCGGCGGTCCTCGTGCGGCGCGGATCGATGACGATCAGCCGGCCGCCGTTCTCCCGCAGTTCGGTCAGGTAGCGCAGGGCGGGCGGCATCGTCTCCGCGAGGTTCGACCCCACGAGGATCACGCACCCGGTGCGCGGGATGTCCTCCAGCGGGAACGGCAGTCCCCGGTCGAGACCGAACGCCCGCTGGTGCGCGGCGGCAGCCGAAGACATGCAGAACCGGCCGTTGTAGTCGATCTGCGAGGTGCCGAGCACCACCCGGGCGAACTTGCCCAGGGCGTACGCCTTCTCGTTGGTCAGCCCGCCCCCGCCGAACACCCCGACCGCGTCGGCGCCGTGCTCCGCGCGCGTCCCGCGCAGCCCGTCGGCGATCCGGGCCAGTGCCTCGTCCCAGCCGGCCGGCTCCAGCTCCCCGCTCGCCGCGTTGCGCACGAGCGGTCCGGTCAGCCGCACCGCGGACGACAGCACGGCGGGCGCGGACCGGCCCTTGCCGCACAGCGCGCCCCGGTTCACGGGGAAGGAGGTGCGTTCCTCCACCTCGACGACCGCGTCGCCGGCGGCCGGGCGCAGGTTCATGCCGCACTGCAGTGCGCAGTAGGGGCAGTGGGTCGCGGTGGCGGCAGTCGCGGTGCTGGTCATGCCCCCAGCCTGCGAGCCGGGTGTTACACGGGCGCCCGCTCCCGGTTACGCCGCCGGTACGCGCACCTCAGCCCGCCCGGCAGCCCGCGGTGAGGTGCGCCGCGCCGTCACCGGGCGGCGGTGGCGAGGGCCTTCTCCACACCCGGCTCGCGGGGCCCCAGGAAGTGCGGGTCCGGCTTGAACAGGGCGTCCAGGGCGGCCTTCCCCGCCGCGAACACCTCCCGCGTGCCGCCGTAGTACCAGGTCGCATCGTGTACGGCCTCCACGCCGACGCCGTACGCGTCGATGCCCGCCGCCCGGCACAGTGCGATCGCCCGCCGGATGTGGAACCCCTGGCTCACCAGCACGGCCCGCTCGACCCCGAAGATCTTCCGGGCCCGCACGCACGAGTCCCAGGTGTCGAAGCCGGCGAAGTCGCTGACGATCCTGTTGTCCGGCACCCCGTGGGCGACCAGGAACGTGCGCATCGCGTCCGGCTCGTCGTACTCCACCCGGCTGTTGTCACCGGTCACCAGCACGACCTTCACCTTCCCGTCCCGGTACAGCTCGGCCGCGGCCCGCAGCCGGTTCGCGAGATACGGGGACGGCCTGCCGTCCCACAGTCCCGCGCCGAACACCACCGCGACCTGCTGCGCGGGCACGTCGGCCGTCGTCCTGACCCGGGCGTCGGCGACCGTGTGCATCCAGGTGGCCGGCGCCAGCGCCAGCACACAGGCGGCCATCACCCCCTGCACGGCCCGCCGCCGCCCCCGCCGGGTCCGCGGCAGCCGCGGCCGCAACCGGGCGGCGGCCCCGCGCAGCCGTGACCGGCAGGCCCCTGTCACCCCTCGCACCGGCAGCCGCATGCGTACCCCCCGTTCCTGTGTGTCCCCGTGCCCGTTCCGCACCGTCCCCTATGAGGTGACGAGCGGACGGCCGGAAGGGTTCTCGCGGACGGGCGTCGGTAGCATCGGCCGATGTTGCTTCCCCGGCTCATCGCATCCGATCTCGACGGCACCCTGCTCCGTAACGACGGCACCCTCTCCCCGCGCACTTTGCGAGCCCTGCGTACGGCCCAGGACGCCGGCGCGGAGATCGTCATCGTCACGGCCCGGCCGCCCCGTTTCGTCGACCGGCTCGCCGAGGCCGCCGGCCTCCTGGGCACGGCGGTGTGCAGCAACGGGGCCCTCGTGTACGACATCGCGACCCGCACCGTCCTCTCCTCCCGCCTCCTGCCCCTGGCCACCGCCCGGCGGGTGGCCACCGCCCTGGCGGCCGCGGTGCCCGAGGTGGGCTTCGCCCTGGAGAGCGGCGACCAGGTGCGGTACGAACCCGCCTACCGGCTGCGCATGTCCGAGGACGCCGGCGCCGAACTGCCCGTGCCGAGCCTCGCCGACCTCTGGTTGACCGAGGCCCCCGTCACCAAACTGCTCGCCTGGTCCGACCGGCTCGACGCCGACACCCTGCTGGCCGCCGCCCGGCAGGGCGCGGGTGACGAGGTGCAGCTCACCCACTCGGGCGGGCGCGGACTGCTGGAGATCAGCGCGCCGGGCGTCACCAAGGCGGGCACCCTCGAGGTGCTCTGCGCCGCACGGGGCATCGACGCCGACGAGGTCATCGCCTTCGGCGACATGCCGAACGACCTCACCGTCCTCACCTGGGCGGGGACCGGTTACGCCATGGCCAACGCCCACCCGGCCGTGCTGGCCGCCGTGCCGACGCACACCGCCGGCAACGAGGAGGACGGCGTCGCCCTCGTCATCGAACGCCTGTTCGCAGGGCAGGGCCGGCCCGCGCCGGCGGTCCACCACGAGGCGGGGGCCCCCGGGGAGGCGGCGGCCGTCTGACAGCGGGCGAGCGCTGCCGGTGAGGCGGCGGAAAACGCATGTGACCGGCGCGCAACGAGGCGGCAACCTGCGCACGGCACCATCGGTGCATGACGGAGCCGGCACCGGAACGTCCTCAGGAGTCCCCGCCCCTCGACAGCACGGCGCAACTGCTGATCCGTATCACCGCACAGCTCGGCACCCAGCTCAGCCTCGTCTCCCTGAACGGAACCCGACGGCCCATGCACCGCACCCCGCAGCCCGCACCCGGCAACGTGAGCCCCCTCGTACCCGCCGCCCCCGCACTCGTCGCCGTCGCGCACGGAAGCCGTGACCCGCGGGCGCTGCACACGGTGACGGCCCTCCTGGCCCGGGTGCGGGAGCTGCGGCCGGGGCTCGACGTCCGGCTCGGCCACATCGAGCTCAACACACCCCTCCTCCCGCAGACCCTGGACGCCCTGGGGAGCGGCGAGGCGGTCCTCGTGCCGCTGCTCCTGGGGCGCGGCTACCACGTGAAGCAGGACATCCCGGAGGCCGTCGCCGGCGCCGCCGCCCTGCGCACCCGCACCGCCGGCCCCCTGGGGCCGCACCCGCTGCTCATCGAGGCGCTCCACGGCCGGCTCACCGAGGCCGGCTGGCGGACCCGGGACGACGGGAACCGCGACAGCGCCGTGGTCCTCGCGGCCGCCGGTTCACGGGACCCCGAATCGGCCGCAGGCACCCGCCGCACCGCGCGAGCGCTCAGCGAACGGCTCGGCGGGGTGCCCGTCGTGCCCGCGTACGCCTCCGCCGCGACACCCACCGTCCCGGCCGCCCTGCGCGCGCTGGCCGCACGCGGCCGCCGCCGGGTGGCCGTCGCCTCGTACTTCACCGCCCCCGGACGCTTCGCCTCGGCCGCCGCGGCGCAGGCGACCTGGATCGCCGCGGCCCCGCTCGGCGCCCACCCGGCCATGGCACGCCTGCTGCTCCACCGCTACGACCAGGCACGGGCCACCGGCGCGCCGGCACACGACACCCTGATGAACACACGTTTCCTGGCCTCCGCCTGAGCGCTCCTGTCAGTCCGGCGGATTAGTGTCGCTCCCATGAACGGCACGGACGGCATGGACGGCACGGACCACGCGTACGGAACACAGGACCCCGGCCCGGCGCCCTACGGCGCCGCCGACGCCGAGCGCTGGGACACCGAACCGGACAAACGGCCCGGCCGCACCGCCTTCCAGCGCGACCGCGCCCGGGTGCTGCACTCCGCGGCCCTGCGCAGGCTCGCCGGGAAGACCCAGGTCGTCACCCCCGGCACCCGCAGCCACGTCTGGGACGCCAGCCCCCGGACCCGGCTCACACACTCGCTGGAATGCGCCCAGGTCGGCCGGGAACTCGGCGCCGCGCTCGGCTGCGACCCCGACCTGGTCGAGACGGCCTGCCTCTCCCACGACATGGGCCACCCGCCCTTCGGGCACAACGGCGAACAGGCGCTCAACGACTTCGCCTCCGACTGCGGCGGCTTCGAGGGAAACGCCCAGTCCCTGCGCCTGCTGACCCGCCTCGAACCCAAGCGGTTCGTCCCCGACACCCGCACCGGCGAACTGGTCAGCGTCGGCCTCAACCTGACCCGCGCCGCGCTCGACGCCGCCACCAAGTACCCCTGGACCAGAGGCGCCCACCCCACCGACCCCGGCTCGCCGAAGTTCGGGGTGTACGAGGACGACCTGCCGGTCTTCCACTGGTTCCGCGAGGGAGCCCCGCAGGGCCGCAAGTGCTTCGAGGCCCAGGTGATGGACTGGTCCGACGACGTGGCGTACTCGGTCCACGACTTCGAGGACGGTCTGCACGCCGGGCACATCGACCCCAACTGCCTCGACGCCGAGCCCGAACGCCAGGAGATCTGGTCCGTCGCCATCGGGCGGTACGTCCCCGCCGACACCGATCCCCAGGAGCTGTCCGACGCCCTGGACCGGCTCATCGGCCAGGACTGGTGGCCGCACGGCTACGACGGATCGGCCGTCGCCCAGGCCCGGCTCAAGGACGCCACCAGCCAGCTGATCGGCCGCTTCTGCCTCGCCGCCGAGACCGCCACCCGGCAGGCGTACGGCACCGGACGCCTCGGCAGATACGGCGCCGAGCTCGTCGTCCCCCGCGAGACGCGCCACGAGTGCGCGGTCCTCAAGGCCGTGGCCGACCGCTACGTCATGCAGCGCGCCGAGCAGGAGGCGATCCGGGCCGACCAGCGGATCGTCATCGCCGAACTGGCCGCGGCGCTCACGGCCCGCGCACCCGAGGGACTGGAGCCGCAGCTGCGGGCGCTGTACGAGGCGGCCCCCGACGACCGCGCCCGCAAAAGGGTTCTGGTCGACCAGATCGCCGCCCTGACGGACGCCTCGGCCCGCGCCCTGCACCACTCGCTCACCGCGCGCCGTGGCTGAACCGCACGGTCAGGGCCGCGCCCCGCGGGCCCGGCACCCCGCTCCGCACGGCGCCGGCCCTGATCGGCACACTGGCTTATGACCACGGGGTGTGACCTGATCGGGTCACACCCCCTTTCGCCATCACGCTGCGTGCGGGACGCTCGCAGTCGGCGCCGCGCAGCAAGTACCGAGGAGGCATCAAGTGGTCGACGCACATCGGACGTTCGTCATCGTCGGCGGAGGACTCGCCGGAGCGAAGGCAGCCCAGACGCTCCGGGCGGAGGGTTTCAGCGGCCGGGTCATCCTGATCGGCGATGAGCGCGACCATCCGTACGAACGCCCGCCGCTGTCCAAGGGGTACCTGAGCGGGAAGGAGGACCGCGACAGCGTCTTCGTCCAGGAGACGGCCTGGTACGCGCGGGCCGACGTCGAGCTCCACCTCGGCCAGCCCGTCACCGCGCTGAACCGCGAAGCCCGCTCCGTCGAGCTCGGCGACAGCACCGTCATCCACTACGACAAGCTGCTCCTGGCCACCGGGGCCGAACCGCGCCGCCTCGACATCCCGGGCACCGACCTGGCGGGCGTCCACCACCTGCGCCGCCTCGCCCACGCCGACCGGCTGCGCAACGTGCTGGCGGCGCTCGGCCGCGACAACGGCCATCTGGTGATCGCCGGGGCCGGCTGGATCGGCCTGGAGGTCGCCGCGGCGGCCCGCGGATACGGGGCCGAGGTCACCGTCGTCGAACCGGAGGCGACCCCGCTGCTCCGGGTCATCGGCCCCGAACTCGGCCAGCTCTTCACCGATCTGCACAGCGACCACGGCGTCCGCTTCCACTTCGGCGGCCGTCTCACCGAGATCGTCGGCCAGGACGGCATGGTCCTCGCGGTCCGCACCGACGACGGCGAGGAGCACCCCGCCCACGACGTCCTCGCCGCGATCGGCGCCGCCCCGCGCGCCGCCCTCGCCGAAGCCGCGGGCCTGGACATCGCCCCGCGCGAGCAGGGCGGCGGCATCGCCGTGGACGCCTCGCTGCGCACCAGCGACCCGCACATCTTCGCGGCCGGAGACGTGGCCAACGTGGCCCATCCGCTGCTCGGGGCCCGGCTGCGGGTGGAGCACTGGGCCAACGCGCTGAACAGCGGCCCGGCGGCCGCCCGCGCCATGCTCGGCCAGGACGTGTCCTACGACCGGGTGCCGTACTTCTTCTCCGACCAGTACGACCTCGGCCTCGAGTACTCGGGCTGGGCGCCGCCCGGCAGCTACGACCAGGTGGTGATCCGCGGCGACGCGGGCAAGCGCGCGTTCATCGCGTTCTGGCTGAAGGACCACAAGGTGCTGGCCGGAATGAACGTGAACGTGTGGGACGTCACGGAGACCGTGCAGGAACTGATCAAGGCCGGCCAGCCGGTAGACCCGGACGCCCTGGCGGACCCGTCGGTGCGGCTGGAATCCCTGATCTGAAGGCCCGTTGCTCCGCGGGGTGCGGTGGTCCGGGGCGGGCCCGTTGTTCGCCCCGGTCCGGGGCGCGGGGTTCCGTCCTCAATCGCCGGACGGGCTTGATGTGTGCGGGTTGCTCCGCGGGGTGTGCCGTTGCCCGGTGGGTGGGGGTCCGGGGTCCCTCCGGGGCGTCTCCTCGGACGACGAACGTTCGGCGGGTACGCAGCGGACCCGGGTCGATGTTCGTCGTCCTGCGGGGACTCCCCTGCACGCCCCCGAACCCAGCCGTCTCGCGGCTGCGACAGTCATCGGACTGATCCGCAGACGCGACTGATGCCGGGTGGGGGCGTGCAGGGCAGTCCCCGCAGAAAATGGCGTACGACCCGGGTACCAGTGCGTCGTCGGGTGCACACGCCATTTTTGAGGAGTCTGCCCGGAGGGCCCCCACCCCCACCCACCGGCTAATCCGCGCCGCCCCGCGGGGCAACCCGCACACAAGCCCGTCCGGCGATTGAGGACGGAACCCCGCACCCGGGACCGGGGCGCCTGGAGGACCCCCCGCCCCGGACAGGGGCAAGCGCTCAGGCCCACGTCCGGACGTGGGCTGTCCTACCTCACCCGTAGACTTCACTCGTGGCAGGCAGGATCAATGACGACGACGTGAAGGCGGTCCGGGACGCGGTCCCGATCGACGCCGTCGTTTCCGAGTACCTCCAGCTGCGCAACGCGGGCGGGGGAAACCTCAAGGGCCTGTGCCCCTTCCACGACGAGAAGTCCCCGTCCTTCCAGGTCAGTCCGAGCAAGGGCCTCTTCCACTGCTTCGGCTGCCAGGAGGGCGGCGACACGATCGCCTTCGTGCAGAAGATCGACCACCTGACGTTCGCGGAGGTCGTCGAGCGGCTCGCCGCGAAGGCCGGCATCACCCTGCGGTACGAGGAGGGCGGGTACAACCCCTCCCACCAGCGCGGTGAGCGGATCAGGCTGGTCGAGGCACACAAGGTGGCCGCCCAGTTCTACATCGAGCAGCTGGACGGCCCCGAGGCCGAGATCGGCCGCAAGTTCCTCGCCGAGCGCGGCTTCGACCAGGCGGCGGCCGCCCACTTCGGTGTGGGCTACAGCCCGGCGGGCTGGGACCACCTCACCCGCTATCTGCGCGGCAAGGGCTTCAGCGACAAGGAACTGATCGCCTCCGGTCTCTCCCAGGACGGCAGGCGCGGCCCCATCGACCGCTTCCGCGGCCGGCTGATGTGGCCGATCAGAGACACCTCCGGAGAGGTCGTCGGCTTCGGCGCCCGCAAGCTCCGCGACGACGACAACGGCCCGAAGTACCTGAACACCCCCGAGACCGCGATCTACAAGAAGTCCCAGGTGCTCTACGGCATCGACCTGGCCAAGAAGGACATCGCGAAGGCCAGCCGGGCCGTCGTCGTCGAGGGGTACACGGACGTGATGGCCTGCCATCTCGCCGGGGTCACCACCGCCATCGCGACCTGCGGCACGGCGTTCGGCGGCGACCACATCAAGATCCTTCGCCGCCTCCTGATGGACAACGGCAGCGCCCGGGTGATCTTCACCTTCGACGGTGACGCGGCCGGCCAGAAGGCCGCCCTGCGCGCCTTCGAGGACGACCAGAAGTTCGCCGCCGAGACCTACATCGCCATCGCACCGGAGAACATGGACCCGTGCGACCTGCGCCTGGCCAAGGGCGACGAGGCCGTCCGGGACCTGGTCGAACCGCGCACCCCGCTCTTCGAGTTCGCGCTCCGCCAGATCGTCGGCCGCTACGACCTGGAGACCCCGGCGGGCCGCGCCGCCGCGCTCGACGAGGCCGCGCCCGTCGTCGCCAAGATCAAGACGGGCAGCATCCAGCGCGAGGTCGCCGTCCAGCTGGCCGGCTTCGTCGGCATCCTGGACCAGGAGTACGTCGTGCACCGGGTCAACCAGCTCGCCCAGTGGGCCCGCGGCCGGGGCGACCGGGGGCCCGCCCCCGCCGCGCGCGGCGGCTCCCGGCGCCAGGAGATCCAGGCGCCCCCCGCCTCCTCGGGCCCCGCGCTCAACCTCCGCAGCCCGGCCCACCGCACCGAGCGCGAACTGCTCAAGCTCGCCCTGCAGAAGCCCGCCCTGGTCTCCCCGGCGTTCGACGCCTACGGGGTCGACGAGTTCACCGCCCCGCCGTACGCGGCGGTCCGCCAGTGCATCGCGGAGGCGGGTGGTGCCGAGCTCGGCGTCCCCGAGACCCGCGAGTACCTCGTGCAGGTGCTGGAAGCGACCCCGAACGACGCGGTGCGCAAGCTGGTCACGGAGCTGGCCGTCGAGGTCTTCCACGGCAAGTCCATCGACGAGGCGTACGCGGGCGAGCACCTGGTCAAGGTCCGGCTGCGCGCGGTCGACCGGCGGATCAACGACGTCCAGGGCAGCCTCGCCCGCCTCGGCAGCAACGTGGCCCCGGACCACCTGGCCGCCGCGCAGAACGAGGTCTGGGTCCTCCAGCAGTACGCCCAGTCCCTGCGCAACAACGGCGCCGCCGCGCTCTGAGGGCGCCCCGCGCCCCTGCGGCCCGGCTCCCCTGCTGGTAACCGCGCGGTCACGGACCGGATTCAGAAAGTGCCCGCACGCCCCTCGTGGCGGCTGTGTGTCGTACCCCACACTGGGTGGCGGTGCCAGGGCCGACCGGCACCCGGGGCGCGACACCGCCCCCCGATCGCCGACCGGTCCGAGTCATCGGAGCGCGGCCGGACCGCCGAACGGTGGTCCTCCATCCCCGCGATCCGGCAGCGATCACCTGGAGGTCGCCCTCGTGCAGACCCGGACCGTGACCGATACCGAGCGTGTCCCGGCCATCCCCGCGCAGACCCGGGCCGTGCATCACCCCGAGGCCGCGGCGGACCCGCCGACACCCCCGCCCGACCCGCAGGACCCGTCCGAAGCGCCACCGGACCCGCCCGAGCCGCCCGAGACCGTCATGGAGGAGCCGGAGCTCCCCGAACCCCCGGAACCGCGCGGCCGCCCCGACACCGGCGGACCGTCGTCCGACCTCTTCCGCCAGTACCTGCGCGAGATCGGCCGCATCCCGCTCCTCACCGCCGCCGACGAGGTGGAACTCGCCCGCCGCGTCGAAGCCGGCCTGTTCGCCGAGGAACGCCTGTCCCGCACCCCGGACCCCGACACCCGGCTGGCCGTCGACCTGGACCGGCTCGTGGTCATGGGGCGGATGGCCAAGCGCCGTCTCATCGAAGCCAATCTCCGGCTGGTCGTCTCCGTGGCGAAGCGCTACGTCGGCCGGGGACTGACGATGCTGGACCTGGTCCAGGAGGGGAACCTCGGGCTGATCCGGGCGGTCGAGAAGTTCGACTACGCCCGCGGCTACAAGTTCTCGACGTACGCCACCTGGTGGATCCGGCAGGCCATGTCCCGTGCCCTCGCCGACCAGGCGCGGACCATCCGGGTCCCGGTCCACGTCGTCGAACTGATCAACCGCGTCGTCCGGGTCCAGCGCCGCATGCTCCAGGAGCGCGGCTACGAGCCGACGCCCGAGGAGGTCGCCGCCCAGCTCGACCTGACCCCCGAACGGGTCGGCGAGGTCCTGCGCCTCGCCCAGGAACCGGTGTCCCTGCACGCCCCGGTGGGCGAGGAGGACGATGTCTCGCTCGGCGACCTCATCGAGGACGGCGACGCCGCGTCCCCCGTGGAGTCCGCCGCCTTCCTGCTGCTGCGCGAACACCTGGAGGCGGTGCTCTCCACCCTCAACGAGCGCGAGCGCAAGGTGGTCCAGCTGCGCTACGGGCTGGCCGACGGGCGGCCGCGCACGCTGGAGGAGATAGGGCGGATCTTCGGCGTGACGCGCGAGCGCATCCGGCAGATCGAGTCCAAGACCCTCAACAAGCTGCGGGACCACGCCTTCGCCGACCAGCTCCGCGGCTACC
Source organism: Streptomyces sp. NPDC005803 (assembly GCF_040630435.1). Lineage (NCBI taxonomy): Bacteria > Bacillati > Actinomycetota > Actinomycetes > Kitasatosporales > Streptomycetaceae > Streptomyces > Streptomyces sp. NPDC005803. The sequence continues at coordinate 108,339 of NZ_JBEXXO010000005.1, read as the reverse complement.
TCGACTGAACGCACGTACGTGCACGGACGCACGGCGGCTGCCCCGGTCCGCACGTACGCGCGCGCACGAACGGCGGCTGCCCCGGTCCGCACGCACACGCGCGCGGACCGGGGCAGCCGTGGACCACCGCGAGGGCCGTCACCGGCCGTCACCGGCCGGCCTCGGCGGCAGCCCTCAGTCGACCTCGGCGACCGCCTGCGCGAACTGTGCCGCGTACAGCCGGGCGTACGCGCCGTGCGCTTCCAGCAGCTCGTCGTGCGTGCCCTGCTCGACGATCGACCCGTTCTCCATCACCAGGATGACGTCGGCGTCCCGGATGGTGGAGAGGCGGTGCGCGATCACGAAGCTCGTACGGCCGTGCGCGAGACCGGCCATCGCCTTCTGGATCAGCACCTCGGTGCGGGTGTCGACCGAGCTGGTCGCCTCGTCGAGCACCAGTATCACCGGGTCGGACAGGAACGCCCGCGCGATGGTGATCAGCTGCTTCTCGCCCGCGCTGACGCCCGATCCCTCGTCGTCGATGCGCGTGTCGTAGCCGTCCGGCAGGGTGCGGATGAAGCGGTCGGCGTGGGCCGCCCGCGCCGCCTCCTCGATCTGCTCCCGGGTGACGTCGCCCGAGGCGCCGTAGGCGATGTTCTCCGCGATGGTCCCGCCGAACAGCCAGGTGTCCTGGAGGACCATGCCGATCCCCGAGCGCAGGTCGTCGCGCGACATCTTCGCGATGTCGACCCCGTCGAGAGCGATCCGGCCTCCGGTCACCTCGTAGAACCGCATCAGCAGATTGACCAGCGTCGTCTTGCCGGCGCCGGTCGGGCCGACGATCGCGACGGTGTGGCCCGGCTCGACGCTCAGCGACAGGTCCTCGATGAGCGGCTTCTCCGGGTCGTAGCGGAACGACACGTTCTCCAGACTGACGCTGCCACGCAGCTCGGCCGGGTACGCGCCCTCGCCCTTCGCGGGGTCGGCGTGCTGCTCGTCGGCGTCCAGCAGCTCGAAGATCCGCTCCGCCGAAGCCACCCCCGACTGCACCAGGTTGGCCATCGAGGCGACCTGGGTCAGCGGCATGGAGAACTGCCGCGAGTACTGGATGAAGGCCTGCACATCACCGATCGACAGCGAGCCCGAAGCGACCCGCAGCCCGCCGACGACAGCGATCAGCACGTAGTTCAGGTTCGACACGAACATCATCAGCGGCTGCATGATCCCGCTGTTGAACTGTGCCTTGAACCCGGCCTCGTACAGCGCGTCGTTCTGCTCGGCGAAGTCCCGCGCCGACTCGTCCTGCCGCCCGAAGACCTTCACCAGGGTGTGCCCGGTGTACATCTCCTCGATGTGGGCGTTGAGCTTGCCCGTCACCTTCCACTGCTGGACGAACTGCGGCTGGGAGCGCTTGCCGACCCGCGTCGCCACGACCACCGACAGCGGTACCGTCACCAGCGCGACCAGCGCCAGCAGCGGCGAGATCCAGAACATCATCACGAGCACGCCGACGATGGTCAGCAGCGAGTTGATGAGCTGGCCCATCGTCTGCTGCATCGTCTGCGAGATGTTGTCGATGTCGTTCGTCGCCCGGCTCAGCACCTCGCCGCGCTTGGCCCGGTCGAAGTACGACAGCGGCAGCCGCGACAGCTTCGTCTGGATGTCCTCCCGCATCTGGAACACGACGCGGTTGATCACCCGGATCGACAGCCGCGTCGACACCAGCATCAGCAGGCCCGCGCCGACGTACACGGCCAGCGCCACCAGCAGCACATGGCCGATCGCGTCGAAGTCCATGCCCTGCCCCGGGGTGAAGTCCACCTTGGAGAGCATGTCGGCCAGACCGCTGTTGCTCCTGCGCAGGCCTTCGACGGCCTGTTCCTTCGTCGTCCCCGCGTCCATCCCCCGGCCGACGACACCGGCGAACACCAGGTCGGTCGCCTTGCCGAGGATCTTCGGGCCGACCACCGACAGCGCCACACTCAGCGCCACGGCCACCAGCATCACGTACAGCGTGGACTTCTCCGCCGCGAAGCGCTTCAGCAGCCGCTTCGAGGAGCCCTTGAAGTCCATGGACCGCTCGGTCGGCGCCCCGCCCGCCATCATGCGTCCGCCAGGCCCGGCCATTACGCGGCCTCCGCTTCCGTCAGCTGCGAGAGAACGATCTCCCGGTAGGTCTCATTGCCGTCCATCAGTTCGTGGTGACTGCCGGAGCCGACGACGCGGCCCTCGTCCAGCACCAGGATGCGGTCGGCGTCACGGATGGTGGACACCCGCTGCGCGACGATCACCACCGTCGCCCCCGCGGTCTCCCGCAGCAGCGCCGCACGCAGCGCCGCGTCCGTGGCGTAGTCCAGCGCCGAGAAGGAGTCGTCGAAGAGGTAGATCTCCGGCCGCTGCACCAGCGTCCGGGCGATCGAGAGCCGCTGACGCTGACCGCCGGAGACATTGGTCCCGCCCTGCGCGATGGGTGCGTCGAGCCCGTGCTCCAGGCCCTCGACGAACTCCTTGGCCTGCGCGATCTCCAGGGCGTGCCACAGCTCCTCGTCGGTCGCGTCCGGGTTCCCGTACCGCAGGTTCGTCGCGACCGTCCCCGAGAAGAGATAGGGCTTCTGCGGGACCAGACTCACCGTCTTCGCCAGCAGGGCCGGATCCAGCGTCCGCACGTCCGTCCCGTCGACCAGCACCTGGCCGTCCGTGACGTCGAACAGCCGGGGTACGAGACCGAGCAGCGTCGACTTCCCGCTGCCCGTCGACCCGATGATCGCGGTCGTCTCACCGGCCCTGGCCACCAGGTCCACCGAGCGCAGCACGGGCTCCTCGGCGCCGGGGTAACGGAAGTCCGCGCCGCGCACTTCCAGATGACCCTGGACCGCGAGCTCCCGGACCGGCTTCACCGGCGGCACCACGGAGGAATCGGTCTCCAGGACCTCCTGGATGCGCTCGGCGCAGACCTCGGCACGCGGCACCATCATGAACATGAAGGTGGCCACCATCACCGACATGACGATCTGCATCAGATAGGAGAGGAACGCGGTCAGCGCGCCGATCTCCATCCCGCCGCTGTCGATCCGGTGGGCGCCGAACCAGACGACGGCGATCGACGACACGTTCACGACCGTCATCACGGTCGGGAACATCAGTGCCATCAGCCGGCCCGTGGACAGGGCCACATCGGTCAGCTCGGTGTTGGCGCCCCGGAAGCGCCCCTCCTCGTAGTCGTCGCGCACGAAGGCGCGGATGACCCGGTTGCCGGTGATCTGCTCGCGCAGCACCCGGTTCACCGTGTCGAGCCGCTCCTGCATCGTGCGGAACAGCGGGCGCATCTTCCGCACGATGAGGCTCACCGCGATGCCGAGGACCGGCACCACCGCGAGCAGCACCGCGGACAGCGGGACGTCCTGGCCGAGCGCCATGATGATCCCGCCGACGCACATGATCGGCGCCGACACCATCAGCGTGAACGTCATCAGGGCCAGCATCTGGACCTGCTGCACGTCATTGGTGGTACGGGTGATCAGCGAGGGCGCGCCGAACCGGCCGACCTCACGCGCGGAGAACGACTGCACCCGGTCGAAGACCGAGGCCCGCACGTCGCGGCCGAGCGCGGACGCGGTGCGGGCGCCGATGTAGACGGCCCCGATGTTGCAGACCACCTGGGCGATGCTGACGACGATCATGACGCCGCCGTACTGGACGATGTAGCCCGTGTCCCCCTGGACGACACCGTTGTCGATGATGTCGGCGTTCAGGGTGGGCAGGTAGAGCGTGGCGCAGGTCTGCAGCAGCTGGAAGACGACCAGCAGCGCGATCGGTTTCTTGTACGGACCGAGATAGGCCCGCAGGAGTTTTATGAGCACGCGTGTCTCTCGGTGTCGGCGAGGTCGGGAGTCGCCTCATTTTCCGGTACCGCCCACCGGGACTGCGAACGTTTTTATTCAAGTCCAGGTCAAAAAACGGACCGAGTCCACAATTCCCTGGTCCGGACCACGCCAGGGGCCCGGACCCGTCACCGAGAGCGGTCGCCTCACCGCGCGGCGTCGAACGCCCCCGGATGGATCTGGTCGCGCGTCGCCACGTACTGCTGACGCACGGCCTTGCCGACCGACAGCTCCTCGCCGGGCTCCAGCACCTGCGCCGCGGCGCCCTGCCACGCCGGGGGAGTGCGCCCGTCCAGGGCCCCCTGGGAGACGCCCAGCGCCCAGGCCGCCTGCCGGGCCGCACCCAGCGCCGCGTACTGCGCCGGCTGCGGTACGACCACCTGGGTGCCCAGCAACGCGGGCGCCAGCCCCTGCACGGCGGGCAGCTCGGCCGCAGCGCCCAGCAGGAACACCCGCCGCACCTCGACCCCACGGCCGCGCAGTACGTCCAGCGCGTCGGCCAGCGAGCACAGCATCCCCTCGAACGCGGCCCGCGCCAGGTGCTCCGGCTTCATCGACTCGCGGCGCAGTCCGCTCAGCGTTCCGGCGGTGTGCGGCAGGTGCGGGGTGCGCTCACCCTCCAGATACGGCAGGAGCACCAGCCCCGAAGAGCCCGGCGTCGACTTCAGCGCCAGTGCCGAGAGCTCCTCCAGCCCCTCCATCCCCAGCATCTCGGCGGTGCCGCGCAGCGCGCGCACCGCGTTCGACGTGTGGACGACCGGCAGGTGCATCCCCGTGGCGTCGGCGAACGACGTGATCATCCCGGTCGGGTCGGCCAGCGCCTCGTGGTGCACCGCCATCACCGAGCCCGAGGCCCCCAGCGACACCACCGCGTCACCGACCGCGACCCCCAGCCCGAACGCCGCCGCCATCGTCTCGCCGGTACCCGCCGAGATCAGCAGCCCCTCGGGCGTCGTCCCCGCCGCGTCCGACGGGCCGAGCACCTCCGGCAGCGCCGCCCGGTGCCCGAGCGCGAGCTCCACCAGGTCGGGGCGGTACGCCTCGCTGCCCGCCGACCAGTACCCCGTCCCGGAGGCGGCCCCCCGGTCCGTGGTCCGCCGGGCCGGCCGGCCCAGCAACTGCCACACCAGCCAGTCGTGCGGCTGGAGCACGGCGGCGACCCGCTGCGCCGCGTCCGGTTCGGTACGCGCCAGCCAGCGCAGCTTCGACACGGGCTGCGCGGCCTGCGGCACCGCCCCGACCGCCTCGGCCCAGGCCTGCCGCCCGCCGAGCCCGTCGATCAGATCGGCCGCGGCGACCTGCGCCCGCCGGTCGTTGCCGAGCAGCGCCGGGCGCACGAGATTGCCCTGCTGGTCCAGCGGCACCAGCCCGTGCTGCTGCGCCGACACCCCGATGGCCTGCACCCCTTCGAGCAGCCCGCCGGCGGCGGCCTCACCGAGTGAGAGCAGCCACGCCTGAGGATCGACGTCGGTGGCCTTCGCGTCGACGGGATGCGCGGCGTATCCCTGGCGCAGTACGGCACCCGTGTCCGTATCGCAGACCACGATGTGCGTGAAGGCGGAAGAACTGTCCAAGCCGGCGACTATGCCCATACGTGGATTCTGCCGCACCGCCGGAGGTTTCCCGACCGGTGGTGCGGCAGACGCGGCGAAGCCGACTCAGGTGTTGGTCGTGCCCCAGTCGTCCTCGCCGTTCGCCCCGCGCCCGCGCAGCGACCGCACGCGGTCGGCCACCGACGCCGGCACCTTGTCGCCGACCTTGTCCTCGACCGCGTGGTACGCCTTCCCCGCGAACTCGCGGCCGCTCTGGGCCGCCGTCTCGCAGGTGTTGCGCACGGCCGGGTTCTGGGCGAACTGGCGCGCGGACTTCTTCAGCTGCTCGTAACGCTCGCGCCCGGCTCGCGTGCCGAGCACGTAACCGAGGGCCACTCCGGCGATGAACGTGAGCCGGTACCGCATGGGTTGCCACCCTTCCTTCGCTCCGTGCGACGTGTGCTGCTCGCCTACCCGCAGACGCCCGAGATCACCCCGGGCGATACCGATTGGCAAAGCACCCCCCTGCTTGCGCTAATGTATGTGTCGCAGCGAACGCGCGCCGCCCGGCAGCAGCCGGGCAGGTACGTTCGAGGCAACGCAGCAATCCCCTGTAGCTCAATTGGCAGAGCAGCCGGCTGTTAACCGGCAGGTTACTGGTTCGAGTCCAGTCGGGGGAGCGCGATCCCCTGTAGCTCAATTGGCAGAGCATTCGGCTGTTAACCGGAGGGTTACTGGTTCGAGTCCAGTCGGGGGAGCGGAACGGAAGAGGACCCTCAGGGGTCCTTTTTCGCGTGCCCGGGACCTGCCCGCGAGAGGCCCGTCACGGAGGTGCCCCTGGTGCCCGAGTGACACTTTCGCGTCAACTTTCCGCCACCCGGAACCGGGCAGCGAGCAGCACGGTCTTCATGGTCAGCAGGAGCCGGGCAGTCGGAGCGAGAGATCGTATGACCGGCTATGCTGCGGCAGACGGCGCGCACACATGTACGCGCCACGCCGAAAAGGGGCGGTAGCTCAGCCGGTTAGAGCAGCGGACTCATAATCCGTCGGCCGTGGGTTCGAGTCCCACCCGCCCCACCAGTTTCACCCTGCGGAAACGTTCTGACCTGCGGAAACGTGGTTTTCGCGGTGCTTTCGCGTGGGGTGTTCACTTCGCGACGGTGTGGCGAACGCGGGCTTTCACACAGCCGGAGCGAGCCTCGGACGTGCTTTACCTGCGCTTGTGTCGACCCTTGCCTGTGGGGCGCGTGGTGGTGGTTCCCACGGCTGTCTCTTGAAGTCGGCCGGGCCTGCACCGGTGCCGAATCCTGGGCCGCCGCCCGCTCGACGGCGAACTGTCGTCGGCCGAGCGGATGCTGAACCTGGCACTCGCCCAGGCCCGCGCTCCTGCCGAACGGCGTCACCCGCTGGAAGCCCTGGCGGGTTCTCCACCGGAGCCGCTGCCCGAGCCGGACGACGGACATCGCCATCTCGGGCCCGGCCCTGGAGAGGCGACGCCGAACGGACTCAACGGACCAAGCGCAGCGACGTCATCTCTGATGAGGACTCGCTGTCACCCCGTTCGCAACGGTGGGCGCTACCAGATCCTGATCTTCGTGATCTTGTGGATGGGCTCGACGTTGCCGAAATGCCACTTGTCCACGGTCGCGCTGGTCGCCGGAGTGCCCAGCCTCGGCACGTACTCGAAGGTGACCTTGTTGTCCCCGGTCCAGATCTGGTCCACGCCGTAGATCGCCACGCTTTGCACGCCCGCGTTGGCGAAGCAGAGGGAGCCGCCTGCGTTGTGAAGCGACAGGAGACCCAGGCTATTGCAATCGGTGCGGTTGATGGCGGACGCCGACGAGGCAGGCAGTACGACGGCCATGGCCCCAGCCGCCGCGACTACCGCGAGGCGTGTGATGAAGCGCTTCACTGGTGTGTTGTTCCTTCCATGGTGGTGTGGTGCCGCAGAGGGCCGGAGCGCACGGCGGCATCGCAGGGACGCAGGTACGTCCCATCAGCGCAACGTGGAAAAGGGCGCTCCCGTTCACCACTCGAGCGCCCTGCTTCGGCCGCGGTCGCGCTCTCCCTCGGCTGCTCACGCGCCCGACGCAGGCAGGCAGGATCGGCCATGGCGAATGCTGGGGGTCGTGCGCCTGCGGCGTGAGGGCGGCTGTATCCGAGCGAACCCGACCCCCTGCCCGGCAGGACCGTCCTGCCGGATGACGTGGCTCCTCGGCCGCCGATGTCCACGCCCCCCACGCCGGGGCAGCGCTGTCGCCGCCCCGGCCGGGAGCAGCCCGCACCCGGCGCCGGCGCCGTGGAAGTGCCGACATCACGCCGGAGGCCATGGAGCGCACCGGCGCCGCCCTCCAGATCCTGTTCGTCCCCGTGATCCGCAATCGCAGGGCGGCGAAGGCGCCGCCCCCTCCGGTCCGGCGCATCGACGAGGAACTGGTCGCCCTCCACTACGACACCGCCACGGGCGGCGGCCCTTGGGACGCGGACCGCGGTAGTTCCCGCCCCCCGGCGTGCATACCATTGCATGAACGGCATCCAGGACAGGCTTTCAGATCGCCCGCCGTCGGAGATGCCGCCGGGTCACCTGGTGACGCAAGGACGTGGAGTCCTCGGGTGCTGGGGAGGCGCAGAGAATCGGAGTGAGGCATGCACAGGCGGGCGCTGCTGGGGCGCGAGACGGAGCGTCGCGCGCTGGCTGCCCTGGTTGAGCAGGGGGCCACCGGGTCGGGCGGCGCGACGGTGATCATCGGCGCGCCGGGAATCGGCAAGTCCGCGCTGGTCGCAGAGGCCGCGGCCGCGGCAGAGCGCAGCGGAACCCATGTGATCACTGCCGTGGGGGTCCAGTCGGAGGAAAACCTGCCCTGGGCCGGCCTGCACCAACTCGTTCACCAACTGCGTGACGGAATCGACGACTTGCCTGAGCGCCAGCGTGCCGCGCTGCTCGCCGCCGTCGGCCTCGTCGACGAGACCGTCCCCGACCTGTACCTCGTCGGCCTGGCCGCGCTGACCTTGCTGACGGACGCGGCAGCAAAGGCACCGCTGCTGGTTGTCGTCGAGGACGCCCACTGGATGGACCATGCCAGCCTCGATGTGCTCGGGTTCGTGGCACGGCGCATCGAGTCCGATCCCCTCGTCCTGGTCGCCGTCACCCGGCGCCTCGACGACCGCCTCGGCGCCGCCGGCCTGCCGGTGCTGCACCTGGGGCCGCTGACGGACGAGGTGTCGGGCGAGGTCCTGGATGCGGTGGCCCCCGACCTGGGACAGCAGGTCAGACGACGGCTGCTGGAGGAGTCCGCGGGGAACCCGCTGGCGCTGACCGAGTTGCCGGTCGCGCTGCGGTCGGTCGGCGGCGCGTACGCGCTCAACCCGGGCCCGCTGCCGCTGACCGCGCGGTTGGAGCGGACCTTCACGGCGCGGGTCTCTCGCCTTCCGGCCGACACCCGTGCGGTCCTGCTCCTCCTGGCTCTCAACGGTGACGGAACGATGGACGAATGCCTTGCCGCGGCGACCCGGATGCTCGGGACGGCGGTCGACGTCTCCGCCGGTGAGGCAGCGGTCGACGGCGGTCTGGTGGAAGCCCGGGAGCTGGCCTTCAGGCATCCGCTCATCCGCTCGGCCATGTACCACGCCGCCACCGCCGCGGAACGACAGGCCGCGCACGCCGCTTTGGCCGCCGTGCTCCGGGGACAGCCCGATCGGCAGGCATGGCACCGTGCCGCCGCCACCGCTGGTCCCGACGAACGGGTAGCAAGGGATCTGGACTCCACTGCCGGCAGAGCCCTGCGGCGAGGCGGTGTCGCCGCAGCCCTTGCCGCGCTGAGGCGGGCGACGGAGCTGACGAAGGATCCGTCCGCGCGGGCCGACCGGCTGCTCCGGGCGGCGGAGCTCGCGCTGGAGTCGGGCCGAGGAGACGTCGCGGCACATCTGCTGGTCCAGGCGCGCTCACTGGACCTTTCGGTCCGGGACCAAGGCCGCGCGGCCTGGGTCAGCATCGCTCTGGCCGAGGGGACTCGGGGCGAGGGCGCCGCGACCGCCGAGCTGGCCGATTTGGCGGTCGAGATCGCCGCTGAAGGCGAACCGACCCTGGGGCTGCGCATGCTGTGGGGCGCGGTCATGCAGTGCTTCTGGGGAGAGCCGGGGCCGGCCGCCCGCGAGCGCGTTGCCGCCGCCGCGGACCGGATGCCCGTGCATGCCGATGACGCCGACCTGGTCGCTCTGCGGGCGTACTCAGCCCCGGTGGAGCGTGGGGAAGCGGTCATGGCAGACCTGGTGGGCCAGCTGGAGCGCTCGTCCGAGAACGCCGAGGGGGACCAGCTCCTGGGGGCGGCCGCCGTGACGGTGGGCGCTCCCGCCCTGGCGGGCCGGTTGACGGCGAGGGCGCTGGACACCTTGCGCGCGGAGGGCAGGCTTTCGATGCTGGCTCGCGCCCTCTGCGTCCAGGCGGGGAGCGCCGCACGGCTGGGTGACGTGCGCGCCGGTTCCCTCGCCGCGGAGGAAGCCGCGTCGCTTGCCCGCGAGACCGGTCAGCCTCTCGTACACGCGATGGTGAACGCCATCCGCGCGCAGCTGGCCGCCGTCAGCGGAGACCCGGCGGCGGAGGCGTGGGCGGCGGAAGCGGAGCGCGAGGCCCTCCCCAGCGGAGGGCGCCCGGTGCTGGCCATCCTGCAGATGGCCCGCGGCCAGGCGGCACTCTGCCAGGGCCGCTACGCCGACGCGTTCGGCCACCTGCAGCGCGTCTTCGACCCGGCTGATCCTGCCTTTCACCCCTGGCTGCGCTTCTACGCGGTCGCGGAGCTGGTCGAGGCGGCTGTGCGCAGCGAATCCGCGGAGGTGGCACGCGGCATCGTGCGGGAGCTGACCCCGCTCGGGAAAACGACCTCTTCGCCCGCCCTGCTCTGCGGGTTGCGCCTGGGCCGGGCCCTGCTGAGTCCGCAGGATGACGCCGAGCCGCTCTACAGGGCGGCCCTCGACGCGGTCCCCACGGACTGGCCGTTCGAGCGGGCGCGGGCGCGCCTTGCCCTGGGCGAGTGGTTGCGGCGGCACCGGCGGCCCGCGGAGTCCCGCGTCGCACTGCAGGCCGCGCGCGAGATCTTCGACGCCCTGGGCGCGTCGGCATGGGCGGAGCGGGCACGGCAGGAGCTGCGCGCCGCGGGCGCGTCGTCCCCGCGCCAGGATCCGGCCGCGGTCGACCGGCTGACCTCGACCGAACTGCATGTCGCCCAGCTTGCCGCGCAGGGTCTGACGAACCGGGAGATCGGCGAGCGGTTGTACGTCTCGCCCAGGACGGTGAGCACCCATCTCCAGCGGATGTTTCCCAAACTGGGTGTGGCGTCCCGCGGTGAGCTCGCCGCGGTGCTGGGCGGCACGATGACGTACCCCGGCGGTGCGGCGTGATGACGTACGCCGAAGCCGTAATCCGACGGACGCGGTCCTCCCTGCTCGTTTTCTAGGTTTGCGCCATGCCTGGTTCGCACACGGCGGACGGGCGGGAAGGCACACCATGGGAACGATCACTGTCGGAACCGAGGGCTCGACCAGCATCGAGCTCTACTACGAGGACCACGGGGCAGGGCAGCCGGTCGTCCTGATCCACGGCTACCCGCTGGACGGGCAGTCGTGGGAGAAGCAGACCGATGCGCTGGTCAACGCCGGCTACCGCGTCATCACCTACGACCGCCGCGGCTTCGGCCGGTCGAGCAAGACCATGACGGGCTACGACTACGACACCTTCGCCGCCGACCTGGACACCGTACTGACACAGCTGGACCTGCGTGACGTGGTGCTCGTCGGGTTCTCGATGGGCTCGGGCGAGGTCGCCCGCTACCTCGGCGTCCACGGGTCGCAGCGGGTGGCGAAGGCGGCGTTCCTCGGTTCGCTCCAGCCGTTCCTGCTGCAGACACCGGACAACCCCGCCGGTGTGCCGCAGAGCGTCTTCGACGGCATCGCGGAGCAGGCGGAGACCGACCGCCACGCCTGGTACGAGAGCTTCTTCGTCGACTTCTTCAACACCGACGAGACCCTCGGGTCGCGCCTCAGCGAGGCCGCGCTGCGGGCGAACTGGGTCACCGCCATCGGCTCGGCGCCCAGGGCGGCATACGCGTGCGTCCCGGCGTGGCTGACGGACTTCCGGGCCGACGTCGAGCGCATCGACGTGCCGTCGCTGATCCTGCACGGGACCGCCGACCGCATCCTGCCGATCGACGCCACAGCCCGAGAGTTCCGCCGCCGCCTGCCCGACGCGCGATACGTCGAGATCGACGGCGCTCCGCACGGCCTGCTGCTCACCCACGCAGCCGAGGTCAACGCCGCTCTGATCGACTTCCTCGCCGCCTGACAGCCGGCCTTCCCTCTGGTGCGGAGCACGTGCGTGAGCTGTTGTCCGCGCCTGCGGGCGGGCAGGCCGCAGGCCACTCGAACAGGATTGGGCACCTCTCATGAACGGGATCATGGAAGCGGGGGCCACCGCCCTCGTTCCGACCGCGTCGCCGGCCCGGGACCTCTCAACGGACGCCGACTGCGACGCCTTCATCAAGGACATCTACGACCAGTACGGTCCTCTGCTCGTCCGATATGCCACGCGGCTGCTGGACGGTGACTGGCACAAGGGGGAGGACATCTTCCAGGAGACCGCGGCCCGTGCCTGGAAGCACGCCCGCTTCCTGGGCAGCCGCAACGAGCGCCTCAGACCCTGGTTGTTCACCGTGGCCCGAAACCTCGTCATCGACCATCACCGGGCACGCCAGGTCAGGCCGCTGGAGCTCATGCCCGTCGAGGAGCTGGACATATCCAGCGACAGCACGGCATCCACGATCAACTCCCATGTGGTGATGCAGGCCCTGGGGGAGCTGAACGAGCGGCAGCAAACCGTCATCCGCCTCATGTACTTCCTGGAATGCAGCGTCAACCAGGCTGCCGAGCACCTCGGCGTACCACCCGGCACCGTCAAGAGCCGCGCTTTCTATGCCATGCGGGCGCTGCGCAAGGTGCTGGAGAGGCAGGGAATCCTGGGGGTGTAGCCGCTGCGCGGCCACGCGCCGGCCGGATTTCCCCACCGCCCTCCGCGGACCCCGTGGTGCTGGTCGCATCGTCGTCAGCGGCACCTGTGATCCAAGCTGGGAAGCACCACGCAGGTGAAGTACGCGCGCAGGTACGCCGTGTCGGGATCTGCCCCCGTCACTGCCTGCTGTGACAGCATCGCGCCGAGCACCAGTTGAGGGAAGTAGGCGATGGCAGGGCAGTCGCTGGAGACCTCCCCTCGTTCGACCGCACGGTGCAGCAGCAGACGCAGTGCCTCCAGGTGCCCCTCGACGACATGTTTGCGCAGGGCCTCCGCGAGGTGGCTGTCGCTGCGTACCGCGTGCGTCAGGGAGGAGAGCAAGCGGGCGGATTGCCCCCCGTCTTCTCCCGCCCTCACGGCGACCTCGTCCAGGTCGCCCATGAGAGTGCCGGTATCGACGGCGTCGAGGTGGATGCGTTCGCTCTGTTCGAGGGCTGCTGTCACGAGATGCGTCTTGTGTGGCCACCGGCGGTAGAGAGTCGCCTTGCTCGCGCGCGCCCTCGCGCTGACCATGTCCATCGTCAGCGTTTCGAAGCCCACGTCTCTGAGCAGTTCGCGAACTGCGGCGAATATGAGGCGCCGGCGCTCTTCGCTCAGCCGGGACGGGGCTGGGCTTGCAGGTGTCGGCTGCATGAGGATTTCCACTTTCGGTAGCGGTTGTCGGGATTCGGTGACCGGCAGGGGCTGAGCGGGATCGCGGTCGGCTGCGGCCATGGACGCATGGGACGTCCGAGTTCTGCCGGGAGCCCGGCGTCGGCTCGGGCACAACCCCGCACGCTCGATTCGGGATCTCGTGCCGGATGAGCTGAACCCACGGCGCACTCCTGCCGTTTCTAGCCTCGGACTCATCAACGCCCTCCTGGAAACGAGCTGCGCGTGTCTCTGCCAACGGCAGTCGTCGGCGTCCGCGGCCAGGGCGTCAGCACCTCTCACGAAAGGACGGCACTCCTATGCCGGTCATCAACAACCCTCTGCCGGAGCGCGACCGCGAGACCGCGGGTGCGGCGCTGCAGGCGACCCTGGTCGACCTTCTCGACCTGTCCCTGGTGGCCAAGCAGGCCCACTGGAATGTGTACGGCCCGCGTTTCCGCTCGGTTCACGTCCAGCTCGACGAGGCCGCCACCGTCGCCCGGAACCACGCTGACACGGTGGCCGAGCGCGCGGCTGCCCTGGGCTTCAGCCCGGACGGACGGGCCGGGACCATAGCGGGAGCCAGCGGCGTGCCCGGCTTTCCGCCAGGCTGGACCAAGGACAGTGACGCCGTCGAGGCCTTGGTGCACGTGCTCTCCGCAGTGACCGGAAGACTGCGTGAACGCATCGTCGAGGTAGGCCCCGTGGATGTCGTCACTGAGGACCTCCTCATCGGACTCACATCTGATCTGGAGAAGCAGAGCTGGATGTTCCAGGCGGAGAACCGGGGCTGACCCGTGCCCGGTTCCCGCGAGGCGATCTCCGGCCTGAGCTGTCGGCATCGGGCGAGGATCGCCTCGTGGACAGGGTCATGCGCGGGTCCAGGTCTTGTCCGTGGCATCGGTGCAGGGCCATGGGCGGGCCCGGCGGGCAGCCGGATCCGACCGTGCCCGGCCGGATCGCGAGAAGCCGTTCGGCACGCATCCGCTGCGCAAACGCGTGACGGATCGATGGGCTCGCGGACGGGCTTCGTAGCCGCGTCTTGCTGCAGAGGCGTATGGGCATATCTCATGACCCACATCGATGTGTGAACCGAGGTGTTTTTTGTCCCGTTGAGTGATCGAACGGTTGTCGTCAGGAGTGGAGAAGAGCATGGGCGTCGAGGGAACGAGCACAGACCGGTTCGAACCGGTACGAGCGGTGCTGGGAGCGCACCTCGAAGCCGGCGACGAGTTGGGGGCGTCGATCGCCGTCGACGTGGACGGGGTCATGGAAGTCGATCTGTGGGGTGGCCACGCGGACGAAGCGCGGACCGTCCCGTGGCACCGGGACACGTTGGTGAGCATGTGGTCGACCACGAAAACCCTTACCAATCTCGCGGCTCTCATCCTCGTCGACCGGGGCGCGCTGGATCTGCACCGCCCGGTTGCGCACTACTGGCCCGAGTTCGCCGCCCAGGGAAAGAAGCACATCGAGGTGCGGCACGTCCTGGCCCACACCTCGGGACTCTCCGGCTGGGAGCAGCCCTTCTCCATGGACGATCTGTACGACTGGCCCACCGCGAGTGCCCGTCTGGCCGCGCAGGCACCCTGGTGGGAGCCGGGCTCCGCGTCCGGCTACCACGTGCAGACCCAAGGGCAACTGGTGGGAGAGCTTGTCCGGCGGGTCAGTGGCCTCAGCCTGAAGGAGTTCGTCGCCACCGAGATCGCTGAACCGGCGCACGCTGATGTCCAGATCGGCGCACGACGGGCCGACTGGCCGCGCATCGCCGATCTGGTGGCCCCCTCGCAGCTGGGCGGTATACCCGCGGCTCTCGATCCCGAGGGGATCTTCACCAGGACACTGCTCGGAAGCCCCGCACGTGACGAGCACGTCGACACCCCGCAGTGGCGCTCGGCCGAACTCGGAGCCGTCAACGGACACGGCAACGCACGTGGCCTGGCCCGAGCGCTCTCGGTCATCTCGCGTCGCGGCCAGGTCAACGGCCTGCGGCTTCTCTCCGAGGAGACGGTGGACAAAGTGTTCGACGTACAGGCCGACGGAGTCGACCTGTTCCTGGGCGTACCCGTCCGCTGGGGCATGGGCTACGCACTCGCCGATCCGAGGACGATGCCGCACATGCCCACCGGGAGGATCTGTTTCTGGGTCGGTCGGGGCGGTTCGATCGTCATGATGGACCTCGACCGGCGCGTCACGTTCTCGTACACGATGAACCGGGTGGGCGACGGGATCCTCGGCTCGGAACGCACCCACGACTACATCAAGCACGTCTACGAAGTCCTGGAGCGTACCGGCTGAGGCAGCGCCGTACGCTCCGCGCGCGGCGCTGCCGCACACCGTCGAACGTGCCGTCAACCGTCTCGACCGCGGCACGTCGCACCGCCAGCCATATCCGCGAACGAACAGTCCGCCGCCGGGTGAACCGGTCCGGTCACCCCCTCGTAGGACAGGATGAAGGACGCTCCTCGCCCGGTGGACGGGCGAGGCCAAAGCCTCAGGACCACAATCGGGCCGCAGCCCGGTGGCCGCTTTCCCGGCCACTGTTGGCTGCCGCCCGCCAGCGCTCCGATCCGCGCTGCTCACGTGGCCAGACGGACGCACGTCAACGAGCCACCGGCAAAGCGATCCGGGCCCCGTTTCCCGGCATACCCCCCGTGCATCGCCTTCCAATCCGTCGAGCACCATCCATCGAACAAGAGGGACTTCACACATGCGCAACACCCGCCTCGTCCGTCCGGGCAGCAGATACGCGCTGCTCGGTGTCACCGCGGCCGTCGGACTGCCCGTCGCCGCCGTCACCCTGCCCACTGCAGCCGATGCGTCGCCCCACCACCCCCTACGTCCGACGATCGTGCTGGAACACGGAGCGTTCGCCGACGCCGCGAGCTGGGACGGTGTCGTCGCCCGGCTGCAGCGCGAGGGCTACCCGGTGGTGGCCGCCGCCAACCCGCTGCGCGGTCCGGCGACCGATGCCGCTTACCTGCGCAGCGTCCTCGACCACATCGACGGGCCCGTGGTCCTGGTCGGCCACTCCTACGGCGGCACCGTCATCAGCCAGGCCGCCGCGGGCATCGAGGACAAGGTCAAGGCACTGGTCTACATCGCGGCGTTCCTGCCCGACACCGGCGAGAGCTCGATCGGACTGACGAACAAGTTCCCCGGCAGCACCCTCGGCGAGGCCGTCGAGTCCGTCAACTACTCCCTGCCCGACGGCGGTCAGGGCGCTGACGTCTACATCAAGCCGGAGAAGTTCCGCAGTCAGTTCGCCGCGGATGTGCCGGCGGACAAGGCCGGGCTCATGGCTGCCGGGCAGCGTCCGGTCGCCGCCGCCGCGCTGGAGGAGAAGTCCACCCGGGCCGCCTGGAAGACGATCCCCTCCTGGTCGCTGGTCACCACGGAGGACCGCAACATCCCCGTGGCCGCCCAGCGCTTCATGTCGGCCCGCGCCAAGGCTCGCACGACGACCATCGACGCGTCGCACGCGGTATCCGTCTCCCACCCCGAGGCCGTCACCCGCATCGTCGAGCAGGCGGCCCGCACGGTCCGATGACCGACGGGTCCGCCCCGTCGCTCGGCGCACCTCACCCCACGGACGTGCCCGGCCGGGCACGTCACCCTCAGACGCGTTCACACCGAAAGGCACCAACCACCATGGCGTTCATCACCGTCGACCAGGAAAACTCCACCAGCGTCGAGCTGTACTACGAGGACCACGGCACGGGGCAGCCGGTCGTGCTGATCCACGGATACCCGCTCGACGGCCACTCCTGGGAGAAGCAGTCCGCAGCACTCCTGTCGGCGGGCTACCGCGTGATCACGTACGACCGGCGCGGTTTCGGCCGCTCCAGTCGGCCCACCACCGGCTATGACTACGACACCTTCGCCGCCGACCTGAACGTGGTCCTGGAGACCCTCGACCTCGATGACGTCGTCCTCGTGGGCTTCTCCATGGGCACCGGTGAGGTCGGCCGTTACCTGGGCACCTACGGCTCCGCCCGGATCGCCAAGGCCGCCTTCCTCGCCTCCCTCGAACCTTTCCTCCTGAAGACCGACGACAACCCCGGCGGCGTTGACGGCACCATCTTCAAGGACATCGAAGGTGCAGTCACCGCCGACCGCTACGCCTACTTCACCGCGTTCTACGAGAACTTCTACAACCTCGACGAGAACCTCGGTACCCGCATCAGCGAGGAAGCGGTCCGCAACAGCTGGAACGTCGCCGCCGGCGCCTCCTCGTACGCCTCCCTGGCATGCGTGGCCACCTGGTCCACCGACTTCCGTGCCGACCTGCCCAAGATCGACGTACCGACACTCATCCTGCACGGCACCGCCGACCGCATCCTGCCCATCGAGGCCACCGGAGAACGTTTCCACCAGGCACTCCCGCAGGCCGACTACGTCGTCATCGACGGCGCCCCCCACGGCCTGCTGTGGACCCACGCCCAGGAAGTCACCGACGCCCTCCTCGCGTTCCTCGCCAAGTGACCGGCGGCCCACGCCTCACCTGCCGCGAGGTGGCACGCGGCCGGTTACGCACCGGGCGCGAGGCTGAACCGTACCCCCACTGCCGCACGGCAGGCCCGTGAGGCGCACAGAGCATGCCGTTCGAGCTGACGACAGAGATTCGCGCGCATCATGGAGGCAGCACGACCGGGCCGGGCGCTGTTCGCCACACGAGACGCCCGCCGCATGACTGGGCGGGCGTCTCGCCGGTGACGGCACAGGCCGCGTGTGGGATCGGGCTGCAGGGCCCCTGCTGCGTCCACGTGGCACGGCTCGGTACTGGGCCTTACGGTTGCGGCACGTCCGGGGATGGCGGCATGTCGGCGATCAGTGATTCAGCAAGATGTGTGACCTGCCGCCGCAGACACCTCGGTACCACCACGCCGAAGCCTGCTAGTCGTGTTGTCCACCAGCGTTGTTGACAGGGCGGTCAGAACCGCCGATGGGTGGTCGACCGCGACGAGGTCGCTTCGAGTGCCGGCAGCCGTCGCTGAGCGGCCGGATCAGCCTTCCGACTTGCCGCGGGCTGTCCAGATGCTTGCGTCCTGGCCGTATCTGGTGAGGAAGCGCGCGAACTGCAAGCGGTCCGCCCTGTCCCAGTGCGCGGTGATCTCCTCGAAGGCGAGACGCTGCTCACTGGCGTAGGCCCTGCGTGCCGATTCTCCCTCGTCGGTGAGTTCGAGCTGGCTGCTGCGGCCGTCCTGCTGGGAGGCGACGCGGCGAAGCAGGCCCTCCGCTGTGCATGCGGCGATGGCGCGGCTGGCGACGGGTTGGGCGACGCCCATCTTCTCGGCGACGCCGCCCACCGTGATCCGGCCCGCTGCGTCGCCGATCACGTTCAGGACGATGTTGCGGGTCAGGTCCCCACGTCCTGACCCGACCTGCCGACGCAGCCGGGACAGCGCTGGCCCCACGTTGTCGAGGAGCCAGTCGTCGTCGGCGGGTACAGGCTGTTCTTGGCTCTTCACGCCTCAAATCTACGACACACACGATCGACATGCATCTTGCATCTACATGACTTAAGGTATGTAATTACAGTCCAGTAGACAGCGAGGCACGACCATGAGCACCACCGCCATCACCGGCGCGCAGGTCTTCGACGGGGAGAAGCCGCTCGGCGTCACCACCGTCGTCATCCGACGGGGCAGGATCGTCCAGGTTGGCGGTCAGGCCCCGGCCGAGGCCGAGGTCGTCAACGGGGCCGGGGCGACACTGCTGCCCGGCCTGATCGACGCGCACGTCCATACCGACCGCGACTCCCTCGCACTGGCCCTCCAGTTCGGCGTCACCACCGAACTGGAGATGCAGGGCGCCAACACCCGCAACCGGCGCGGCGCGATCAGCGAGGACGACTCTGTCGCCGACGTGCGCTCCTCGGGCTTCGCCCTGACGCCGCCCGGCGGGCACCCCAGCGAACTGTTCCCGAAGGACTTCCACCCGGGCAGGCCCGCCGGAGGGGGCCCGGGTGGCGAGCACCGGGGCGAGCCGCCCTACCGCCCCGACGCCACCAGCCCCGAGGCGGCGGCGGCCTCGATTCCGCAGCTGATCGCCCACGGCTCGGACTACATCAAGTTCATGATCGACGACGGCAGCGTCGAGGGCCACCCGGGCCTGCCCATGCTCGACCAGGCCACCTTGAACGCCGGCGTCGCCGCGGCGAAGAAGCACGGCGCGCTGACCGTCGCCCACGCACTGACCATCGACGCCACCCGCATGGCGATCGAGGCGGGGATCGACGGCCTTGCCCACCTGTTCGTCGAACCTCCCACCGACGAGATCGTCACGCTGATCAAGGACGCGGGCATGTTCGTCGTGCCGTGCACCGTGCTGAACGCCTCCATGATGGGCATCACCGGCAGTGAACTGGCCGACGACCCGCGGGTGGCCTCCCGCCTGAACGCCGCCTGGGACGCCACCTTGCGCTCCTGCTTCGGCCACTACCCCCAGGGCAAGTTCCAGGACGTCCTGGACAGCGTCAAGGCCCTCGCCGACGCCGGGGTGGACCTGCTGGTGGGCACCGACGTTTCCCAGCCCGTGCCGTTCCTCGGCGGCCTCGCCCCTGGTGCCAGTGTCCACCAGGAACTGCAGCACCTCGTCGAAGCCGGTCTGCCCCCCGCAGCCGCCTTGCGCTCCGCCACCGCCACGACCGCCCGCCGCTTCCACCTCTCCGACCGCGGCCGGATCGCCGAGGGCCTGCGCGCCGACCTGCTCCTGGTCGACGGCGACCCCACCACCACCATCACCGACACCCTCAACACCCGCGCGGTGTGGCGCCACGGCACCCGCCTGGCCGCCTGACCTCCCCGTCAGATCCAGGGCCGGGCCCCGAAGGGCCCGGCCCTGGCCCGCCCGACTCCTTTCTCTTCCTCCCTGCCACGAGGCGACCGCACCGTGCCCGCCCACCTCATCGATGTCCACGCCCTCATAAGTGCGTTCTCCCGTTGAGGGATGGCCCTCCACTACGGAACGTGACTGCCGCAGGGAGCCCAGGCCGTGGGGACTGGACCGCGTCACGGGGACTCGGGTGACCCAGTGGCAGGAAGGGGAGAGTTGCCTATGGCGGTCCTGTGCTGCCGGAGGCCCGCGAGGAACTGCGGTGGGGCGAACGTGGGTCCCCGTACAGCGGTGGCGGTCCTTGAACGGCTTTGACCCGGACTTTTCCTGTCCCGCTGCCGTGGGACTGTGGTCAGGTCCCACCCTTCCCGCCACACGGCGCGCTGAGAATCGCCCTGACGAGCGGCGGTTCTCGGCTTGGTCCGTCGACGAAGGCGAACAGCGTTACGCGAGTATCTCTGACGCGGAGTCTTGCGTCCCGGCCCTGAATCTTCGGTACGGCAGCGGCAGCCGCACACAGCCCATGAGCACTCGAAGCGCCTGGCCGTCGGAGCACCGACCCGGCAGTCCTCCGGCAGGACCCTGATAGGAGGGCAATACGGCTAGCCGTCAGGCGGACGCCCGCTCAGAGGGAAGGACCCACACCTGTCGGCGGCGCCCGGCGGGCGGATCCGGGCCGGGGCTGTTGTGCTGGTCGGGGCGCCCCCACCCGTACACCGGAGAGAGCCGGATGAGAACCTACCGCGTGGTACCGCCGCCGACTCCGATGCCCGTCACCGGGGACAGGGGACAGGCTGGACGGCCTGTTGCACCGCGCGGGGAGTGGGTGGTCATCGGCGCGTCCCCGGCCCTTGGCGACTCCATGAATCCCGCTCGCACCCGGCATCCGCTGAGGGGGTGGGTTGAGCGGCAGGCATCGAGGTGGGGCCCGGCGCCTGCGTTCAACTGGTGCTGCGAAGCGCGGTGTATCGGCTGGTCCGATGTCGTCCGGGCCCTTTCGTGCCCGCACCTCCGCGCCCCGGCCTCCCGGTGAGCACACACCCGCAGGTGAGCCCCCCGCCCCGGCACCGGACGCTCGACCTCCTTGTGATGGCCGATCCGGGGTGGCCGACCGAAGTCGCCGAGCGGCTCAAGGAAGACCTCGCCGGTCTTCTCGGCGAGGCGTCGCCGGATGTGGACTGGCGGGTGACGGTGGTGTCGAGTTCCCTGGGCGTGCTTGCACAGACGGACCTGCCTCGGATGATGTACGCGCTCAATGAACGTCTGCAGGGCAGGACGTGGGACATCGCGGTCTTCGTGACCGACCTGCCCTATCGCGACAAGGCCCGGCCGGTCGTGCTGATGCTGAGTCCCTCGGAGCAGATCGCTCTGCTGTCCCTGCCGTCGTTGGGCATGTTCCGCATCTCCCGGCGGGTGCGTGATGCGGTGCTCGGAGTCATCGGTGAGCTGTTCCCGGCGAAGCTGGGCGAAACCTTGCTTCCACGTCGGATCCAGTACGCGGGACAGCGGCGGTATTACGTTCTCCCCGGCACCTGGGGCCGAGTGCGACTGCTGGCCGGAATGGTTCGGGCCAACCGGCCCTGGCTCCTGTTCCTCGGGCTGTCACGCGCGCTTGCCGGCGTCTTCGCCACCACTGCCTTCGGACTGATCAGCAATGACGTCTGGCAGGTCAGCCGCCATCTGGACGCTGCCCACGACGCCGTTCTCACCTTAGCGTCCATCACCGCCGTGGTCGCCTGGCTGGTCATCGATCACGAACTGTGGGAACGGCCGAGCGGGGAGATGGCCCGGCATCAGGCACGCCTGTACAACGTGGCGACGATCATGACGCTGTACGTCGGTATCGTCTGCCTGTACGCCGTGCTGTTTCTGCTCGTCACCGTCACGGCGGTGTTCCTGCTCACCCCCGAGACGGTTCGGGCCACCGTCGGACAGGAGCCGAGCGCAGGCTATTACCTCTCTCTCGCCTGGTTCATCACCTCCATGGGCACGGTGGGCGGCGCCCTGGGCGTCGGACTGGAGGACGACAGGGCGGTCCGCCAGGCCGCCTATGGCACGCGCCAGCGGCAGGGGCAGCGTCAGGACACCGACTGGCCGGGCGCGGACTGAGACTCGTTCCTCCCGGGCTCGCGGACGAGGTTGCCCTCCTGAGCCCGGTGTTCATGGACGAGCCGGACAGCCATGGCGCCCTCGCCCGCGGCGGAGGCGACCCGCTTGACCGATCCGCTCCTGACATCACCCGCGGCGAAGACGCCCGGCAGCGTGGTCTCCAGCATCAGTGGTCCGCGCCCGAGCGATTCCCAGAGACTCTGGTCGGCCGATGCCCGGGCGTCGGCGCCGGTGAGCACGAATCCGCGGGGGTCCAGCCCGACCACTCCCTTCAGCCATTCGGTGTGCGGCCGGGCGCCGATGAAGACGAAGAGGGCACGTGCCGGCAGTTCGCGCCGGTCGCCGGACTTGCCGTCCTCCACGGTCAACGAGTCCAGGACCCCCTCCCCGTCGACCCGGCGCACTTCGGTGCGGGTCAGCACCTCGACCTTCGGATGGCGTGTCACCAGGTCCACGAGATAGCGCGACATGTCCTTGCCGAGGTCGCCACTGCGGACGAGCAGATACACCTTGGGCGCGTACTCGGCGAGGAAGAGCACCGCCTGTCCTGCGGAGTTGCCGCCGCCCACCACGGCCACGGGGTCCATTCGGCACAGATTGGCTTCGTGGAGCGTGGCGGCGTAGTAGACGCTGGTGCCTTCCAGCCGGTCGATACCGGGGACTTGCAGCCTGCGGTAGCGCACTCCCGAGGCCAGGACGAGGGTGCTGGTCCGTATCTCGGAGCCGTCCGTGAAGGTGATGGCGTACCGCCCGTCGCGTTGTCCGAGTGCGGTGGCCTCGGCGGGGACGGTGATCCGGGAGCCGAATTTGCGGGCCTGGAGCACCGAGCGTTCCATCAGTTCACCACCCGAGATCCCGGACGGGAAGCCCAGGTAGTTCTCGATGCGCGAGGAGGTGGCCGCCTGGCCTCCGGTAGCTATGGCGTCGACGGTGACGGTGACGAGGCCGTCGGATGCGCCGTAGACGGCGGCAGCGAGTCCGGCCGGACCGGCGCCGATCACCACCAGGTCGTATGCGCCGGAGTCGGGCGCGGAAGGGGGGAGTCCGACGAGGCGGGCGAGGTCCGTGATGTCGGGATTGCGCAGTACCTGCTCGCCTCTCCAGATGACGACCGGCGTCTCGTCCGGGCGGATGCCGAAGCGGCGCAGCAGCGCCTCGGCTTCCGGGTCCTTCTCCAGGTCGATCCATCGGTGCGGAAGCCGGTTACGGGCGGCGAACTCGCGCAGGCGCAGGGTGTTGGGTGAGTAGCGCGAGCCCAGGATCCGGAAGCCGGCGCCCAGGCCGATGAGCAGGGACCGGCGGCCCAGGTAGGCGCGCAGCACCAGGTCTCCGAGGACCGGATCACGTGCCACCAGGGCCTGTTGCCGCTCCACCGGGACCGCGAGGACCTGGCCGGGCACACGCACGATCGCGGTGTCGAATGCGGGCTGCCCTTCGAGCAGGCCGAGTTCGCCCAGGAACCGGCCGGGGCCGTGCACGGCCACGGTGCGTTCGTCGGGACCGCCGTAGTCGTGGATGATCTCGACCATCCCGCCGACGATGGCAAAGAACTCCTCGCCCGGCTCGCCCTCGCGAAACAGCACCTCGCCCTTCCGCGTGGGACGGTGCTCGCCGTGCTGGGTCAGCGCTTCGAGCTGTTCCGACGTCAGCCGGGGGAAGGCGCCGAACCGGTCGGGGGTTTCGGCGATCGCCCCGTGTGGGTCCTCCGTACCCGCCCTCATCAGACCATTGCCTCGTGGACGTAGCACCAGCGCCAGTTCTCTCCCGGTTCGAGGGGCCGCACAATGGGGTGGCCGACGTCGGCGGCGTGCAGTCGGGCGTGCTTGAGCGGCGAGGAATCACAACATCCGACGTGCCCGCAGGTCAGACACAACCTGAGGTGCACCCATGGGGAGCCCAGACGCAGACACTCCTCGCAGCCCTCGGGTGTGCGTGGCGTCACCGGGCGTACGAGCGACAGGTGCCAGTCGCTTTCGGTGGTCATGATGATCGTCCTTCCCTTGACGAGCGGCTCAGCGGCGCCCCGCGAGGGTGTCCTCCACCCATTGGCGCAGTGTTCTGGCGGGAGCGGCGCCGGCCTGCCGCGCTATGACCTTTCCCTTGTCGAGAAGGAGCAGGGTCGGCACGGCCTGCACCTGGAACCGCTGGGACAGCTGGGGAGCCTGGTCGACATCGACCTTGACGAGCTTGATCTTTCCTGCGAGCTCGCGGGCGACCTGTTCCAGCGCGGGACTGACCATGCGGCATGGACCACACCAGGTGGCCCACAGGTCGACGAGGACGACGGGCGCCGCCTGCTCGGCGATCTCCGCGAAGTCGTCATCGCCGGCATCCACGATCCAGGGCAGTGAAGCCCCGCAGTTCCCGCACTGCGGGCGTCCCTCCGCTGCTGCCGGCACCCGGTTCTTACGGCCGCACTTCTCGCAGGCGACCGTCTTGCTCCGGTTCGTAGTCACCGTTCTCACGCAGCCATTCCATGGTCTGCGCGGGCCGGCCCGTCGTAGGTCACGACCAGTTCAGCGTTCTGGGCGTCGACCCGGATCGCCGAGCCGTCCTGCACATCGCCGCGGATCAGCGCCCGCCCGACGAGCGTTTCCACTTCATGGGAGATGAAGCGGCGCAGCGGCCGTGCCCCGTAGACGGGGTCGAAGCCCTGCTGGGCGATGAGCTCCCGGGCCTGTTCGGTGAGCTCGACGGTGACCTGGCGTTCGGCCAGGCGCCGGCGCAGGTCGTTGAACTGCAGCTCGACGATGTGCTTGATCTGCTCCATGCCCAGCGGCTTGAACAGCACGATGTCGTCAACGCGGTTGAGGAACTCGGGTCGGAAGTGGCTCCGCAGCTCACCCATCACCAGGGCCCGGGCCTCGGGTTTGATCTCGCCCTCGGCGCTCGCCCCGTCGAGCAGATGTGTCGATCCGATGTTGGAGGTCATGATGACGACGGTGTTGCGGAAGTCGACAGTGCGGCCCTGGGCGTCGGTGATCCGGCCGTCGTCGAGTACCTGGAGCAACGTGTTGAAGACATCGGCATGTGCCTTCTCCACCTCGTCGAACAGGACCACGGAGTAGGGCTTGCGGCGGACCGCCTCAGTGAGCTGGCCGCCCTCCTCGTAGCCGACGTATCCGGGCGGCGCCCCGACCAGCCTGCTGACGGTGTGCCGTTCCTGGTACTCGCTCATGTCGAGGCGGACGATGCTCTCTTCGGAGTCGAACAGTGCCGCGGCGAGCGCCTTGGCCAGTTCGGTCTTGCCGACGCCGGTGGGGCCGAGGAAGATGAACGAGCCGATGGGTCGGCGCGGGTCGCGGATTCCGGAGCGGGCTCGGATGATGGCGTCGCTGACCAGCTTGACGGCCTCGTTCTGACCGACCACGCGTTCGGTGAGGATCTCGTCCAGCCGCAGCAGCTTCTCCCGTTCGCCTTCCTGCAGTCGGGTCACCGGGATGCCGGTCCACGCGGCGACTATCTCGGCGATCTCGTCTTCCGTGACGACCTCGCGCAGGAGCCGGGTCTCGCCCTGCTTGGCGGCGAGCGCCTCCTCTTCGGCGGCCAGCCGGCGTTCGAGCTCGGTGAGTGTGCCGTAGCGCAGTTCGGCGGCGCGGTTGAGGTCGTAGGTGCGCTCGGCCTCCTCGGCGTCCTGACGCACCTGTTCCAGTTCCTGACGCAGTTCCTGCACCCGCCGGATGGCCTGGCGTTCGGCCTCCCACTGGGCGTTCATGGCGTCGGCCTCGGCACGCAGGTCGGACAGTTCGCGCCGGAGCTCTTCCAGGCGTTTGCGGCTGGCGGCGTCGGTCTCCTTCGACAGGGCCGCTTCCTCGATCTCCAGGCGGGTCACCCGGCGGGTGCTTTCGTCGAGTTCGGCCGGCATGGAGTCGATCTCGGTGCGCAGCCGTGCGCAGGCCTCGTCGACGAGGTCGATGGCCTTGTCCGGCAGGAACCGGTCGGAGATGTAGCGGTGGCTGAGGGTGGCAGCGGCGACGAGCGCGGTGTCCTGGATCTTCACGCCGTGGAAGACCTCAAGGCGTTCGCGCAGGCCGCGAAGGATGGAGACGGTGTCCTCCACGCTCGGCTCGTCCACCACGACCTGCTGGAAGCGGCGCTCGAGGGCGGCGTCGGATTCGACGTGCTTGCGGTACTCCTCCAGCGTGGTGGCGCCGATCATGTGCAGCTCACCGCGGGCGAGCATCGGCTTGAGCATGTTGCCGGCGTCCATCGCGCCCTCGGCGCCGCCACCGGCCCCGACGACCGTGTGGAGCTCGTCGACGAAGAGCAGGATGCGTCCCTCGGCGGCCTTGACCTCACTCAGTACGGCCTGCAGTCGTTCCTCGAACTCACCGCGGTACTTGGCACCTGCCACCAGCGAGCTCATGTCGAGGGAGAAGATGGTCTTCTCGCGCAGCCCCTCGGGCACGTCGCCGCGGACGATCCGCTGTGCCAGGCCTTCCACGATGGCCGTCTTGCCGACGCCCGGATCTCCGATCAGCACGGGGTTGTTCTTGGTTTTGCGGCTGAGGATCTGCATCACCCGGCGGATCTCCGCGTCCCGGCCGATCACCGGGTCCATCTTGCCGTTCCGCGCCTCGGCCACCAGATCGCGGCCGTACTTCTCCAACGCCTCGTACGCACTCTCCGGCGTGGCCGAGGTGACACGCTGGTTCCCTCGGATCCGGGTCAGCGCGGACAGGAAGGAGTCCTTGGTGATGCCGTGTTCCTTGAGCAGGCGCCCCGCCGCGGTCCTGGATCCCTCGTCGGCCAGTGCCAGGACGAGGTGCTCCACGGACACATATTCGTCCTTGAGGCGCTTGGCCTCCTGTTCGGCGGTGTCCAGCAGCTTGGCCAGCCGCTGGGTGACGTATACCTGCCCGGGTGTGGCGCCGGGGCCGGTCACCTTCGGTCTGCGTGACAACTCGCTCATGAGCGAGGCGCGCAACGCCTCCGTGTCGGCGCCGGCTTGGTCGAAGAGCCGTGGAACCAGACCCTCCGGCTGGTCGAGGAGCGCCAGCAGCAGATGCTCGCCGTCGACCTCGGTCTGGTCCATCCGGCCGGCGATCGTCTGCGCTTGCTGAAGAGCTTCCTGGGACTTCTGGGTGAGCCGGTTCATATCCACGATTCATCACTCCTAGAGCCGGCGTTGCTGCGCCTCAACGCGGCCTCCAGTTCGCTGATCCGGTCGAGCAGGTCGAGCACCACACCGAGGGATGCGTAATTGAGGGGGAGCCCGGCCCGTAGCCGTTGGATCCGGGCGAGCGCGGCGGGGGCGGTCGGTTCGAACCACAGCCGCCCCTTGTCGTCCCGCGTGGCGTCGACCAGGCCGAGTGTGACGAACCGCTCGACGAGATCGGGGTGGAGTCCGGAGCGTCGGGCCACGACGTCGAGGCTGAGTCTGTGAACCGGCACGATGGCGTAGTTGCGGACAACGACATTCAGGGGCTGCTGCGGACCTGGCGCCGTCATCCGGCGGTACCCGGCCTCCGGCCCGGCGTCAGCACGCCGCGGATCATGGGTCATCCTGGCTTCCTCGGGTCGAAGGTGGAAACGGCAGCCAGCTCCTCGAAGAGCTCACGCTCCCGGTCGGTGAGTACGGGCGGCACCATGATGCGGACCTCCGCGTAGAGGTCTCCGTCGGTGCCACGGGGGTTGGGCATGCCCTCGCCGCGCAGCCGCAGCCGGCGGGCGCTGGAGGAGCCCTTGGGTACGGTGACCTTGGCAGTTCCGCCGGGCGTGGGAACCGGTACCGTCGCGCCGAGCGCCGCCTCCCACGGCGTCACCGGCACTGCGACATGGATGTCCCGTCCCTCCAGGCGGAATCGCGAGTCGGGCTTGATCCGTACACGTAGGTACAGATCCCCCGGAGGGCCGTAGCCCCTCCCCGTTCCGCCTTCCCCGGCCAGCCGGATGCGCTGCCCGTCGATCACACCCCGGGGGATGTTGACGTCATAGGTCCGCTGTCCGCTGAGCCCGGCGAGGGTGACGCTGCGCCGGCCGCCGCGGTACGCCTCCTCGACACCGAGCTGAATCTCGGCCTCCTGGTCGGCGCCGGGTACCGGCCCCCCGCGCCGGCCGCTGTCTCCGCCGCTGAACATCCCTCCGAAGAGGTCCTCGAAGTTGACGCCGGAGCCGTCGAATCCCTCGCCGTAGTCGAACCGGACCCCGCCGCCGTCGCCGCCCCGGCCGGACGAGCCACGGCCACGGGCTCCTGCCCCTGCGGCCACCCGCTCGTCCCAGTCCTCCGGGATCTGCCGGAAGTCTTCGCCGAAGCGGTCGTAGCGACTGCGGGTCTTGGGGTCGGACAGCACGCTGTACGCCTCGTTGAGCTCCTTGAAGCGCTCCTCGGCCTGCGGATCCTTGTTGATGTCGGGGTGGTATTTGCGCGCCAGTCTGCGGAAGGCCTGCTGTATTTCGTCGGAGCTCGCGTTGCGCTGCACCCCGAGCACGTCGTAGTAGTCCCGTGCCATGGTGCGTCACTCCTGCCGCTTGGTGACCATGACGGCTGCAGGACGCAGCTGTTGGCTGCCCTCGCCGTACCCGGGACGCAGGATCTGGACCACGGTGTTCGGCTCGGCATCGGGGTCCTCGACGGTGCCGACGACCTCGTGCCTGGCTGGGTCGAAGGGCACGCCGGTGTCCTCGTAGCGGGGGTACCCGAGTCGGCCGAGCACGTCGACCGCCTGGTCGCGTACGGCTTTGACGCCCTCCAGTACGGCCGACATGTCGGATCCGGCGTGCGTGAGCGCCAGGTCCAGATTGTCGATCACGGGCAGCCAGGCCGCCGCGGTGCGGGCGCGTTCGGTACTGCGTTCGCGCTCCAGTTCCTTCGCGTGACGCTTGCGGAGGTTGTCCAGGTCCGCGAGCGCGCGGCGCCAGCGGTCCTGGAGTTCGTCGAGGGCCGCGGCGTGGTCGTCCACCTCCTGCTGCTCCGGGGGCGGGGCCTGGGGCCGCTCCTCCTGGGGAGTGGTCGGCTCCTGTTCGGTGGACATCACCGCACCTCAGCTCTTGTCGAATTCGGCATCGATCACGTCGTCGTCGGATCCGCTGGAGCTGCTCGGCCCGCCCGCTGCCGCGGAGCCTGCCGTGGCCCGGTCCTCCGCGGACGTGCCCGCGCCTGCCTGGTGGGAGGCCAGCGACGCGTGGATCTGCTGGAGCTCGGAGGTCAGCGACCTGACCCTGTCGAGCGGCGCTTCCTGCTTGACGGCTTCCCGGGCGTCGGTGACGAGCATCTCGGCACGTGCCTTCTCGTGCGCGGGCGCGGCGTCGCCCAGTTCGTTCAGCCGGCGTTCGACCTGGTAGGCAACGGCGTCCAGTTCGTTGCGGGCGTCCACCGCCTCGCGCAACGCCTGGTCCTCGCCGCGGTTCTCTTCGGCTTCCCGGACCATCCGCTCGACCTCACTCTGGTCGAGGTTGGAGCCCTCGCTGATGGTGATGCCCTGCTCGGCGCCGGTGTTCTTGTCCCGTGCGGTGACGTTCAGGATGCCGTTGGCGTCGACATCGAAGGTGACCTCGATCTGCGGCTCACCGCGGGGCGCGGGCCTGATGTCCTTGAGCTGGAAGCGCCCGAGGACACGGTTGTCCTTCGCGAGCTCACGCTCGCCCTGCAGGACGACGATGTCGACGGCTCCCTGATTGTCCTCGGCGGTGGAGAAAGTCTCCGTGCGGCGGACGGGGATGGTGGTGTTCCGCTCGATGAGTGTGGTCATGACACCGCCGCGGGTCTCCACACCGAGCGACAGCGGGATGACGTCGAGCAGCAGGACGTCCTTGACGTCGCCCTTGAGCACCCCGGCCTGGATCGCGGCTCCCATGGCCACGACCTCGTCGGGGTTGACGCTCATGTTCGGGTCCTTGCCGCCGGTAAGCCGGCGGACGAGGTTCTGGACGGCGGGGATGCGTGTGGAGCCGCCCACCAGGATGACCTCGTCGATATCGTTCTCGCTGATCTTGGCGTCGGTCATCGCCTGCTTGACCGGTTCCATGGTTCGCTCGATGAGGTCCTCGGTGATCTGCTCGAACGTGGACCGCATGACCGTCTCGGTGAGATGCTTCGGTCCGGCGGCGTCCGCAGTGATGAACGGCAGGCTGACCTGAGTCTGAGTGACCGAACTGAGCTCGGTCTTGGCCTTCTCGGCGGCCTCGAAGAGCCGTTGCAGGGCCTGCGGGTCGCTCCGCAGATCGATGCCGTTGTCCCGTTGGAAGTTGTCCGCCAGGTGGTCCACCAGCCGCCGGTCGAAGTCATCACCGCCCAGGTGACTGTCGCCCGCGGTCGACCGGACCTCGACCACCCCGTCGCCGACGTCGAGCAGGCTGACGTCGAAGGTGCCGCCGCCCAGGTCGAAGACGAGCACGGTCTCGTGCCCCTTCTTGTCCAGTCCGTAGGCGAGGGCCGCCGCTGTGGGCTCATTGATGATGCGCAGGACCTCCAGGCCCGCGATGCGCCCCGCGTCCTTCGTCGCGGTGCGCTGGGCGTCGTTGAAGTAGGCGGGGACGGTGATGACGGCTTCCGTCACCTTCTCGCCCAGCTGCTTCGCGGCATCGTCGGCGAGCTTGCGCAGAACCAGTGCGCTGACCTCCTCCGGCGCATACAGTTTGCCGCGCACCTCGAAGCGGGCATTGCCCTGCTCATCTCCGACCACGTCGAAGCCGACGGCCTTCGCCTCGTCGGATATCTCGTCGTAGCGGCGGCCGATGAACCGCTTGGCCGAGTAGATGGTTCCCTTGGGATTGAGGATCGCCTGGCGGCGGGCCAGCTGTCCGACGAGCCGTTCGCCCGTGTCGGTGAACGCGACGACCGACGGAGTCGTGCGGTTGCCCTCGGAGTTCGGGAGAACCGCCGCCTCACCGCCCTCCCATGCGGCGATCACGGAGTTGGTGGTGCCGAGGTCAATCCCGACTGCCTTAGCCATGAGGTACTCCTTCGTTGCACATGGGCTGACGGTCCTGCATGCACACGGCCCCTTCTCCGGACGACACGCGGCACCACTGGATCACTGCTGACCGCTTCAGTCTCACCGCCGGTGGTGCCCCGCGGCCTGCGCCTGCGAGGCCGAAATCTCTACGCGAGCTCGGTCTGACAGGACGAGAACAGAGAGGGGCATCCACGGACAAAACCTATATATGTGAGTAACGTGGGACTTCAGGGATTGTTCACCCAGGAAGGTCCCGGCAACAGACATGGCCACGACCTCGGGCACCGCCGGTAGATCCACCCGGAGCACCTGGGGCCGTGAGCATCTGGCGAGCGTGTTCAGCCTTTCCGTGCTCTCGACGATCATGAACGACGGGCCGGACGAGCGCGAAGTGCTGACGCTGGCGCTCACAGCCGTGGGCGGCCTCGGTCCGTTCCGGGCCGAGGCCGCCTACCTCACCTCCGACAGGGGCCTGACCCGAACCCCCGCCGACTGGCCGCACGCCACCTCCCACCTCGATGCCCAGGTCAGGATGGAGAGCGGCCGGGACGGGCCGGTCACGGTGCCGGACCGGGCATGGGGCTGGAACTTCGCACTGCGCGGCAAGGCGTACAGCATCGGACAATTGGTGGTCAGTGCGCGGTCACAGCCCTCCGGTGACGAGTGTTTTCTGCTGCGAGTCCTGGCGCAGCAGACCGCGGCGGCCCTGACACAGGCCATGACCAGGCGGACTGAGCGCGCCGGTGCACAGCAGCTCCGGAAGGTGAACGAGGACCACTCGGCCACGAACGCCCGGCTCACCACGTCCCTCTCCGAACTGGAGCGTCAGCGTTCCGTCCAAGAGATGCTCAATGACGTCTCCGCGAACGATGACGGCGTACAAGGCATCGCCGGGGCCCTCCACCGGCTCACCGGCTACCCGGTCGCCATCGAGGACCGCTTCGGCAATCTGTGGGCCTGGGCAGGCCCGGGCCCGCCCGACCCCTACCCCAAATCCGAGGCGGCCCCGCACGAAGAGCTGCTGCAGGGGGCGGCCCGCCGGCTGCGGCCGGTGCGGATGGGGGAACGGCTCATCGCCCTGGCCCGGCACCGTGGCGAGGTCCTCGGCATCGTCGCCCTGATCGACCCCGCGGCGAGTACCGGCGAGCAGGAGCAGTTCGCCCTCGACCACGCCTGCACCGTGCTGGCCCTGGAACTGGCCCACCTGCGCAACCTCGCCGAGGTGGAACTGCGGCTACGGCGCGAGCTGGTGGACGATCTGATCACGGGCACCGACGACGAAAGCGCCTACGCCAGGGCCGCCGCGCTCGGCCACGACCTGCACCGCCCGCACTATCTTGTCGCGGTGCAATGGGTGGGCCAGCCAGCTGACGAAACCTTCGTGCAGGCGATCGGCCGGGCTGCGGCCGGGCTGTCGATGCGGTCAATGCTGGTCGGACGGTCCGGGATGGCCATCCTCGTCCTGCAGGGCCGCCCCCGGGCGACGGCCCTGTACGAGGCAGTGGCCGGCGAACTGGGCTCGCCCACCGGTTCCATCGGTGTGGGCGGACGCTGCGACACTCCGAGCGAGATCTCGCGCTCGTACCAGGAGGCGCTGCGCTCTCTGGAAGTCCGTCAGCACTCGCGGTCACCGCACGGCGCCACCACCTTCGACGAGCTGGGCTTCTATCGCATCCTGGGGCCGGGGGGCAGCTACCGCGAGGTCGAGCAGTTCGTCCGTGAGTGGCTCGGGCCGCTCCTGGACTATGACGCCGCACACCACTCGAACCTGGTCCAGACCCTTTCCCAGTACTTCGAGTGCGGCGGCAACTACGACGCCACGGCGGGCGCCCTGGCCATCCACCGCAGCACTCTGCGCTACCGGCTCCAGCGCATCCGCGAGGTCAGCGGTACGGACCTCGGCGACGTCGACAACCGGCTGAATCTGCACGTGGCCACCCGGGTGTGGAAAGTTCTGGGCGGATGACCCTGATCAGGAGACGAGCGATGCATCGACGGACAGCGGAGACCCTCCGGGCATCCGTCGCCTCGGTGAGCGGTAGTCCGCTGGCTGCTGGTGACCACGTCTGCGCCCTGTACCGGGGCCGCGCCGAGCGGGACCGGCTCGTGGCACCGTACTTCGCGGACGGCCTGGACAGGGGGCACACCTGTCTCTTCCTGGCCGCGGAGGGAGAGGGCCCCACCTTCCGCGACGTCCTGACCGCGGCCGGGACCGCCGACGGCCGGGGTCTGGAGAACCTCCAGGTCAAGGGCCCGGCCGAGTACCTGCAGAACGGGACCTTCGACGGAGACCGCACACTGGCCCGGATGTATGCCTGGTCCGACGAGACGTTCCCGGGCGGCAACGGCGCCCTCGCCCGGCTGGCAACCGATATGAGCTGGGCCCGGCCCCTCGTGCAGCCTTCCTTCGTCCGGGCACTCGTCCGGTACGAGGTGAACGCGACGCGCTGGCTGCGGTCCTATCCCCAGGTGGGCATGTGCATGTACGACCTGGACGTATTCCGCAGCGATGTGGTCCTTCCCCTGGTCAAGGCCCACCCGCTGGTCTGGCTCAACGGCATGATCATGGAAAATCCGTACTGCCCGGCACCCGGGAAAGCGCCCGGCGCGACGGCTGCCGCCGAAGGCTGACGGCCCGCTCAGATGCCCTCCCGCGGCGGTCGGGCCGATACGTCGTCCCGCGCTCCCTCTTCCATGTCCGCTCGGGCCTGCCGATCCTGCCGATCCTGCCGGACCGACGCCACCTCCCGCTCCAGCGGCGACGTACCGATGGCGGTCGTCAGCTCCTCAAGGGCCCGGAGCACGAGTTCGGCACCGCGCCGCACCACCGGAGCCGGGCTGTCCTCGGCGCTCTCCCAGGCGGCGAGCGCCTCCTCGACCCGGTCCCAGGACGGGGTCAGCCGCTGGCGTACCTCCCGTGCCGCCTGCGCGGTGTCCGCCCTCAGGGACTCGGCGAACCGCTCGGCGCCGGGGACAGGCCGCGTCCCCCGCGCCGGCAGATGGGCCTCCAGCAGCATCGCCGCCCGCCCCAGCGAGGTGAGTGCTTCCCGGGCGTCCTCCGCCGCACTGCGGCTCAGTCCACGGTGCTTGACGGGCTCCCGCTTGGCCCGGTCGAAGGCCTCGTCCCACGCTGCCTCCGCCGCGCGGCTGGCGAGCAGGGCCCGCCGCACTTCCGCACGGTGCCGGTCCGCCGGATCCGCGTACGCGGCGATCACCGCCGCCGCGTAGCGCCCGCTCGCGGCGAGCCAGTCCGCGAGCCGGTCAAGCAGCCGCGGGGTCTCCCAGGCAGGGAAAACCATGTAGGCCAGCATCGCGAGCGCACCGCCGATCAGCGTGAGCAGCACCCGGTCCGGCACGGTCTGGTGCCACTCCTCGCCCCCCATCCCGAGCAGGAAGACGACATACGCCGCCACAAAGGACTGGGAGACGGCGTACCCGGTGTGCATCAGCAAGTACAGCAACGCGGCCGAGGAGACGGCCAGCCCGCCGGACAGATACGGGCCCGGATTCAGCAACTGAACCACCCCGGTGGCCAGTCCGACACCGATCAGAGTGCCGGCGAACCGGGCCACAGCACGGGCATAGGTCTGATGGAAGTCGGGTCGCAGCACCATGACGGAGGTGATCGGCACCCAGTAGCCGTGCCCCAAAGGGAGCGCCGTACCGAGCAGAAAGCCGAGGGAGGCCACCACCGCCAGGCGTACGGCGTGCCGGAGGACCGGCGAGTCCCGCACGAGTTCGTGACGCATCGAGCGCAGGACGGTCGGCACCATCCGGAGCACGGTCGGACGCAGCAGGGGCGACGCGCCCGGCTTCCCGGGGGCAGGGGCGTACCCCGCGCGGCTGTCACCGCACTCCACGGTCTCCACGACTTCGCCGAGCAGGTCGACCAGCCGGGACGCGGCCGCCCTCGCCGGACCCTTCAGCACCTCCTCCCTTTCCTCCCTTGCCCCGGCCCGTAGCGCCTCCACGGCCAGGGCGGGCACCTGGGCCGGGGCACCGCGGCGGATGGACCGAGCGGCGGAGTCCAGGACCTCGGCGGCCGTGGCCAGCAGTTCCCGCGCCCGGTCGCGTTCGGGGCCCTCCGCCGGTGCGCCTACCCCGGGGTCGGCGAGCGAGGCCAGGACCGGCCGGATGCGCTCGGCCAGGCCTCGGGGGCCGTGCAGGGCAGCGGGCCGCGTGCGTGCCTGCAACGGCGTGACCGCAGCAGCATCCCGGGCCGTCATCATCGGCTCCGGGTCGAAGCGGGCCGTGGGATCGTGCCGCAGCCGCCGGGCGTAGTCCGCCACGGCGGCGAGGGCGTCGGCGAGCGCGTCCCGGTGTGCTCCCCATCGGCGGATCGGGACCAGCAGGATAAGTGTCGCCTGCACCACTCCGCCGAAGGCGATGATCGCGGCGTGCTCCACTGCCTCTCCGATGCTGGTGGGCAGGGTGACGGTCACCAGCATGATGCCGACGGTGGTGGTCGCGACGATCCCGGCGGTCGGGCTCGCGGCCCAGGCCGCCCCGGCGAGAAACGCCCACACGGCGAGCAGCAAAAGGAACGCTACGAGGTGTGCCGCCGCGACATAGCCCAGGAAGGTACTGAGCGCCAGACCGGCACCAGCAGCCAGCGCGAGCACCTTGCGCGGGCGCCAACTGCGCTGGAACGTGGCGGTGCCGGCCGAGAACGCGCCGAACGCCGCGGAGGCGGCGGAGGCCGGGGAGGAAAGCCACAGAGAGAGTCCGATCACGACTGCGAGACCGGCCGCCGCGCGCAGCGCGACCAGGGGTTCGAGCCGCGTGCGCTCGATCGTCAGCCCGGAACGCACGACCTCCATCAGCGCCCGCAGCCACGTCACGGCGCCGAGCTTAGGCCGAGGCCAGGGCCGTCCGCGTCAGCCGCACCGAGCCCCGGTCCGTGGATCGGCGCCGCGGTCTCGACCGGCACCCGCATCGCGGCCGCCTTCGACATCCCACGATGCGCCACCTCGCCGGACTCATCGTGGAATGGGCCCGGACGGAGCACCTCCCGAGCGTGGCTTTGTCCACGAGAACGCCACAGGCCGGAACGCGGCATGGCGAGGCGCGTGGCCCTGCGCTCCGAACCCGGCTGATGGGTGCTCAGCCCTTCGCGCGGCGTCAGGAGCGCGCGAGCCGGGCCGCGAGATAGGGCGCGGTGGCGCTGCGGCGGACCCTCGCCAACTTGGCCGGCGGGCCCGCCGCGACCACCCGCCCTCCCGCGTCGCCGCCGCCCGGCCCGAGGTCGATGACCCAGTCGGCGGTGGCGATCGTGTCCAGGTCGTGCTCGACGAGGACGACCGTGTTGCCGGCGTCGACGAGCCGGTGCAGCTGTCGCAGCAGCAGCGCGATGTCCGAGGGGTGCAGCCCGGCCGTCGGCTCGTCGAGCAGGTAGAGCGCGTGCCCACGACGGGCTCGCTGCAGTTCGGTGGCCAGCTTGATGCGTTGCGCCTCACCACCGCTGAGTTCCGTCGCGGGCTGGCCCAGCCGCAGGTACCCCAGTCCCACCTCGCGCAGCGTCTCCAGACTGCGGGAGGCGGCCGGAACGGCGGAAAGGAACTTGGCGGCGGCGTCGACCGACAGCGCCAGCACTTCCGCGATGTTCTTGCCGCGGTAGGTGACTTCCAGCGTTTCCGCGTTGTACCGGGCACCCTGGCAGGTAGGGCATGGCGCGTAGGTGCCGGGCAGGAACAGCAGTTCTACCGCGACGAATCCTTCGCCCTGGCAGGTCTCGCACCGCCCTTCGGGCACGTTGAAGGAGAACCGCCCGGCCGAGTAGCCACGCGCCCTGGCCTCGTCCGTCGCCGCGTACAGCTTGCGCACCGCGTCGAACATCCCCGTGTACGTGGCCAGGTTGGACCGGGGAGTTCGGCCGATGGGCCGTTGGTCGACCCGGACCAGCCGGTCGAACGACTCGACCCCCGACGCGTCCTGGACGTCGACCTCCAACTGCGCCTCGCCGGGCTCCTCGGGTACGAGTCCGAGGTGGGCGCGGACGACCTCGGCGAGCACCTGCGTCACCAGCGTCGACTTTCCGGAACCGGACACGCCCGTCACCGCCGTCAGTACGCAGAGCGGTACATCGACGGACACGTCGTGCAGATTGTGGCGGGAGACGCCACGCAGGTGCAGCCAGCCGTGCGGTGTGCGTGGGCGGTGATCGAGCGGCTGGGCGCGCCCGAACAGGTACTGGCTCGTGGCCGACTCCCCGACCCGCTCAAGACCGGCGACCGGGCCGCTGTACAGCACGCGTCCGCCGCCCTCGCCCGCACGGGGGCCGATGTCGACCACCCAGTCCGCCCGCCGTACGACGTCCATGTCGTGCTCCACGACGAACAGCGAGTTGCCTGCCGCCCTGAGGCGGTCCAGTACGTCCAGCAGCGGTTCCGCGTCAGCCGGGTGCAGGCCCGCGGAGGGTTCGTCGAGGACGTAGACGACGCCGAACAGCCCCGAGCGCAGCTGGGTGGCGATGCGCAGGCGCTGCGCCTCGCCGGGCGACAGGGTCGTCGAGCGGCGTCCGAGGCTGAGATACCCCAGGCCCAGGTCGAGCAGGACGTCGACCCGCGCGACCAGATCGCCGCAGATCCGGACCGCGACCTCGGTCGTCTCCCCGGATCGGGCGGTCGATGTGGTGGCGGCGGCCCTGGACCGTCCCGCGACGGGCCGCAGCAGCGCCACGACCTGGGTGAGCGGCATCGCGTTGATCTCGGCGATGGACCGTCCGGCGAAGGTCACGGCGAGTGCCTCGGGACGCAGCCCGCTGCCGTGGCACTCGGGGCAGGGCACACTCCTGACGAACCGGAGCGCCCGTTCGCGCATCTTCTCGCTCTTGGAGTCGGCGAGGACGTGCATGACGTGCTTGCGGGCACTCCAGAACTTGCCCTGGTAGCCGTAGTCGACGCGGTCCTGCTCCGGCTCGATGTAGACGGAGGGCTGCTCGTCCGTGTACAGCAGCCAGTCCCGGTCCTTCTTCCTGAGCCTGCGCCACGGCCGGTCGATGTCGATCCCCAGGCCGGTCACGACACTGCGCAGGTTGGCGCCCTGCCAGGCACCCGGCCAGGCGGCGATCGCCCCCTCGCGGATGCTGAGCGAGGGGTCCGGGACGAGCAGGTCCTCGGCGACGTCGTGTACGACGCCCAGTCCGTGGCACTCCGGGCAGGCGCCGGCCGGGGTGTTCGGTGAGAACGACTCGGCTTCAAGCCGTGCGGCCCGGGGCGGATAGGTGCCGGCACGGGAGTACAGCATGCGCAGCAGATTGGACAGCGTGGTGATGGTGCCGACCGTCGAGCGCGTGCTGGGCGACCCGCGGCGCTGCTGCAGGGCCACGGCCGGTGGCAGTCCGGTGATTTCCTGCACGTGCGGTGCGCCGACCTGTTGCAGGAGTCTTCGGGCGTACGGTGCTACGGACTCGAAGTAGCGCCGCTGGGCCTCCGCGTAGAGCGTGCCGAACGCCAGCGAGGACTTGCCCGAACCGGAGACGCCGGTGAAGGCGACCATCGCGTCCCGCGGAACGTCGACATCGATGTTCCGCAGGTTGTTCTCACTGGCGCCCCGGACATGCACGAAGGGGTCGCTCGCGTCCTTGTTCACCGTTCCTGATTACCTGATCGCGCCGTGAACCGCGCGACAGGCACCGTCACCGGGCTCGCTCACACGAGCGTTCGGAGTGTCCCAAAGATTCATTCTCGATACACGGCTAGTAGCACGTCGTCACCTTGGGTGATATTGCCTGGTGGTGGGCATCTTCTGGACGTCTGGACGTGAAGCTGAGCGAGGTGGAGGGACTCCAGGGCCCGGCGCGGACGGTGGCGCGCCATGCAGTGCAGGCGGGAGCGGTACCGGAGCGGGTGGCCGCGGTGACACACGCGATCGTGACCTTGGTGGTGAGAGCAGGCCCTGTACTGGGCGACCGAAGAGATCTGCCCATACCGCCTGCACCGGTCGGCGGGAGCCAGCGTGTCACGTCGTGCCCACGCCACCCCGGGGGCATCCTGTGGGCACTCGCGATCGCGGGGACAGCCGACGAAAAGGGTCCAGCCATGCCGGTGTCCTCGCAGGTTACGGTCGTGGCTCTCCTCGCGGACCCGGACGCGCCGACCGAGATCGCTCAGCGCATGGCCCAGACACTTCCTGGTCGGCTCGCCGGCAAGTCAGGCCAGGGGCGACGGTTCGACGTCGAGGTGGTCAGTGAGCCTTTCACCGCAGGGACCGAGGACCCGCCCACCTTGATGCACCGTGTCATGGACCGCGCGAGTACGGAGAACTGGGACATCGTCGTGGCCCTCACCGACCTTCCGCTGCACTCTCACAGGCGCAAGCTCGTTGTGGATCTGAGTCACGAACACGGCGTCGCGCTGCTGTCCCTTCCGACACTGGGGGGCTGGCGGCTGCAGAGAAAAGCCCGGCGAGCCGTGGAAGAAGCCGTGCTCAGCTTGGCGAACCCGCGGGCCACTGGGGCTGAGGAAACGCCGCGAAGTCAGCCGCCGCTGGGGCCCTTCGCCGGTCGTCTCGCACCTATCCATCCGGGCCCGGTCGACGAGGAGGAGACCGCCGATCTGCGCTACGTCGCCAGCGGGCCGCGCGGTTACCTCCGAGTGCTCGTCGGTATGGTCCGCGCCAACCGCCCGTGGCGGCTGGTGCCGGGTCTGTCCAAGGCCCTGGCGGCCGCACTCGCCACAGGAGCCATCGCCACCGTGAACTCCACCGTCTGGAGCCTGGCCGCGTCCCTGAGCGCGCTACGTCTCGTGATCGCCATGGTCGGTTCTGTCGCGCTCATGATCGGCTGGCTGATCGTGGACGCGAACCTGTGGCATCGAACAGCGGAGGTCTCGCCGGAGGCGAGGAAGAGGGAGGCTCTCTACAACGCCTCGACCGTTGTGACCGTGGGTATCGGGGTGCTCGTCTGCTACGTGGGTTTGCTGGTCATCAACTTGGTGTGGGCGCTGTTCATCCTCACCGACCAGGTGTTCGCCTCCATGACACGAACGCCGCTCCACGCCACGGAATACTGGACGCTGTCCTGGTTCGTCGCTTCGATCGCCACGGTGGGCGGCGCTTTGGGATCGGGCTTGGAGAGCGACGAGGCGATCCGGGCAGCCGCCTACTCCAAGCGCGAACAGGAACGTCGCCGCACGCTGCAGGACGACCACGGTGACTAGGCAGTTTGTGCTTGGATCACCGGTCGACCAGAGGAAGGTGCCCGACGTGGAGTCCGGCCAGGTGGACGGTCGCGGTCCATGTTGCTGATCGTTCCGCCCCGGTGGCGTCCGGAGCCGGGGTGCAGGGGGTGGTTGTGGGTAGACCGCCGGCTGCGGTCGTGACCGCCCATGCGGTCGGACGTACCGGTTCGCTGGGCGGTGCTCGCATCGTCTGTGCGGAGGAAAGAGCGGGGAGTCGCGGTGCGGCGCCCCGCTCTCGAGGACCGGAGATCAGGCCCAGGTGCGGAGGGTCGTGGCCAGGGGCTCGGTGGGGTGGCCGATCAGCCGGGTGAGATCGCCCGAGGTGGGGGCCATGGCGCCGTCACGCATGTTGGCGTTGAGCGTGACCATGAAGGCTGCGGTCCCCTCGTCGAGGCCGAACGCGAGGAGCTGCTCGCGCTCCTGCTCGCCGGTGAGCGCCTGGTAGCGAACCGGGGTGCCGAGCACCTCGGCCGCGGTGGTGGCGAACTCCTCGAAGGACCAGGCGGTGTCGCCGGACAGCTCGTACGCCTTGCCTTCGTGGCCGGGGGTGGACAGGACGACGGCGGCGGCTTCGGCGAAGTCCTTGCGGGGTGCGGTGGCGATGCGGCCGCCGGCGATGCTGTTGGCGATGACGCCGCGCTCGCGCGCTCCGGCGAAGTCCTGCTGGTGGTTCTCGGTGTACCAGCCGTTGCGCAGGAAGGTCGCGGGGATGCCGGAGGCGGTGATGAGCTCCTCGGTGGCCTTGTGGTCGGCGGCGAGTTCGAGGATCGTCGTCGGCGCTTCCAGACCCGAGGTGTAGATCAGGTGCGTTACGCCGGCCTGGCGGGCGGCGTCGATCGCGTTGCCGTGCTGGGCGACGCGGTCTCCGGGGCCGAAGGAGACCAGGAGCAGCTTGTCTGCGCCGTCGAGCGACTTGGCGGTCCCGTCGACGTCGTCGAGGTCGACGGCAGCGGTGCGCAGCCCGCGTCCGGCGAGTTCGGCGAGACGCTCGGCGTTGCGGCCGAGGGCGAGGATGTCGCCGGCGGGTACACCTCGTGCGATGAGTGCGTCGATGGTGAGGGCGCCGAGCTTGCCGGTGGCGCCGATGATCGCGATGGTCATGAGGAGACTCTTCTTCCGGCCGGGTGGGTTCAGTTGCTGATGGCGGGTGCGCGGCCGACGTACGTGTCGTCGTCGATCTGGGCCGCGGTGAAGGCGGCGATGTCGGCGCGGCTGACGGCGAATCCGAGCTTGTCCGTGCCGAAGTAGCCGATGCGGACGCGGTCCTG
The DNA here is from genome assembly GCF_040630435.1 of Streptomyces sp. NPDC005803. Taxonomy (NCBI): domain Bacteria; kingdom Bacillati; phylum Actinomycetota; class Actinomycetes; order Kitasatosporales; family Streptomycetaceae; genus Streptomyces; species Streptomyces sp. NPDC005803. The sequence goes on along the minus strand of NZ_JBEXXO010000005.1, from coordinate 66,970 downwards.
CCTGGGGGTGTTCTTGGGTGCGATGAAGCGGATGACGGTCCAGTCGAGGCCGGACTGCTTGATGAGGTCGGTCATGCCGGTGATCTCGTCGTAGGCGCGGCGCATGAAGGTGCGGGGCAGGAAGCCGATGAGCCGGGTGACCGGGGTGGGCTTCTCCCGCGGGTCGAGGACCGCCGGGGTGGCGTGGCCGATGTAGCGGCGCACCTTGTGGTTCTTCATTGCGTCGAGGATGTGGCCGGTTCCGGCGACGAGCGGCGTGCCGGTGGCCTTGCGGTCCATGCTCGGGCCGAGCGCGCTGACGACCGCGTCCGCACCGGCGACGGCCGTGTCGATGGCGTCCTGGTCGGAAACTTCGCCGATCACGATGCGGACGCGGTCGCCCCAGGTGGCGGGAACCTTCTGCGGGTTGCGGGCGTAGGCGGTGACCTGGTGGCCGCGCTCCAGGAGCTCGGCGACGGTCAGGGAGCCGATCGCGCCGGTGGCACCGAAGACGGTGACGTTCATGCGGGGTCTTCTTCCTTGGGTCTCAGGAGGCGAGGACGTGGCGGACGGCCCGGGGGTTCACTTCGGCCTCGTGCAGCGGCGGGCGGAAGCGGCCCTCCCACGTGACACGCTCTTCGTCCCGGAGCCGCAGCAGCAGGTCGAGCTTCTCTGCGTACAGGTCGTCCAGTCGCGAGATGTCCTCGCCGAACAGGGCGAACGGCTCGGCGAACGCGCTGCGCCCGGCGATGATCTCCGCCCTGCCGTGGCTGACGAGGTCGAGCGTGGCGAAGTCCTGATTCACGCGCACCGGGTCGAGCACACTCGGCACCGTCGCCGTCGTGGTGAGCCTGGTGCGGCTGGTCGACCTCGCGATCGCGGCGTGCACCACCGCCGGGGAGGACACGGCGAACTGCCTGGTGTGGTGTTCGCCGATCCCGAAGACGTCCAGCCCGTGCTGCTCGGCCAGGACGCCTTACCCGATGATGTCGTCGGTGCGGCCGGCCGCCGTGTCCGGGCTGCCGGGGAATATGTCGCGCACGGAGAAGACGCCGAGTTCCATGAGGCTCCTTGGACTTCTTCGGGTGCCGTCGCGAGGCCGGGGCGGGGCGGGGCAGGTCAGGAGCAGGTGACGGTGATCTTGCCGAGGGTGCCGTTGGTGAAGGCGGTGAACGCCTTGTCGACCTCATCGAGGGGGTAGGTGGCGGTGACGGGCACGGTGAGAGCGCCGGTCGCGGCCTGGTCGGCGAGGGTGGTGAGGGTGGCCGGGTCGGGGTTGGCCATGATCGGGTGGACGGTGATGTCGATGCCCTCGACGGCGTCCTGCGTCAGACCGACGGTGGAGGCGAGGTGTCCGCCGGGGCGGACCAGGCCGGCCAGGGCGGTGCCGTCGCCCGCGAGGTGCAGGACGGCGTCGACGCCGCCGGGGGCCAGGGCGCGGACCTGGGCGACGAGGTCGCCGGTGAAGTCCACGACCGCGATGTCGGTGTCGTGGAGGCCGGTGACGAAGTCGGCTTCGGCGCCGGGGCGGGCGGTCGCGATGACGCGGGCGCCGCGGGCGGCGGCGATCTGGAGGGCGATCGCGCCGACCCCGCCGGTCGCTCCGGAGACCAGAACGGTCTGGTCCTTGGCGACGCCTGCGGCGTCGATGCTGTTCAGCGCGGCGGTCCCGGCCAGCCCGAGCCCGCCGGCGTCCTTGACGTCCAGGCCCTCGGGGATCGGGGCGACGCCGAAGCCGGCGTTGACGGTGACGTATTCGGCCAGCGCGCCGCCGCCGAGGTAGGGCTTGAGGGCCACACCGAAGACCTTGTCGCCGACCGCGTAGCCCTCGACGCCTTCGCCGAGCGCGTCGACGGTGCCGGCGAAGTCCATCCCGGCCACCAGCGGGAAGCGGTGTTCCATCATCCCCTGCAGGTGACCGCCCAGGACGGAGAGGTCGAAGCCGTTCACCGAGGACACGGCGACCTTCACCAGCAGTTCGCCGGCCTCGGGACGCGGCGTCTCGGCCTCGGCGACGACGGGAGCGGAGGGAACCTCATTCAGCGTGACTGCACGCATGACACAACACCTTTCTGAAATGGAAAGGGCTATCCGTTTCCATGTTGTCCAGAGTAACAACAGAAGTGGGGAGCGCATTCCACTTGGTGCGAGGTGATGGGGCTCACCGTTCGCCGCGACTGCCTCGACGGCGTATCCGAACGGCTCTCATGCGCAGGTGGGACCACGTTTCCCGGCGCGCGTGGCCAACGTGTGGCGCACCATCGCCCGCCCGGTCCGGCTCGTCATGTGCGCGCCGTAGGTCTCCTCTGACGCTCAGTGACCGTCCGCGTCCGCGCGTGAGTCCGGCGGGCGACGACAGCCCGACTGTGCCGCGAGGGTCCATGCGTCGCCCGATCGCCGCGGTCCGCGTCGCGCGCCTACGAGGCGTGTGAGCCGCTTCGCGTCAGGCGGACCATCGCCCGGTAGAGGGCCGCGGGCGCGGGGGCCTCCGGCATGGGAGGTACCGGGGCGTCGGGGGCGGCGTAGGAGCGGAGCATGTGAGCAACCAGTCGCCGCCAGGCGTCAGGAGCGGCGTCGCCCGCGGCACTGACGACACCCGCGTTGGCCATCAGCAGGATCGGGATGTCCCGGTCGGTGAAGTCTTCGCGCAGGTGACCCGTCTTCCGGGCCCGGGCGATGAGCGCGAGAACGTCGTTGTACGCCTCGGCGCGGCGGGCTTCGAGCGCCTTGGCCGCCGGGAAGGTCATGGTCAGCACGTCGGCGAAGCCGCGGTCGGCTGCCTGCATGGCGCAGATCGCGTAGATGTAGTCGGTGAACGCCCGCCAGGCGTCGGGCTCGGCCAGGGCCGTGGTGACGGACGCGGCATAGGCGTCCATGCGGTCGGAGAAGACGGCGTTGATCAGTTCCTCCCGGCTGGCGAACCGGCGGGAGAGAGTCGCATTGCCGACCCCCGCTTCCCGGGCGACGGCCGCCATGGAAACGGCGAGACCCTCGCGGGCGTAGAGGCGGCGGGCGGCCGCGAGGATGCGGTCGCGGTTTCGCTCGGCATCGATGCGCAAGCCCGTTCCGGACTGCACATCCTGGGACGCGTCGGGGTCTGCAGGAGAAGTCATGCCTCCATCCTAGTCAAGTGGGAAACCCATCCCACTTCTGTTGTTACGCTGTACAGCGCCGAAACGGGCAGGCCATTCCACTTCGGGTCGAGCTCGCGAGCGGCCGCATCCGCTCCGGCTTCCTCGGCATCGACAAGGCCGGCTCCGCTGTGAGCCGCGCCGACATTGCTGCCTTCCCCATCTCCCAGATCACCGACACCCGGTACCGACGGGCCAGGCCCGCCATCGGCAACTGAAACAGGAACAGGTCATGACCTTCGAACTCGGCGTCTACTCCTTCGGCAACACGCCGCGCCTGGCGGACGGCAGCCGCGGCCCTACCGCTCACGCCATCCGGGACGTCCTGGAGGCGATCAAGCTTGCCGACGAGGTCGGACTGGATTACTTCGGAGTGGGCGAGCACCACATGCGCGCGATGCCGCTGTCCTCGCCCACCTCCGTCGTCAACGCCGCCGCGGCGTCCACGAACCGGATCAAGCTCAGTACCGCCGTCAGCGTCCTGTCGACCGACGACCCCATCCGCGTCTTCCAGCAGCTCGCCACCGCCGCGGCCATCGCGCCCGGCCGGATCGAGACGGTCGCGGGGCGCGGCTCCTCCGCCATCACCTTCCCGCTGTTCGACCACAGCGAGCACGACTACGACATGCTCTACGCCTCCAAGCTCGAACTGCTGATGGCGGTCAACGCCGGTGAGAACGTGTCCTTCGACGGCCCGCACCGCAAGCGCCCCCTCCAGGACGCGACCGTCTTCCCGCGTCCCGAACAGCCGCTGAAGATCTGGCTGGGCACCGGCGGCAGCCCCAACTCCGTCTACCGCGCGGTCGAACTCGGCCTGCCCATGTTCCTCGGCATCCTCGGCGGCACCCCCGAGCACTGGGCCCAGTACGGCCGCGCCTACCGCGCCGCCTGGGCGGAGGCCGGCCACCCCGCCGAGCAGGCCGACATCGCCGTCGCCGTCCACGGGTTCGTCGCCGACACCGGTGAGCAGGCCCGCGCCACCTACCTGGAGTACGAGCACCGCATGATGGCCGAAGGCATGGCCGAACTCGGCCGCCCCGCCCCGCCGCGCGCCGACCGCGCCGCCGCCTTCGGGCCCGACGGCATGGTCTTCGTCGGCAGCCCCGACGAGATCGCCGACCGCATCCTGCGCCTCCACGGTCTGCTCGGTCACAGCCGCCAGATCCTCCAGATGGACGTGGGCGGCATGCCCCAGCGTGACTTCCTGCGCGGCATCGAACTCCTCGGCACCAAGGTCCTGCCCCGGATCCGCGCCGAGCTCCAGGGCTCCTGAGCCGCGGACGGCGCCCTCCCGCAGTACGTGTCGACCGAACGCGCAGCCGATCCCTGGGCCGGCTCGTCGGCGAAACGCTGACTCGACGGGAGAAGTCGCCCACGGGGGGAAGTCGTCCACCGGCCCGCGCGCCGCGGGCCGGTGTCACTGCCGTGCGCGCGGTCAGATCGTCGCGATGGCCAATACCAGCGGTGCCACGGAGACGAGCATGATGACGGCCGGCGCGCCGACTCCCTTCTTGTCGCCCGCGCGGAGATGCGTGATCACGGCGCCCAGGAAGTAGAGGACGACACCGATGGCGGCCGCGACACCCAGCGGGCGGTAGGCGATGCCGACGAGGAGGCCCAAGGCGCCCGCGATCTTGACGAGGCCGAGTGGCACGAACCAGCTGTCACGAACCCCGAGCGCCTTGAGCTGGTCCGTGATCTTCGGGTCGCGCGTGATGTCGCCGCGGGCCGAAGCGAGCAGCAGCAGGGACAACAGGATGGCGACGACGACATAGGCGATGAACATGAGGAACTCCGGAGGGGAATGGGGGACGGGGCCCGCTGGGGGGTCCAGAAACGTCCGGGGTGCGGTACGGAAAACGATGTATCGCAGGAGATAATGTAAGTGCTTCAATGATTCGCGGCAACCAACTCTTTGCTTGCTTGCTACGGTCGAACCATGGCCCGCGAACAATCCGGCGACACCGCCCCCGCCGCCCGCGCTCCCGTCAGTTCCACCGCCCGCGACGACGCCCCCGAGCCAACCGGCCCGGAGTCCCGGCTCTCCCTGCTCCTGGCGCGGCACGGAGGGGTCACCGAAGCGTGGATCCGTGAGGCGCTCACGACCTCCGGGGTCACTCCCCGCCACGCCATCGTGCTGATGCACCTCAACGACGGTCAGCTCGGTCAGCGTGATCTCGGTGCCCGTCTGTGTGTGGATCCCAGCGTCCTGGTCACCCTTCTCAACTCGCTGGAGGACCGCGACCTGGTGCGACGGCGCCGTGATCCAGCCGATCGACGCCGTCATATCGTGGAGATCACCGATGCGGGCGCGGCTGCCGTCACGAAGATCGACGCCGCCATCAGCCGTGTCGAGGACGAACTCCTGGGGGACCTCACGCCACAAGAGCGCGACACCCTGCGCGCGCTCCTGGCCCGCGTCCGCACCACTCACGACGGCGACTGCGACGGCGGGGGCGATCCGGCCGCGAAGTGCTGACGACGAGGTACCTCGAAAGACGCCGGTCCCTGGGCTGCTGATCCCGGGGCCCGGCCTCGGCACGGCCACGGCTATGTCCGGTCGGCGGCCTCGACCGCACGCTGACCAGCCCCGTCCCGTACGCGACGATGGCGGCCGGACGCGGTCGCGGAGTCAGGCAGTCACGGTGCCGGGGAGACGCAGTGCGGGCGGTCCGGTCGGCACATGGGCAGAGGTGCCACGTTTGAAGGGGCCCGGACGGTAAAGACGGTGCTTTGACACAGCCTTTATACGACGAGGTAGGAGACGCATCATGGGCGTAATTGCCTGGATCTTCATCGGGTTGCTCGCAGGCGTCATCGCCAAGGCGCTTCTTCCGGGCAGGGACCCGGGCGGCATCATCATCACGATACTCATCGGCATCGCGGGAGGACTTCTCGGCGGCTGGCTCGGCAAGGTCATCTTCGGAGTCGACTCCATCGACGGCTTCTTCGACCTGTCCACCTGGATCGCCGCGATCGTCGGCTCCATCATTCTCCTCGTCCTGTACCGGGTCATCACAGGCAATCGGCATTCCCGTCACGCCTGACACCCGGCTCCACGCGGACCGCACGCGCTGAAACGGCTCCCCCTCTGCACGAGGGGGAGCCGTTCCGCCGTTCGCCGCACAAGACGTCGGCACGCCGGAATCCCGCCGCGCCATGGGGTCGGCCCGGAAGCCGCGGGGGGTGGGCAGGGCGAATCGAGGCTGCGGCGGCCCGTGCGGCGGCCGAGCGAGCGGGGCTCGGCTTGCCGGGGCGCCGACGGGTGGCGCCTCCGGCGCCACCGCGGGGTGGCCTCAGGCGTCCCCCATGACCAGACCTTCGATGGTGTGTTTCTGCGTCATGGGCGTCAGTTCGTCCACGACGGGGCAGTCGAGGTGCCGGCGCACCCGCGCGGGCAGGGCGTCCCAGTAGGCGCGGGTGACGGCGGTGTCGTGGCGATCGCCGTTGTGGGCCTCCGGCCCGTCGATTCCGAGGACGAGGACGGGGCGGGGCTTGGCGGACCGGTTGGTCGTCCCGCGATGGATCGTCAGGGCGGTCCGGGCCGAGATGTCGCCGCGCTGCGGGTACTTGCGGACCGCTCGTTCCTGGTAGCGGGCGTAGTGCGACCTGGGCGGGAACATGCCGTGCTCGAACTCCGGGCTGTCGTCCCACTGCGTGCCCGGGGCGATCTCGAACGGCCCCATGTCCTCGGCCGTGTCGACGGTGGTCACGTTGAAGGCGAGGGAGGTGAGGCGCCGTTCGCGACGTGTCTCGTCGGGGATGGGGAAGTCGCGGTGCCACGGTTGGTTGACGGCGCCCTCCAGCGGCACGTCGAAGCCGAGCTCCACGATGCGGTAGTCAGGACCGAGCGTCGCGGCGCACAGGGAACGCACCCAGGGGTGCTCCACCAGCTCCACGAACCCCCTGATCTGCTCGGGGTGAATCTCCACGTAGAACCGGTGGGGGCCACGGCCGACGGCGCCGCCGGGGCGGCCCAGCGCTTCCTTGAACGCCGTGTCCACGTCCTCGCCGAGCTGATCCGCCCACGCCTTGGTGAAGGCGCCCTTACGTGCGGTGATGCCGTCCCCGTAAAGGGCCTCCACGTCCGGCGACACGTCGATGTCCAGCTCGTCGACGGCGATGCCCGGGAAGATGTGCGCGCTCATATCGCGCCTCCTTGCGCCTCGGTGTGCGCACCATGTTGCAACGTCGCATGCGACGTTGCAATAGCCCTCCGGGAATTCTGGTGCCCGTGATCGCCACGTGGGAGGATGCCGACCGTGAGCAGCCGTCTGAAGGATGTCGCCGCCCTCGCCGGGGTGTCGACGCGAACCGTTTCCAACGTCGTCAGTGGCACGGGGGCCGTGGCCGAGGAAACGCGTGCGCGGGTCCAGGCCGCCCTGGACGAGCTGGGTTATCGCCCGAACGTCGCCGCCCGTAATCTGCGCGCCGGCCGGACCGGGCTGATCGGCCTGGCCATTCCCGAGCTCCACTCGCCCTACTTCGGCGAGCTCGCCGGACTGATCGTCGAGGCCGCCCAGCAGCGGTCGTGGACCGTCGTCATCGATCAGACCTTCGGGGACCGGGAGGCGGAGCGGCGGCTGCTGGAGGGCACCGGCGGTCGGCTGGTCGACGGTCTCATCATCAGCCCGTGGTCACTCGGCCCCGAGGAACTGACCGGCCGCTCCCGGGAGGTGCCGGTCGTGCTCCTCGGCGAACAGCAGGCTCATGGGCTCGCCGACCGGGTCGCCGTCGACAACGTCCTCGCCGCCGACGAAGCCACCACGCACCTGCTGCGCACCGGGCGCAGGCGCGTCGCCGCGATCGGCGTGCAGCCCCACCTGCGCAACGAGACCGCCCGGCAACGGCTGGCGGGCTACCGGCAGGCGTTGCGCCGCGCCGGCCTGACGCCGGACCCGGCCCTGGAGCGGTCCGTGACGACGCTGCACCGCAAGGACGGCGCGGAGGCGATGACCGCTCTCCTGGAAGCGGACGGCCGGCCTGACGCCGTCTTCGCGTTCAGTGACGAACTCGCCCTGGGGGCCCTGCACATCGCCGTCCAGCGAGGGGTGCGCGTTCCGCAGGACCTGGCCGTGGTGGGATTCGACGGGATCGAGGACGGGCGGTACGCCAATCCGCCCCTGACGACTGTCGTCCCGGACAAGGCGCAGATCGCCGAGCGGGTTCTGCAATGTCTCGCGGACCGCATCTACAGTCCCGCCTCCACGGTGCCGCCCCTCGACATCGTGATCCCGCACCACCTGGAAGAACGCGCCAGCAGCGGTACGGCGGGCTGAGCGAAGGGGGTGGGTGAGGGCTACGAGTACGGGCGCGCCCCGACCTGTCGGCGGAGACCTCCCGCGACGGGAGCCGCCCCGCACCGGCCGCATCGCAGACTCCGCTCCACGCCGGCCGCATCGCAGCACTACGCCCCACGCCGGCCGTATCGCAGCACCACGCCCCCCGCTGGTCGCATCACAGCACTACGCCCCGCCGAGCACGAGCTCGGCGGGGCGTAGTGCTGCGATGCGACCAGCGCGTGCGGTGACCGACAGCGTCCTCGCGGGCGCCGCGGCCCGCTGGTGAGGTGCGGGCCGGGTCAGACCAGGCGGATCACCCGAAGGCCCGCTTGTCTGCCCAGCCGGACCCGATGACGGTCTTCGCCGGTGCGTTGGTGTTGGTGGTGGACGGGTGGTAGACGGCCATGTGGCCGTCCGACGGGAACCGGGCCCAGATGTCCGGGATGCCGTCGCCGCTGATGTCCGGGATGCCGATCGCCGCGTCGACGTTGGCCTCGGTCCAGCTGGTGCCGAACGCGACGTCGCCGTTGAGCGAGTTGGCGGCCAGCATCAAGGAGTTGAGGTCGACGCTGCCGGCGACGGAGCCCGGCTTGCCGTGCCGGACGTACATGTTGCCGTTGTCCAGGTTGCGCCAGAGCAGGTCGGGCGTACCGTCCTTGTTCATGTCGGCGAGGTTGACGATGTCGCGGCGCGCCCAGGCGTCGGAGTTCATCAGGGTCGCCGCCCGGAAGGTGGCGCCGCTGTAGCCGGAGAGCACCCAGAAGGCCATGTCGGTACGCAGGACCAGGTCGGGCAGCTTGTCGCCGTTGATGTCGCCGACGGCCTTGAGCTGGGTCCAGGTGGACGGCGCGGGCGCGTTCGACGGCAGGCGGACCTTCAGCCGCCGGCCGACGTCGAACGAGCCGTACCCGTCGCCCGGGTAGAGCCAGAACCCGCCGTCCGGGTTGACGGCGAAGAGGTCCGTGGTGCCGTCGCCCGGGTAGGCGTCCTGGTAGTGCGCGATCAGCGCGGCCTTGCCGGTCGTCGCGTCGTACCAGTGACCGGCCGGGGCCAGCACCGGCTTGGCGTCGGCGCCCACGGTGTACGACGAGGTCAGCTGGGCGTACAACTCGCCGCCCGGCTGGCCCGGATACGTCCGCAGGATGCCGGCGTTGTCGATGAGGAGCAGGTCAGGGGTGCCGTCGCCACCCGTGTCACCCGGGGCGTCGGCGCTGTCCCTCGGCGGGACGTACGTCGTGTGGTCCGTCCGCGCGCTCGCGTTGCCGAGGCTGTCGTAGGCGTAGACCTGGAGCGTGTTGGGGCCGGCGTTCAGCGGCCGCAGGTCGGGGACGGTGGCGACGCCGTTAGCGTCGGCGGTGACGGTGGCCGGGCTGACACCGCCCCACGCGTAGGTGAATTTCGCGGCCCCCGGCGATTCGAAGGTGATCGGTCCGGTCCGGCCGAAGGTGACCGTCGCCCACGTGGCGCCGTCCGCGGTGGCCTTGAGGAACACGTCACTGGTGACGACGGGCTGGGACGGTCCGCTCGGGTCCACCGTGATGCGGCAGGGCTCCGTGCCCGGCGGGTAGTTGGTGGACACCGCACCCGCCGAGTCCTTGCCCATGGCGTCCCAGGAGAAGGTGGTGTTGGTGGTGATGTCCTTCAGCAGCGGATCGCTGGACGGGATGGTGTACGTGGCGGTGCCGCCGGTGCTGCCGATCGGGACCTCGACACCGGCCGGGACCGTGCCGCCGGTCTTCCAGAACCGGAAGCGGACCTTGCTCATGTTGTTGTCGGGGTCCTTGGCGCTCACCGACAGGGTGATGTTGGTCTTGCCGACCGTCACACCCGCGCCGGGGGCGGGCGTGCAGGCGCCGCCGGGCTTCGAGGAGCCGCTGGTGGGTTCGGACGGGTTGCGGTTGTAGACGGCCTCGATGGTCGCGGAGGTCGCCTTGAACTTGCGCCAGGTCTGGGTGTCCGACTCGCTCGTGGCCCGCATGCCCAGGGTGACGGCCGAATCGCCCCGGTCGGTGGCGTACTGGGCGGCGTCCTTGACGTTGAAGGCCTCGTAGTCGTCCGGGCAGGAGGTCGACCACCCGTGCGCGAAGGACTTGCGCTGGATCTCGTCGGACCAGCTCGGCTGGGCGTTCCACGTCGTGCCGGACGAGATCGGGCCGGTGCGCCAGAGCTGGAACTCGCGGTCCGTGCAGGACCAGGAGTGGTTGTTGAGCACCTTGAAGGTCGCGCTGCTGATCGTCGCGCCCTTGATGCTCTTCGACCAGTCCATCCGCCAGAAGGAGCGGGCGGTGCCGCCGGTGTCGGACTCGTGGCCCACGCGGGCGTCGGAGGTGCCGGAGGAGAAGTTGGTGCCGTTGAAGAAGCTGGTGCTCGGGTACGGCTTGTAGGCCACCGTCCACGCGTCCCAGCCGGGGTTCAGCGGCGGGTCGACGAACAGCGGGTACGTGACGCCCTCGCGTGCCGCCAGACCGGTGGCGGCGAAGCCGAGGCCGAGACGGGCCTCGTGCGTGTTCTCGCCGTCCAGGGCGATCGGCAGCGGCGCGGCCAGCGCGCCGGGCTCGACGCCGCTCAGGCCCGACAGCTTCAGCACGTCGGCCGGGGTGGCGACGGACGTACGGTTCGCGGTGCCCTCGGGCAGCTCGGGGTCACGGCCGCTGGAGTCCCACGCGAACGGCGTCGGGACCGAGCCGACCTCCTTGCCGGCCTTGTCGAGGACCTGGACCCTGCTGGCCTTGCGGTCCTGCCGGAAGACGGCCGTGGCGGAACGCAGGCCGTACGAGACGGTCCTGAGCGCTTCCTGCCGCGCGGCCTCGGCGGTCTTGACGATGAGGACCTGCGCCATGCCGCCCTCCTCCCGGGCGACGAGCAGCAGGTCGACGCCGGGGAGGACCTCGGAGTACAGGGCGCGCGGCCCGTCGAGGACCGGCTCGGGCAGGACGTCCGGCCAGGTGTACGCCACGGTGTGTCCGTCGAGTTCGACCTCGGCGAGCACCGTCTCACCCGGCGTCTCGGTGCGGGCGAACGAGCGGTCGGCGCGCGCCTTGTGGGCCGTGCCGCTCGCGAAGCGGACGGGCACGGCCGGGTTCGCGGGCGCGATGCCGAGGCCCTTGGGCGCCTTGGCCGTGCGCTTCAGGGTGTTGTCGACCGGGGCCCACGCGCCCTGGGCGTTCTTCGCCCGGGTCGCCGCGGCCGTGATCCGGGTCTTGAAGCGCCCGTCGGGCAGCGCCCAGGTCAGCGTCGTGGCGTTGGTCGCGGTGTCGACGAGGACCTGCGCGTGGGTGCGCAGGGCCTGCGCCATCGCGGCGGCCTCGTCGCGCGGGCCGGTGGAGGCGGGCGTGGCGTCGGTGGCGCCGCCCGCGGTGGTCGGGGAGGAGCCGCCGGGCTGCCACCACGGCAGCAGGGCAGCGGTCAGGGCGGCCAGCACGAGGCCGAGGGTCAGGGCCAGCCGTGTGCGCGTGCGCACGAAGGGGCTGAGAAAACGAGGCGGCGCGGTCACGGCGGTCTACTCCGGTGGGAACCATGCGGATTGAGGACAGCACAGACAGCCCCAGTCGGCAGGCCGCGGGGCAGAAGGCGGGCACACGATCACACATGTGAAGCGTTGACGTCCACGCGTGAAGGATTTATGAATCCGTTACGCGCCTGCGACGGCGACGTGAACGGGCGGCGAACCGGCCTGGTTCAGGGCTTTTCTGGGCCCGAATTGAGGGGGACCGCGTGAATGTCCCCGACCTCGTTGATTGACCGTCAGTGGAATGTTCTGCTCCGTTTCGCCCTGTGTCCCAGATCACTTCTATGGCCCACCGGCGTCTTCTGTCGATCTTGAATATGTGGCGGACATGCCAGAGAGTGCGCACGCACGCGTCTGAGGCAGAGGTGTGCCATCTGGTGTTTTCCGCACCTCGACCATCGTTTGAACCGCCAGGGTGGGAGTCGACGCGTATGCGTGCTTCAGGTCCGCTGTCATGGCTGGGGCGGGGACGCCTAGCCATGACGGACTCACAACGACGGCGCCGGCGGCGAAGCCGCGCGGCGATCGTCCTTCTGTTGTCCTCGACACTGACCGTGACCACCCTGGGCAGCCAGGCGCTCGCGGTTCCCGGCCCCGGCATGAGCCGCGAGGAGTCGATCGCCCAGGTCGGCCTCCCGGACCTGCCGGAGGCCACCACCGTCGAGGGCGACGCGGCCGCCGACAAGGCCCTGACCCTGGCCCCCGAGAATCCGGTCGCCCCGTACACCCCCACAGCCACCGCGGCGTGGACCTCCGGCACCGGGCAGGCCACGCTCGACGCGTCCAGCGCGCCCGGCACCACCGAGCCGGTCAGCAACAACCTGCCGGTCGCCATCGGGGTCCCCGAGGGCGGTGACGCCGCCGCCCTCGCCGGCGACTGGACCGTGGGCGTGGCCCCGCAGACGACCTCGCAGGACGCGGGCGTCTCCGGCATCGTCATGAAGCTCACCCCGCCGGCCACGGTCGACCCGGACGCCGAAGTGGCGATCAGCATCGACACCACGGGCTTCGCCGACCTCTACGGACCGCAGGCCGCCGACCGCTTCGGTCTGATGCTGCTGCCCGAATGCGTCTACTCCGCCCCGACCGAGGGCGACTGCGCCGACGGCGGCGGCACGACCACGATGTCCCTCTCCGACGGGGAGAAGGACGTCAAGAACGGCAAGAAGGACTTCCAGCGCCTGCGCAGCACGGTGAAGACCGTGTCCGCCAAGAACGCGCCGACCAGGACCAAGACGGCCAAGAACGCCCCCACCCGCAAGATCCTCAGCGGCAGCATCCCGGTCTCCAGCCTCCTCGACGAGGGCTTCGTCCCCTCCCGGGCGTCCAAGGCCTCCTACCAGGACGGAGTCCAGCCCGCGGTCTCCGCCAACGGCGGCGCCGCCGTCGGCGGCCTCGACACCGGCTCGTCGGCGTCCGGTGACTTCACGGCCTCGCCGTTGCTGTCCTCGGGCTCCTGGTCCTCGGGCTCCTCCTCGGGCGCCTTCACCTACTCGTACGACATCCAGGTCCCGGAGACCGCCGGCGGCCTGATGCCGAAGGTCAACCTGGCGTACTCCTCGCAGTCCGTCGACGGCCGCACGTCCTCGACGAACAACCAGGCCTCCTGGATCGGCGACGGCTGGGACTACAACGCGGGCTCCATCACCCGTACGTACGCCAACTGCCGCCAGGACTCCAAGAAGGCCGGCTCCAACAACGCCACCCACCGGACCGCGGACCTGTGCTGGGGTTCGGAGAACGCCACCCTCTCCCTCGGCGGCATGACCACCGAGCTGGTCTGGGACGCGACCCAGAGCAAGTGGTTCACGGCCAACGGCGACGGCTCCACCGTCCAGGTGATCAAGGGCGAGGCCACCGGCAACGGCGCCAGGGACGGTGAGTACTGGATCGTCACCACCAAGGACGGCACCAAGTACCACTTCGGCAAGAACAAGCTCCCGGGCTGGTCGAACCACGGCGACGCCGCCGACGACCCGACCACCGACTCGGTGCTCACGGTCCCGGTCTACGGCAACCACCCGGGCGAGGACTGCTACAAGGGCTCCACGACCACCGACTGGACGAACTCCTGGTGCACGCAGGGCTGGCGCTGGGGCCTCGACTACATCGAGGATGTCCACGGCAACGCCATGTCGATGTGGTGGAAGAAGGACGTCCCGAACTACTACGCCCGCAACTTCAACTTCAAGGCCCCGGTCGCCTACGACCGTGACGGCTGGCTGGACCACATCGACTACGGCCAGCGCAAGGACACCCTCTTCACCGCGACCGCCCCGGCCCGGGTCGGCTTCAAGGTGGAGGAGCGCTGCTACACCGTCGACGACGTCACCTGCTCCGAGACCAACTTCGCCTCCAAGGACCCGCGCAACTACCGGCCCTGGTTCGACACCCCGGCCGACATGCGCTGCGAGTCCGGCAAGAAGTGCTGGAACGCCGGTCCGTCCTTCTGGTCCCGCAAGCGCCTCGACAAGATCACGACCTCGGCCCAGCGGCGCACCGACACCGCGGCCCGCCAGGTCGTCGACGAGTACCAGCTGCAGCAGAGCTTCGCCAAGCTGCTGACCGGCCCGAACACCGCCCTGTGGCTGGAGTCGATCCAGCGCACCGGCTACGCCCGCAAGGGCTCCACCGACGCGAGCACGCAGCTCAACACGGTGCGGTTCGAGCCCAACGCCGAGGACATGCCGAACCGCGTCAAGGCGGTGCACGCCTCGCGCCCCGGGTTCTCCCGGCTGCGCATCGGCCGCGTCGTCAACGAGTACGGCGGCGAGACCATCGTCACGTACAAGCCGATCGAGGGCGACTGCCTCACCGGCGACCTTCCCCTGCTCGACCAGCAGCCGGGCGAGGACCGTGCCACGGCCATGGCCCGGCTGCAGGCCCAGCTCAAGGGGAACGACCGGCTCTGCTACCCGTCGTTCTGGAACCCCGACCCCGAGGTCGAGGACATCGACTGGTTCCACAAGTACGCCGTGGACACCATCGAGGAACTGCCGAACATCGACGGCAACTTCACCACCAGGACGGAGTACCGGTACAAGAGCCCGGCCTGGAAGCTCGCCGAGTCCGAGTTCACCAAGAAGTCCCAGCGCACCTACTCGCAGTTCGCGGGCTTCGAGCAGACCACGGTCCTGACGGGGCCGGTCATCGAGGGTGCCGCCGACACCGCCGGCCAGCGCTCCAAGTCCGTCACCCGCTTCTTCCGGGGCCTCGGCGACACCGTGTCCGTCAAGGACATCACCGGCGCCGAGATCGCCAAGGACCGGGAGCCGTTCGCGGGGCGGATCGCCGAGGAGCTCACGTACACCGACTCCACCAAGGCCGACTCCGACTGGCTGTCCCGCTCGGTCACCGAGCCCGAGGCCACCGAACTCGCCAGACGCGACCGCGACGACGGCCTGAGCCCGCTGCGGGCCTGGCGGGTCACGGAGCCGGAGGAGATCGCGTACACGAGGTCGTCCGGCACCAATACCGACGACCCGCGCACGCTGCGCACGGTCAGGTCGCACTCGACCTACGAGCCGACGTACGGTCTGCCGATCCAGGTCGAGTCGCTGGGCGACGACGCCAAGACCGGTGACGAGTCCTGCACCAAGCTGGAGTACCTGCACCGGCCCGACAAGAACCTCATCGGCCTGTCCAAGCAGGTGCTGATCTCGCCGACGACCTGTGCGAACGCCGACTGGACCGACCTCGGCTCGCTGAGCGGCGCCACCCGCACGGCCTACGACGGCACGGCCTACGGCACCGCGCTCGGCTCCGCCACCCGTGGCCTGGCCACCGAGGCGTGGACGCTCAACGGGGCCGGCACCGGCTTCCGGACCACCGGCACCAGTGAGTTCGACGCCATCGGGCGTGTGGTCAAGGAGACCTCGCCGGAACAGCTGCAGCAGCTGATCCCGAAGTCCTCCACGATCGCGTACGAATCCATCGGGCCTGCCACGGACCAGGTCTTCAAGGTCACCACGACCAACGTCCTCGGGCAGCGCCAGATACAGGAGCTGGAGCCGGGCCGCTCGGTCACCGTCAAGACGACCGACGCCAACGACCTGGTCAGCGAGGCCGTGTACGACCCGCTCGGCCGGCTCGCCGAGGCCTGGGCCCCGGGCCGTACCCCCGGCAGCGGCATCCCTGACTTCCGTGCGGTCTACACGGTCCCGAAGGAGGAGACCGACCCCACCGACCCGAAGCTCAAGATCCGCAGACCTCCGTACGTCACCACGTACGCGCGTGGTTACGAGGACCGGATCGAGACCTCCGTCACCCTCTACGACGGCCTCGGCCGTGAGCGGCAGACGCAGGAGGAGGCCGACGGCGGCGCCGGCTGGCTGATCACCGACACGCTGTACAACAACTCCGGTGAGGTCTACCAGACCAACAACGCCTACCTGACCGACGAGGCGAAGCCGGGCGAGCTGTTCAGCCCCCTCTCCGACACGACCGTCCCCAACATCACGCGCTACACCTACGACGGTCTCGGCCGCGTGCTGAAGGAGACCCCGTACCTCAAGTGGATCGACCCCACCACCAAGGAGTCCTTCTCCAAGGCGTACGAGGACCGGGCCGTCCGCTACGAGTACGGCGAGGACTGGTCGAAGGTCATCCAGCCGGAGGGTGACTCGTCCTACCGCGTCTGGACCGACGCGACCGGCCGCACCGTGCGCACGGACACCTTCAACCCGGCCGCCCCCGGCGGGTTCACGTCCACGCGCTACCGGTTCGACGCGCACGGCCAGGTCCAGACGGCGACCGCCTCGGCGGACACGACGCACCCCTGGTCGTGGACGTACAACCACAACGGCCAGGTGGAGTCGGCGACCGACCCCGACTCGGGCACGACCAGCACGACCTACGACGCCTTCGGCCGGCTCGAGACGATGACGAACGCCCGCGGCGTCAAGGTCTGGAACGGCTACGACGAGCTGTCGCGTCCGAAGGAGGCGCGCGAGGACAGCTCCGCCGGCAAACTGCTGTCCTCGTTCACGTACGACACGGCCCCGGGCGGCAAGGGCATGCCCGCCACCGCCACCCGCTACACCGATTTCCAGGCGTACACCCAGAAGGTCAACGGCTACACCAAGGAGTACCAGCCGACCTCGACCACCCTGTCCCTGCCGCAGTCCGTCGTCGACACATGGGGTCTGAAGAAGGACTACACGTACGACTACACGTACAACGACCGCGGCATGCTGGACGAGACCACCCTTCCGGCGGTGGGCACGTTCGACGCCGAGAAGCTGGTCGTCCGCTACAACAAGGACGGCAAGCCGCTCTCCATCTCCGGCAAGGACTGGTACGGCTCCGAGACCACCTACGACGCCTACGGCCAGGTGCTCCGCTCCACGCTCGGCGCCCAGCCCTACCGCGTGTGGACGCAGAACACCTTCGACGAGGGCAGCGGCGAGCTCACCGAGCAGTCGGTCTACCGTGAGAAGGGTGACGCCACCGCGGACAAGACCGTCGTCGGCGGCAACCTCGTCTCCGACCGGGGGTACACCTACGACCCGGCCGGGAACGTCACCTCGATCGAGGAGAAGTCCACCGGGATCGCGGAGCGCCAGTGCTTCGTCTACGACCCGCTGGGACAGCTGAAGTCGGCCTGGACCTCCAAGGACCGGACGAGCTGTGTCAACCCGAGGAACCCGGACGGCTCGCTCAACAAGAACACGGACGGCACGCTCCGGGCCGCCTCGGGCGCCGACGGCTCCGGCTACTGGCAGGAGTACGAGTACGACCTGCTCGGCAACCGCACGAAGCTGACCGAGAACGACCTCTCCGGCGACACCGCCAAGAACGCGGTCTCCACGTACACGTACGGCAAGAACGCCGCCAAGGACCAGCCGCACGCGCTGACCAAGGTGTCGAAGACGTACACGACCCCCGCGGGGGCGCAGATCAAGGCCGAGGCCACCCGGCTGTACGAGCTGACCGGCGAGACCAAGTCGGTCACCTCGGTCGAGAACGGTGACAAGCAGGACCTGACCTGGACCTACGACGGCCAGGTCGACCGGATCACCGGTGCGGGCACCGGCGGCAAGACCCCGTACGTGGGGCTCGGGCAGAAGTGCCTGGACCTGAAGTCGGGCACTGCCGCGGCCGGCCAGCCGGTCCAGCTCTACGCCTGCAACGCCTCGGCGGCGCAGAACTTCAAGTTCACGCCCACCCCGGGCACGGCGTCGGCGCCGCAGACGGACCCCGACAAGGGCACGCTCTCGGTGTACGGCACCTGGTGCCTGCGGCCCGCCGCCAACACCGCCGGGTCGGCGCTCCAGATCCAGAAGTGCGACGGCTCGGCCGCGCAGGAGCTGAAGCGCAACGCCACCGGCCAGCTGATCCACTCGGCCTCCGGCCTGTGCCTCGCGGTACAGGGCGCGGCGGACGTGAACGCGACGCCGGTCGTGCTCGCCACCTGTGCCACGGCCCAGGCCGCACAGCAGTGGCTGCCGCAGAACGACACCCGTCACATCTACGGCCCCGACGGCGCCCGCCTGCTCACCATCACGGGCAAGCAGGCGACCCTCCACCTCGGCGATGCCGAGGTGACCGTCCAGCAGGGCGGCGTTCCGGTCAACACCCAGCGCACCTACGGGGTTCCGGGTGGCGCGGTCATGCGCTACGCCTACGGCAGCGGCGCGGAGACCCTGGTCGCCCAGACCACGGACCACCAGGGCAGCGCGTACGCGGAGGTCGTCCTCAACGGGGCCATGTCGGTCCGCATCCGCAAGCAGGACCCCTTCGGCAACGAGCGCGGTACCGCCGGTGCCAACCTCCAGAACCACAAGGGGTTCCTGGGCCAGACCCGCGACGACTCCTCCGGCTTCCAGCCGCTGGGTGTCCGTCTGTACGACCCGGTGGTCGGACGCTTCCTGTCCGTCGACCCGGTGCTCGACCTGAACGACCCGTTGCAGTCCAACGGGTACGCGTACGCGCAGAACAACCCGGTCACCTACTCCGACCCGACCGGTGAGTCGATCGTCCTGAGCGCTTCGGAGAAGGCCGCGGCCCTCGCCGGGGCGGGTCTGTCCGCGGCGCAGGTCGCGCAGGCGCAGTCGATGCAGGGCAAGTCCCTCACCTCCGTCATCCTGGCGGTCGCGTGGGAGACGCTGAAGGACTTCATCGGCATCAACGACGCCATGGCCTGCTTCGGCGGCGACATGTGGTCCTGCGTCAGCATCGCGGTCGACGCCATCCCGTGGTCCAAGCTCGGGAAGATCCCGTCCGTGATCAAGGCGGTCAACCGCACCATCGAGGCCATCAAGGCGTTCAAGGTGGCCAAACGGGCCGCCGAGCTGGTCCTCAAGGCCGCCAAGGCCGCCGAGTCCGCGGCGCTGCGGGCCAAGAAACTGGCCATCGAGAAGGCCAAGAAGGAGGCCGCGCAAAGGGCCAAGAAGAAGGCCGCCGAAGCCGCCAAGAGAAAGGCCGACGAAGCGGCCGCCGCGAAGCGGAAGACGGGTAACCCCGTCCACAAGCAGGCCCAGGCCAAGGCCGCACCCAAGTCCTCCTCCCACCCGAGTGCGGGCAAGAGCGGGGGAAGCAAGAGTTCGGGGGGCGGTGGCGGCGGCAAGTCCGGCGGCTCCTCCCGCAGCAAGGGCGGCACCAGCGGGGGCGGCGGCTCCGGCAAGGCCGGCGAAGGCGGTTCCTGCCCGGCCAACAGCTTCGTGCCCGGCACGAAGGTGCTGATGGCCGACGGTTCCACCAAGCCGATCGAGAAGGTGAAGACCGGCGACAAGATCGTCGCGACCGACCCGAAGTCCGGTGAGACCGTCGTCCAGACGGTCACCGCCGAGATCAAGGGCCAGGGTCTCAAGCACCTGGTGAAGGTCACGATCGACCTCGGGGGCGGGGACGGTCCGAAGACGGCAACGATCACCGCGACCGCCGGCCACCCCTTCTGGGTCGCCGAGCTCGGTGAGTGGATCGACGCCACCGACCTCGAGTCCGGTGAATGGCTCCGGACCAGCGCAGGCACGTACGTCCAGATCACCGCGATCCAGCGGTGGACGGCGCGGGACGCCACGGTCCACAACCTGACCGTCTCCGACCTGCACACGTACTACGTGCTGGCGGGGGCGACGCCGGTACTCGTCCACAACGCCAACTGCCCCACCGCGGACGAGAGAGCACACGCCAGGGCTTCGGAGACCGCGGCGCGTTCTTCGAACCCAGGAGGCTCCACCGGCACGAACGGCGCCACGGGAGGATTCCTCTGGATCGAGGGCCACGGAACGTTCGACCTCGTGTCGAGCAGGCCCTATCCCGGGTACCAGCCGCCGTCCGGAGTCACGGCCGGTTATGAAACACACGTGGAGGCTCAGGCGGCTGCCCTGATGCATCAGTTCCAGGCGACGAATGCCCGGTTGATGATCAGCCACCCCGGCGGAGCCTGCGGAACGTGTGCCGGCTCGCTTCGCTCCATGCTCCCGACGGGTGCATCACTCACGGTGCGATTCCAGCATGGCAGGAGATTCTTCACGGGTGGTACTTTCGTCGGGGATTAATGCGTGCTGACACGTGATTGATCTCCGACCACAAAGGACGCCTCCTGGTGACTCCCGGGCAACCGGGCAGAAACTGCCAGGAGGCGTCCTGCATTTCACCCCCACATCGCCTGTGGCATAATTTGGCCAATGGATGATGAACTGCCTGCCTCGCGTGCATTCCTCAGGAGTGTGGACTGGTCGCGTCTGGAGCACGGTGGTGGGTCGGCGGCGCCTGGAACGCCCATGGTGCTGGCCGGCCTTGCGCATGACAGTGCCCCCGACGCGGCTGCCCGCGCCCTGCGTCACCTCTGGGATGATCTCCTTCATCAAGGGTCGCTCTACTCCGCAACGCCTAAGGCCGCCGTGTATGTTGCCGCGGTCCTCGGGGAGTCTCACGGCGATGAGTCCTCGATGAGCTCTCGTCATGAAATCGAACTGCTGGAGTGGCTGGCCGAGGTGGCCTACGCCGTGAGCGTCTCGAGGGAGCGTCAGCTCAAGGAGTGGTTCGGTCCCGAGGTGATGGAGCGCAATCCGCTGTTCGGCGAAGTGCGAGCGATTCGTCCCCTTGTCTTCACAGGGGTGCATCCTTACATTTCTGATGCGCATACGGATGTGGTTGAGGCCGCGCTACTTGCTGCCACCCACCTCCTCGATGCCCCGGAACTCGCGGCCTATATCGACGTGCTGGCTCCCGATATCAGGGATGTATTGGGCGTCAGCTCGAAGCAGGGATACCGCGATGCGGCGATTTCCGCACTTGCGGCGTGGGGTGAAAATGTTGAATCGCTGACCGCGTCCACCGAATCGACGGAGGAAGGGGCGAGCTGGAATGAATTCTGGAACTCGGGCAGAGGGCCTGTCGATAACCCTCCCTTCTGATCTCGAGATTTCATGACGGACGGGTGCTGCGGAATCTGCGGTCAGCCGATGGATGCCCATGAAGCCCATCGGCAGCACGACAACGACCAGCCTGCCCGAAAAGGAAGGCGTGTCGCGTATGTCGTCGTAGAACTGCGCGGAGCCACTGCCCACTTTCAGGCGACCGACGACCCCGACCGGACGTTCAGGACCGGTGCAGCCGATCTGGCGGGGCAACTCGGCATTGATGTTTCGGAACTTCTCGGCCGCCCCTGCACATGCTGGGTGGAGCCCACCGAATACGGGGTCATCCGAAGCGACTTCACCCTCGCCTGACCTAACGCCCGGCCGAGTTCTCCCGGCCGGGCGTTCCGGCGTGGAAGGTGCTCAGGAGAGTGGGTGCCGGGTGCCGCCGGCCACGGCGTGGAGCTTGTCGGGGTTGGCCACGTTGCGGATGGCCAAGATGCGGCTCTCCGCGTCGAAGTCGAAGGTCAGCGTGGCGATCACGCGTTCCGGCCCGCGGAAGACCACGCCCGGGCCGCCGTTGATCCAGGTGAGCTCCGCCCGCATCTGCCCGGGCTCGACGCCCTGATAGGTCATGGTGCCCAGCGCGGCGAACCAGCGGGCCACGGTGTCCAGGCCGACGACCGGCTTGAGGGCCTGGCGGACCTTGCCGCCGCCGTCGGTCCACAGGGTCACGTCCGGGGAGAGCAGCTCCATGAGGGTGTTGATGTCGCCGCCCGTCGCCGCCGCGAAGAAGCGTTCGGCGACGTGGCGTTGGCGGGTGCGGTCCGCGGTGAAGCGGGGCCGACGGGCCTGGACGTGCTCGCGGGCACGGTGCGCGGCCTGCCGGACCGCCGGCTCCGAGCGCTCCACCGCGTCCGCGATCTCCGCGTAGCTGAAGGCGAAGGCCTCCTTCAGCACGAAGACCGCGCGCTCCAGGGGGCTCAGTGTCTCCAGGACGACCAGCAGGGCCATGGAGACCGTATCCGCCGCGGCGACTTCGTCGGCGGTGTCCGGGCCGGTGAGGATCGGCTCCGGCAGCCAGGGCCCGACGTAGGTCTCGCGCTGGTGGCGGGTGGAACGGAGCCGCTCCATCGAGAGGTTGGAGGCGATCCGGGTCAGATAGGCCTTGGGGTCGGCGACCTGGGAACGGTCGGCCGCCGACCACTTGAGCCACGCGTCCTGGACCACGTCCTCCGCGTCGGCGGCGGAGCCGAGGATGCGGTAGGCGACGGAGAAGAGCAGGGTGCGGTACTGCTGGAAGGCGAGCTGGTCGGGGCCGGCCTGCCGAGGCTGGGTCACTTGGCGCTCCTGATCCGGGTGTAGCGGCCGCCGTGCGGCCAGAGGGCGCCCGAGGCGGGCATCCTCTTCATGCGGGCGAAGGTGGGCCAGGGTGAGGCGGTGACCGTCTCCTTGTACGTCACGGCCCGCTTGCCGGTCAGGACGATCCGGCGCGGGCTGTCGTCGGGGCGGGTGAACTGCACGACGGCGTCCTTGCGGCCCAGGCTGACGGGCGTGTGGTAGTAGCCGAAGCGGAAGGGCTTGGGCTCCTTGCCGGCGAGAACCCGCAGGATCGAGAGAGCCGCGTGCACGCCGGAGGGCATGCCGCTCTGGCAGGTTCCGTGCATCACACCGTAGCCCTGACGGATCGCCGCCGCGTCGCCCACGGCGAAGACGTCCGGGTGGGAGACCGAGCGCAGCGCGCTGTCGGTGACCACCCGGCCGCGCTCGTCGACGCTCAGGCCCGCGGCGGCGGCCAGCGGCGAGACCCGCGTGCCGCTGGTCCACAGCACCGCGGCCGCCGGGATGCTCGTGCCGTCCGCCAGTTCGACGCTGTCCGGCAGTACCTTGACCACCTCGACGCCGCCGCGCACCCGCACGCCGAGCCGGGCGAGCGCCGCGTCCAGGTGGGCCTTGGCCTTCGGGTGCATGGTCGCGCCCGGCTCCGCCCGGCCCAGCAGCACCACCTGGAGGCGGGGGTGCCGTTCGGCGATCTCCGCGGCGGCCTCGACGCCGGTCAGGCCGCTGCCGACGACGACGACGGTCCCCCGGTCGAGCCGGGTCAGCCGGTCGGCGAGGGCGGCGGCGGCCTCCGGGCCGTCGAGGGTGTAGGCGTGGTCGTCCACACCCGGGACGGCGACGGTGTCCGCGATGCTGCCCAGCCCGTAGACCAGGGGGTCGTAGCGCAGGACCCGGTCGTCGTCGACGCGGACGGTCTTCGCCTCGGCGTCCACGGCGGTGACCCAGCCGCGGACGAAGCCGGCCCCGGTCCCGTCCAGCAGCTCCGGGATGTTCATCGCGGCCGTCTCCTGGCCGGTGGCGGTCATGTGCAGCCGGAGCCGCTCGGTGAAGGTCTCGTACGGGTTGACGAGCGTCACGCGCAGGGTGCCGCGCTTGCGGGTGCGGGCCGCGAGCTGGATCGCGGCCGAGACCCCGGCGTATCCGGCGCCCAGGACCAGGACCTCGTGCTGCTGCGCCGCTGCTGTCGTGTTCATCGCTCTGCCGCCTCTTCCGTGTGGGTCGTTCCGCCGTGCGGACGACCAGCAGACGCAAGCCGCGCTTCCGTTCGTGACACGAGTTCCCCATGACCCACGTCACACCCTCAGTCGGTGGGTATGTTGACGTAGCTATCTCTGCATATCTATATTGTCGGCATGCCCGAGCGCCATGCGTCCACCCAGGACATCGACCACGTGGCGGCACGCCTCGTGGCGTGCCTGCCGGAGCTGACCCGGGCTCTCGACCGGCAGGTCGCGCGGGACTACGCGCACCCCAAGCCCTCTGAGGCGCAGCTCGCACTGCTCCGTCACGTCGAGGACAACGACGGGGTCACCGTGCGCGCGGCGGCGCAGGCCCTGCTGATGAAGCCGAACAACGTCAGCGCCCTGGTCACTCAGCTGACCGGGCAAGGGCTGCTGGAGCGCCGGCAGGACCCGACCGACAAGAGGGTCGCGCACCTGCACCTCACCCCGCTCGCCCGGCAGCAGGTCGCCGACGTCGAGCAGTTGCTGAGTGCCCACCTCACCCAGGCGCTGCATGCTCTGACGGACGGCGAGCTGGATGCCATCGGCTCCGCGCTGTCCGCGCTCTCGGCACTCGGCCAGCACGTGCGAGCACGCCACTGATCACGCGTTCCGGTCCGGTCACGGCCCGGAGCACCGCGGCGTGATCCCCGCGCGCGGTCGCCGCCCCGTACCCCTTGTGCGGCCGGTCGCCGGTCCCGTACGTCCGCGGCCGTGTCCCCACCGGTCCGCGCCATCTCCGGAACTCCTCAAGGAACAGGCACAGCCATGCCCTCCGTCACCACCGACTCCTCCGTCCCGCCGACGCAAGCCCCACCCGTGGACCGGCCCCGTGGTCTGCGGGCCAAGCCGTGGCTGACCCTGATCGCGGTCGCCTTCGGCCTCTTCATGGTCGGTCTGGACGGTTCGGTCGTCTCGATCGCCAATCCCGAGATCGGCCGGGACCTGGGGGCCTCCACGTCCGGGCTGCAGTGGGTCACCAACTCCTACCTGCTCGCCCTCGCCGCCGCGCTGATCCTCGGCGGCAAGTTCGGCGACCGCTTCGGCCGCCGGACCGTCTACCTGATCGGTGTCGCCGGCTTCACCGTGGCGTCCGTCGCCATCGGGCTCTCCGGGCCCATCGAGGGCGTCATCACCTTCCGTGCGGTGCAGGGCTTCTTCGGCGCCCTGCTGATGCCGAACACCCTCGGCATGCTGCGTGCCGTCTTTCCGCCCAAGAAGTTCGGCATGGCGGTCGGCATATGGGCCATGGTGTCGTCGGTCTCCACCGCCCTCGGCCCCATCGTCGGCGGCCTGCTCGTCCAGCACGTCAACTGGGAGTCCGTCTTCTACATCAACGCCCCCATCGGCGTCATCGCGCTGGTCTTCAGCATGATCGTGCTGCCGCAGACCAAGAACGACGCCGCCGCTGACGAGAAGTTCGACATCCTCGGTGTCGTCCTGCTGGCGGTGGCGCTGCTCGCCCTCGTGTTCGGTGTCGTCAAGGGCGAGACGTGGGGCTGGACCTCGGGCGGCACCCTCGGCGCCATGGGAGCCGGTGTGGCGCTCCTGCTCGCCTTCGGACTCCACGAGAAGCGGGTCGCGTCCCCGCTGTTGCCCATGCGGCTGTTCCGTAACCGGGCACTGACCATCGGCACGGTCGTCACGGCGCTGAACTTCTTCGTGCTGCTCGGCGTGATCTTCTTCGTCATGCTGTACCTGCAGAGCGTGCGCGGGTTCACGCCGGTGGAAGCCGGGGTACGCACGCTGCCGCTGAGCCTCGCGTCGGTCGTGGCCTCCCCGCTCGGGGCCGCGCTCACGGGCAGGTTCGGGCCCCGGTTCACCATGCCGCTCGGCATGGCCCTGCAGGCGGGCGCCTGCTTCGCGATGCTCGGCTGGAGCGCGGACTCCTCCTACGGCGCGATGTGGCCGCCGTTCATCGCGCTCGGTCTGGGCGTGGGCATGGTGATGGCGTCCTCCTCCGACGCCATCGTCGGCAACGCGCCGGTCAGGGACGGCGGTGTGGCGGGCGGCCTGCAGGCGACCGCACTGCAGATGGGCGGCGCGCTCGGGACCTCCGTGCTGGTGTCGCTCATCAGCAGCCGGGTCGGCTCCACCCTGACCGGTGAACTGACCGCCGCGGGCGTACCCGCGGGCACGGCCGCCGGCCTGGAGCAGGCGAAGGACGCGGTGGCCATGGGCGTGGCCCCGGTCTCCGGCGACATGCCCGCCCCGCTCAGGAGCGCCGTCATCGAGGGCAGCCACCAGGCGTTCATGAACGGCGTGCACACCTCCGTGCTCGTCGCCGGTTCCCTGTGCGTCATCGGCGCGCTGGTGGCCGCCGTCGGCGTACGACGCGCCCCCGGGCACCCCGCCGCCTGAGGGATGGCACCGGCAGGGCCGCCGGTCAGCGGTGTGCGCCCCGTGGCTCGAAGACGCCACGGGGCCCACACCGTGCCGGTGCCCCGGCCCGGAGATGCCGCGCCGCCGGGCCGGCCCCCTGCTCCCCGCACGCGGCGACGCGGCCGGCCCAGGCGGGGGAGCTCAGGGGGAGGGTGCGTCGTCCGCGGCGCGCCTCGCGGTGGTCAGGAGACGTCCGTGAGCTGGGGCTTCTCGCCCTCGGTCGTCGTGCCGTCGATCAGCGAGAACGCGGCGCCCTGCGGGTCGGTCAGGGCGGCGAACCGGCCGAACGGCATGGTCATCGGGCCGAACCGGAGCTGCGCCCCGAGCGCCTTCGCCTTCTCCACCGCCGCGTCGCAGTCCGCGACGGTGAAGTACACGTTCAGATACGGCGGCACCTCGGGCGGGAAGTCCTCCGTCATCTTCATGCGCCCCATGACCGGGTCCGCGCCCAGGTCGTACAGCCGGAAGTCGACCGCGTCGTCGTCCATGCGCTTCACCCCGTACCCGAAGACCGCCGGGAAGAAGGCGTCCGCCTTCTCCGGCTCCCGGGTGAAGATCTCGGCCCAGCTGAAGGCACCGGGCACACCCCGCGCCTCGAAGCCCTCGTGGGTACCCGCCTGCCACACCCCGAACGCCGCGCCGCCCGGGTCGCTCGCCAGCACCATCGTCCCGAACTCACCGACCCGCATCGGCTCCACCAGGACCGTGCCGCCGTTCTCGCGCACCTTCGCGGCGGTGGCCGCCGCGTCCGGCGACGCCAGGTACAGGCACCAGGCGGCCGGTACGTCCTGGCCGG
Organism: Streptomyces sp. NPDC005803; assembly: GCF_040630435.1. NCBI lineage: Bacteria > Bacillati > Actinomycetota > Actinomycetes > Kitasatosporales > Streptomycetaceae > Streptomyces > Streptomyces sp. NPDC005803. The sequence continues at coordinate 40,026 of NZ_JBEXXO010000005.1, read as the reverse complement.
GTACGGGCGGCATCAGGGCGGCGACGGCCTTGCCGTCCACATAGGCCTGCGTGTAGTTGCCGAACTCGGGAAGTGAGTCGCCGTACGTCCAGCCCAGCACCTCACCGTAGAAGCGCTTCGCCCCGTCGAGGTCGCTGAACGTCGCGTCGGCCCAGCACGGAGTGCCCTCTGCTTCTGCGGCCATGACCTGTCCTCTCCTCGCGTGATGGTTGCCCCCATTCGTCCCCTTTGCCACGCTAGCCACCCCTCGCTCCTCCTGCGCGCCGAACGGTGTCAGCGCCCCGGCGGGTCCGCCCGGACGACGGAGCGGGCGACGCCGAGGTCCACCAGATCCTGCGGCCGCAGCCGAAGCTGGCCGGCCGTGGCCCGCACCTGGTCGGGGGAGCGCTTCAGGATCGCCGCGGCGAGCTCCGGGGCGATGACGGAGAAGTAGCTGTCCGCGGTGACATGCGTGTTGCCCGGCGCCGCCAGGGCCAGCGCCCCGCCCGATCCGCCCTCGCCGATCACCAGGGTCGTGACCGGCACCCGGGCCGCCGCGATCGCGGTGAAGGCGTCGGCGATGGCCGCGCCCGCGCCGGCCCGCTCCGCCTCCGCGTCGTTGGCCGCACCCGGGGTGTCGACCAGGGTGAGGACCGGCACCCCGAGCCGGTCGGCCAGCCTGATCACCCGGGCCGCGGTGCGGTAGCCGGCCGGGCGGGTCGCGGTGCCGCACTGCGCCACGTAGGCGACCGGCTCGCCCTCGCGCAGCCCGAATCCGCAGAGCAGCCCCGGGTCCGTGCCCCCGCACCGGTCCCCGCTCAACGGGAGCCGCAGGCTGAAGTAGGCGTCCAGATACGCCTCCGCGTGCGGCCGGGACGCGGACCTCGCCCGGAGCACGGCGTCCCAGCCGGTCCGGGGCAGCTCCGCCGAGGAGAGCGCGGCCGGCACCGGGGCGGGCCGGGGCGGGGCGTCGCGGTGGGCGAGCAGCCGGAGCCAGTGGCCCACCGCGGCCGGCAGCCCGGAGGGCGGGACGACCGCGTCGATCTGGCCGGCCGCCAGCTGGCCCTCGGCGGTGTAGGCGCCGGGATCCGCGTCCGCCGGCCGCACCCGGGAGCCCGCGAAACCGATCTGCGCCCTGGGCAGCGCCAGGATCACATCGGCGCCCGCGCCCAGGGTCGCCCAGCCGCCGCCGGTCGTCGGGTCGCGCAGGACCGCGAGCTGCGCCGGACCGGCCGCGCGCAGCCGGGCCGACGCACGGGCCACCCGGTGCAGTTGGGTGAGCGCGATCATGCCCTCCTGCATCCGGCTGCCGCCCGTCGCGATGAGCGAGACGAGGGGGAGCCGCCGGGTGATGGCCTGCTCGTACGCCGCCTCCAGCCGGTCGCCGGTGCGCTGCCCGAGTGAGCCGCCGAGGAAGCCGAACTCGAAGGAGATGAGCACGCAGGGCCGGCCGCCGACCGTGGCCGTGCCGTGGACGACGGATTCCTGCTCACCGGTGCGGGCGGTGGCCCGGGACCGGGAGTCCGCGTACCCCGTCCAGCCGAGCGGCCCGTCGGCCGCGGTGTCCCCGGCGGGTGCGGCGGACTCGGTGAAGTCGGCGGTGAGGGCGGCGATCGCCTCCCGGGCCGTCAGCCGGTCAGCCATGGAGGGACCGCTTCATGATCTTGCCCAGGTCGTTGCGCGGCAGCGCGTCCAGGTAGCGGACCGTGCGCGGGCGCTTGTGCGGGGAGAGCTGGGCCGCGACGTGGTCCGCCAGCGCGGCGGCCGTGGGCGGGGACGCGGGGTCGGCCGGCACCACCCACGCGACGACCCGCTCGCCCAGGTCCGGGTCCGGTTCACCGGTGACGGCGGCCTCGCGGACGCCCGGGTGGTCCAGGAGCGCGTTCTCGATCTCGCCGGCGCCGATCTTGTACCCGCCGCTCTTGATCAGGTCGGTGGCCTTGCGGCCCACGATCCGTACGTACCCGTCGGGGTCGAGCGTGGCCATGTCGCCGGTGCGGAACCAGCCGTCGGCGGTGAGCGCCGCGGCCGTGGCGTCGGGGCGGTTCAGGTATCCGGTGAACAGGTTCGGGCCGCGCACCTGGATCTCGCCGATGGACGCCGGGTCGGCGCACGGGGTGCCGTCCTCCTCCACCAGGCGCAGTTCCACGCCGCGCAGGGGCGCGCCGACCGTGCCGGGGCGCGGGGCGCCGTCGGCCCGCACGCCGGTGTTCATCAGGGTCTCCGTCATGCCGTAGCGCTCGATGACCCGGCGGCCGGTCGCGGCCGCGATCCGTTCGTGGTCGTGGACGGGCAGCGCGGCCGAACCGGAGACCAGCAGCCGGGCGCCCGCGAGGGCCTTCGCGAGGCCGCCCGGCGCCGACGGCCCGGCCAGCGCGTCCGCCAGCCGGTGGTACATCGTCGGGACACCGAACAGCATCGTGCCGCCGGAACCCAGCTCCCGGGCCACGCCCTCGGGGGAGAACCGGCCGAGGTGGCGCACCGAGCCGCCCCGGCGCAGCGGGCCGAGGACGCCGAGGATCAGCCCGTGCACGTGGAAGAGCGGGAGGGCGTGGACGAGGACGTCGTCCCCGGTCCACTGCCAGGCGTCCTCCAGCGCGTCCAGCGAGGCGGCGACGGCCCGGCGCGGCAGGACGGCTCCCTTGGGCGGACCGGTGGTGCCGGAGGTGTACACGACCAGGGCGGGGGACTCGGGGGACGGCTCGGGGAACCCGGCCCCGGCGGCCGTCGGGGCCCCGTCCGTGGTCACGTCGAGCCGTGCCAGGGCCGCCAGTGCGGGCGGCAGCACGTCGGCGGCCGAGGCGAGCACCCTCGTCGGCGCGCTGTCGGCGACGATGTGCGCCAGTTCCCGTTCGCCCGTCTTCGGGTTCAGCGGCACGGCGGGCACCCCCGCCCGCAGCGCGGCCACCACCGCGACCACGGTCGGCGCGGTGGGCGTGGCCCACACGGCGACCCGGCCCGCGCCGGCGATGCGGGCCGCGGTCGCGTCCGCCGCCGCGGCCAGCTGTGCGTAGGTCAGGGAGACGTCGTCGAACCGGACGGCTTCGCGGGCGGCCGCCGGGGCGGACGCGTCCTGGAGGGCAGGCAGAAGTGGCATCACCCTGCGAACCCTAAAACGATTCCGGGCCCGGCTCAGGCGTACCGGAACCTCGGGCGGTACCGGCCGGCCCGGGCGTACCGGAACCGTCACGCGCGCCCGCCGGCTCAGGCGTCCCGCTGGATGGTCCGCATCCGCCCGTACGCGTACACGCAGCCCGCCAGCGCCAGGTCGGACAGCAGCATGAAGCCGATGGAGTAGGAGCCCTTCGCGCTGTAGATCGCCCCCATCACCAGCGGTGGCACGAAGCCGCCGAGCCCGCCCATCGCGCCGACGATGCCGGTGACGCTGCCCACCTTCGCCTGCGGTGTCACCTGCGAGACCAGGGCGAAGACGCTGCCGCTCGCGGTGCCGAGGCCGGCCGCCATGCAGAGGAGGGCGACCGTGCCGCCGGGCGTCAGGTCCGGGTCGAAGGCCTGGACGATCGCCATCAGCGCGGCGAGGCCGAGGGCGGCGGCAGTGACGAGCGCCGGATGCATCCGGTCCGAGAGCCAGCCGCCGATCGGCCGGAAGACGACCGTGACCAGGGCGAACCCGGCGGCCTTCGTTCCGGCGTCGGTCGGCGAGAGCTCGTACCAGGTCTTCAGGTACGTCGGCAGGTAGACGCCGAACGCGACGATGCCGCCGAAGCCGATCGCGTACAGCGCGGACAGCTCCCAGGTGACCCGGAGCCGGCTCGCCGCGCCCAGCCGGTGGGCCAACGTGTCGGTCGGCACCTGGCGGCCAGGGCGGTCGTTGACCAGCACCGCCGCCAGCGCCGCGTACACCACGAGCGCACCGGCGACCACGAGGAACGGCAGGTTGTCGCCGTGCTTGGCCATCCGCGGGGTGAAGTAGCCGGACAGCGCGACGCCTCCCATGCCCATGCCGAACACACCGAGCGCGAGGCCGCGATCGGCGGGCGGGAACCAGGAGTTGACCAGGGGGATGCCGATCGCGAACGTCGTCCCGCCCAGCCCCAGCAGGAAGCCCACGGCCAGCATCGCCCCGTAGGAGTCCTTCGCCGGGATCAGCAGCAGCACCGGCACGACGGTGAGTGCGGAGATCAGGGGGAACATCAGCCGCGCACCGTACTTGTCGGTGAGCGCGCCCACCGGGATGCGGCCCAGCGAGCCGACGAGCACCGGCACGGCGACCAGCAGGGACTGCTGGAACGAACTCAGACCGAGCCGGTCCTTGTAGTCCGCGGACATGGGCGCGATCAGGTTCCAGGCCCAGAAGGTGAGCGCGAAGCCGACCGTGGCCATCGCGAGGTTGCGGTAGGCACCGGAAGGTTTCTCGGCGACCGGGGCTGGTGACTGCTTCACTGCGGTATCCACACGGCCAGTCAAGGGCGGAAGCGGGTCCTGAGCCCGTCGGGTTACTCCGAACGAGAGGCCCGCAACGCGGACCCGCACCGGGCGGCCGCCGTCTCCGCAGTCGCGATCCGCCCGAAGCTGGGACAATCGCGGCATGGACCGTCTGGACAGGGAAATCCTCGGCGCCCTCCAGGAGGACGCGCGGATCTCGTACCGCGATCTGGGCGCCCGGGTCGGGCTCAGTGCCAACGCGGCCGCCGACCGGGTGCGCCGGCTGCGCCGCGACGGCGTCATCCGCGGCTTCACCGTGATCATCGACCCGGCCGCCGACACCAGGACCGGACTCGTCGTCTTCATCGACGTGACGCTGCGGACGGACACCACGCACGAGGTGTTCGAACGGGCGGTGCTGACCCTGCCCGGCATCACCGAGGTGGTGCACGTGACGGGCGGCCACGACTACCTCGTACGGGCCACGGCGGCCGACACCGCGGCCCTGGACGGGCTGCTGCGCCGGCTCAAGCGTGAGGCCGGCGTCGCCCACTCCAGCACCAGGATCGCGCTCAGAGCGGCGCCTGCCAGATGACGGCCGGCGCGCGCGCACCGTCCGGCTCGCGCCCGTCGTCGGCGACCGAGAGGCGGACCGCCGCCCGGCCGTCGGGCAGCACGGCCGTCGCGTCCACCTCCACCTCGATCTCCGACACCCCGGTCCGCCGGTGCGCCGCCGCCAGCGCGCCCCGCAGCGCGGCGAGCAGCCGCCCGTCCACCGGGTCCCGCACGAGGGCGTCCACCGCCCCGGCGAAGTGCACCGAGGGCTGGAACCCGAGCACCGCGGCCGCGCCGCTGGTCTCCCGCAGCACCCGGCCGCGGAAGGTGGCCGGCGCCTCGGCGGGCGGCTGCTGAAGGGCGAAGATGGCCGTCCGCACCTCCTGGATCGTGGAGTCCAGCTCGTCGACGGCCCTGCCGAGCAGCTCGTCCGTCTCCCCGCCGCCGGCCCGGCGGCGGGTCGACTCCAGCATCATCTCGGTGGCGAACAGCCGCTGGACGACGAGATCGTGCAGATCGCGGGCGATCCGGTCCCGGTCCTCGTACACCGCGAGCTGCTCGCGGTCGTGCTGGGAGTCCGCCAGGACCAGGGCGAGCGCGGCCTGCGAGGCGAACTGGGAGGCCAGCAGCCGGTCCACGTCGGTGTACGGCCGGGCGCCGCGCCGCCGGGGCAGGGCGAGGGTGCCGATCAGCCGCCCGCCGCTCTGCAGGGGCAGCATCATGCTGGGGCCGAAGCGGGAGCGCACCGGGGTGGTCATGCGCGGATCGGTCGCCGAGTCGTCGAGGAAGACCGCCTCGCCGCCCAGCAGCTGGACCAGGACGGGAGAGCCCGGGGCGATGGCCGTGCCCACCAGGCCGGCCGGGTCCTCCAGGGTGGACGCGACGACGATCTCCATGCCGCCCTCCTCGTCGGGCTGGAGAATCACCCCGGCCGACGCGTCGCTGAGGATCCTGGCCCGTTCGGCCACGGTCATCAGGGCGTCGGAGGCGCTCCCGCCGGTCAGCAGCGAGCGGGTGACCGCTGCCGCGCCCTCGATCCAGCGCTCCCGCTGCCGTGCGCCCTCGTACAGCCGGGCGTTGCCGATCGCGATGCCGGCCTGCGCGGCGAGGACCCGGAGCAGCGTCATGTCGGTGTCGCTGAAGTGCCCGGTGCTCTTCTCGGCGAGGTAGATGTTCCCGAAGACCTTGCGGTGCACCCGGATCGGGGCGCCGAGGAAGGAGCGCATCGCGGGGTGGCCGGGCGGCACACCGCGGGAGCGCGGGTCGCCGGGGAGGTCGTCGCAGCGCAGCGGCTCCGCCCGCTCGACGAGCGCGCCGAGCAGGCCCGTGTGGCCGTCGGGGAAGGGGCCGACGGCCGCCTGCTCGCTCTCGCTCATCCCGGTGACGAACAGCTCGCTGATCGTGCCGCGCCCGGGGTCCAGGACCCCGAGCGCGCCGTAGCGGGCCCCGGTGAGCGCGGTGGCGGTGTCGATGACCTGTTGCAGGGTGGCCCGGAGTTCGAGGTCGGTGCCGACGCCCAGCACCGCCTCCAGCAGCATCCGCAGCCGCGGTGACCGGGGGATCCCGCCGCTGGACGCCTCCTCGTGCGGTTCGTCGGTCATCCGCCGTGCCCGCGGGACTCAGGCGGCGAGCGGGTCGAGGACCATGGGGCTGATCCGGCCGTCCAGCATGGCGCCGAGCCCGAGGACGGAGCAGACGTCCGGCCGCTCGGCGATGTGCACCGGCATGCCCGTCGCCTCGCGCAGCATCTGGTCCAGGCCGGGCAGCAGCGCGCTGCCGCCGACCATCATGATCCCGCAGTCGGCGAGGTCGGCGACGAGATCGGGCGGGCAGTCCCGCAGGACCTTGCCCAGGCCGTCGAGGACCGCGGTGAGCGGGCTGTGCAGGGCCTTGCGCACGGAGGCGGTGTCGACCTGTACGGAGCGGGCCAGACCGGTCGCCACGTCCCGGCCGTGGATCTCGGTCACGGAGGTCCCGGGCGCGGCCAGCCCGTCGTCGCTGAGCGCCAGCTGGAGGGGGCGCACGGAGTGGCTGGGCAGCATCAGTTCGTGGTACTGGCGCAGGTGCTGGATCACCGCGTGGTCGATGGCGTCGCCGCCGACCGGGATGCGCACCGCGGTCACGATCGAGCCGAGCGAGAGCACCGCGATCTGGGTGGTCGCGGCCCCGCACACCATGATCATGGTGGCGGTCGGCTGCTCGACCGGCAGCCCGCAGCCGACGGCCGCCGCGATCAGGGTGTCGACGAGCTCGACCCGGCGCGCGCCGAGGCCGACCAGGGTCTCCACGGCGGCGCGCCGGGCGAGCGGATCGCTGTCGTGCGGGGTGCAGGCGGCGGCGCGCAGCCAGGGCTTGCGGCGCAGCTGGCGGCGGAGCTTCTCGCCGAGCAGGTGGCGCAGCATGCGCTGGGCCATCTCGATGTCGACGACGGTTCCGCCGGAGACCGGGCGGGCCACCCGGATGTAGTCGGGGGTGCGGCCCGTCATCTGTTCGGCGAGTGTGCCGACGGCGATGAGCGAGCCGGTACGGGTGTTCACGGCGGCGACGCTCGGCTCGTCGACGACGAGCCCGGGCCCTTTGACGTACACCCGGGTCCGGGCGGCCCCGAGGTCGACGGCGAGATGGCAACGGCGCAACTGCTCAAGGCTGACGGTCACGGCAGGTTCTCTCCCGAGAGCGCTGATGGGGGGACCGACGGGCAGCCGGTTCTCTTCGCATCGTGCGCCGTTCGAGGGCATCGTGCGCGTTGGGGTACGCCGGAGGGGGGACGGAGCTGACGGCTCGTCGGCCGCGTGGGGAGGGCCCGCGCTCAGTCGCCCGGCGAGGCGGGGAGCAGCCGCTGGAAGAGCCCCCAGGTGAACTCGGCGACGTACGGGAGGCCGGTGGCCCCGTCGGTGATCGCGAGGGCCCAGCGGGTCGGCGCGCTGCCCTCCATCGGGCGGGCCGGTGCGAAGGCCCGGGCCACCTCGTCCACGGTGCACGACCAGGGGCGGAGGTCCCCGGCCGGGCCGAGCACCGGAGCGTCCGCGCCCGGGGCCCGGACCAGCCACTCGTTCCAGACCGCCCCGCCCGGCGCCACCATCACCTCGAACCGCAGGCCGGGCCAGAGCGGCACCGGCCAGAACAGGGCGTCGCACTCCAGGTCGCCGATCGTGCGGCGCACGGACGACTCGGGCTCGCCGAGCACCTCGCGGTAGCGGCGCAGCGCCCCGCGCCCCCGCGGTGCCCGGGCCCTCGCCTGCCAGCGGCGGTTGGCCTCCCGCATCTCGGCGAGCGTGGCGCCCAGTTCGTGCCGGGCGTCCTCGACGAGGCCGGGCTGGTGGTCGGCCATCCGGCGCAGCAGGACGAGCTGGAACTCGCGGGGCCCGAAGGGAGCGGCAGCGGTCATGGAGTCAACGGTTCCACACCGGCGCCGGTGACCGCGTGCCCGGCTCCCCGGCACTGCCGTGGGCGGGACCCGCTGGCTCCTGCGGTCGTGCCGCCGGCCCGAGCGTGCGACCAGGAGAAGCCTGTTCACCGCGCGACGTCGCCATCAGGATGTCGGCGGGCTTGACGTCCCGGTGCGCGACCCCCTCGTCGCGCACGGTCGACAGCCTCAGGCCTCGGCGGGCGGTTCCCCGCCGAGCATCCGGCGCAGCAGGTCCCGCAGCACCGCGCGCTCCGTGTCGGAGAGGCCGGCCAGCGGCTCGCGGGCGAAGTCGAGGGAGTCGCGGAGCTCGCGGGCCGTCCGGGCGCCCTTCTCCGTGGGGGCGGCCAGCTTCACCCGCCGGTCACCCGGGTCGGGCCGCCGCTCCACGAGGCCGCGCGCCTCAAGACGGTCGACTATCCCGGTCACGTTCGACGGCTCGCACTTGAGCTTCTGGGCGATCCGGCGCATCGGCAGGGGATCCAGGGAGAGCAGTCCGAGGACCCGGGCCTGGGCGCCGGTGAGGCTGTGGGCGGCCGCTGCCTGCTCGTACTCCTCGTGGTACCGAGCCACGACCGCGCCGATCAGCTCGACGACTTCGAGGGTCAGCGGGTCCGTACGAGTGGTGGCCATGACACCCAGGATAGCCGGTTACTTGACAAGGTGAAATATCCAGGCGCATGGTTGTTTCACATGATGAAGCTTTTCTGCTCCGGCCGAACGGCTTCCCGCACTCCCTAGACATCGAGGAGACACCGAGCCCATGTCTGCAGCTCTTCCCACGTCCAGCCGCGAATGGCACCTCGTAGCCCGTCCGCACGGCTGGCCGAAGGCCGAGGACTTCGCACTGCGTGAGGCTCCGGTCAGCGCTCCCGCCGAGGGCCGGATCCTCGTCCGCAACCTGCACTTCTCGGTCGACCCGTACATGCGCGGCCGGATGAACGACGTGAAGTCGTACACCCCGCCGTTCAAGCTGGACCACCCCATGGAGGGCGGCGCGGTCGGCGAGGTCGTGGCGTCCGGCGCCGAGGGCTTCGCGGTCGGCGACCACGTCCTGCACGGTCTCGGCTGGCGCGAGTACGCCGACGTCCCCGCCAAGCACGCGGTGAAGGTCGACGCCTCCCTGGCCCCGCTCTCCGCCTACCTCGGCGTGCTGGGCATGACCGGACTCACCGCCTACGCGGGCCTGTTCGACGTGGCCTCCTTCAAGGAGGGTGACGCGGTCTTCGTCTCCGGAGCCGCCGGAGCCGTCGGCAGCCAGGTCGGCCAGATGGCGAAGATCAAGGGCGCCTCGCGCGTCATCGGCTCCGCCGGTTCCGACGAGAAGGTCAAGCTGCTCGTCGAGGAGTACGGCTTCGACGCCGCCTTCAACTACAAGAACGGCCCCGTCGCGCAGCAGCTGCGCGAGGCCGCCCCCGACGGCATCGACGTCTACTTCGACAACGTCGGCGGCGAGCACCTCGAAGCCGCGATCTCCTCGTTCAACGTGCACGGCCGGGCGACGATCTGCGGCATGATCGCCCAGTACAACGCCACCGAGCCGACCCCCGCCCCGCGCAACCTCGCGCTCGTCATCGGCAAGCGGCTGCGCCTGCAGGGCATGCTCGTGGGCGACCATGCCGACCTCCAGGAGCAGTTCGTCCAGGAGGTCGCCGGCTGGCTGGGCTCCGGCGAGCTCAAGTACCGCGAGACCGTCGTCGAGGGCATCGAGAACGGCTTCGAGGCCTTCCTCGGACTGCTCCGCGGCGAGAACACCGGGAAGATGATCGTCTCCCTCGGCTGACCGCCCGCACCGCCGTACCCGACCGAGGGCCGCACCCGCCAGGGGTGCGGCCCTCGGTCTTTCGGCGCCAGGCGTCCGTCCTCGTGTCCGGCATACCGGACACGGGGACGGAATTCTTGCGTGACCCGTTGACGCGGAAGCGCTTCGACTCTACGGTCCGTTCGCGGTGGCGGGCAGCATTCGATATGTCGAACGGTGGGGCGGGTATGGGAGCGGGCACGGGACGACCTGGCCCGCGTCGCAGGCGCCTGATCGCGACGCGGGACGCCTTCCCCCGCCCCGGCCGGCCCCCGCACCGAGGTGCGGCACCCGACCCCTGGCCGGGCAGCGGCCCCTGCCGGCATCCGTACCGACACCCCTGAGGACGTCATGACCCGCACCGCCCGCTTCACCCTCGACCCCGCGTTCACGGTCGGCGAGGTCGACCCCCGCCTCTTCGGCTCGTTCGTGGAACACCTCGGCCGCTGCGTCTACGGAGGCATATACGAGCCCGGCCACCCCTCGGCCGACGAAGCCGGACTGCGCACCGACGTTCTGGAACTGGTCCGCGAACTCGGCGTCACCGCCATCCGCTACCCCGGCGGCAACTTCGTCTCCGGCTACCGCTGGGAGGACGGTGTCGGCCCCGCCGACGAGCGGCCGCGCCGCCTCGACCTCGCCTGGCGCTCCACCGAGACGAACCGCTTCGGCCTCTCCGAGTACATCGCCTTCTGCAGGAAGATCGGCCCGCAGGCCGAGCCGATGATGGCCGTGAACCTCGGCACCCGGGGCGTCCAGGAAGCCGTCGAACTCCAGGAGTACGCCAACCACCCGGCCGGCACCGCACTTTCCGAGCGCCGCATCGCCCACGGCGACAAGGACCCCTTCGGCATCAGGCTCTGGTGCCTGGGCAACGAGATGGACGGTCCCTGGCAGACCGGCCACAAGACCGCCGAGGAGTACGGCCGGATCGCCGCCGAGACGGCCCGCGCGATGCGGCAGATCGACCCGTCCGTCGAACTCGTCGCCTGCGGCTCCTCCAGCCGGTCCATGCCCACGTTCGCCGCCTGGGAGGCGACGGTCCTCGCCGCGGCCTACGACCTCGTCGACTACGTCTCGCTGCACGCCTACTACGAGGAACTGGACGGCGACCGCGACTCGTTCCTCGCGTCCGCCGTGGACATGGAGTCCTTCATCGAGGACGTCGTCGCCACCTGCGACCACGTCGGGGCGCGGCTGAAGTCCACGAAGAAGATCAACCTCTCCTTCGACGAGTGGAACGTCTGGTACATGACCCGCAGCCTGCGGGAGGCCGAGGCGAACCCCCTCGACTGGCCCGAGGCGCCCCGTCTGCTGGAGGACACCTACTCGGTCACCGACGCCGTCGTGGTCGGCACCCTGCTCATCGCCCTGCTGCGCCACGCCGACCGGGTGACCGTGGCCTGCCTGGCCCAGCTGGTCAACGTGATCGCCCCGATCATGACCGAGCCCGGCGGCCCGGCCTGGCGGCAGACGACGTCCTTCCCGTTCGCGCAGGCCTCCCGGCACGGGCGGGGCCAGGTCCTGGACGTGCGGGTGGACTCGCCCACGTACGGGACGGCCCGGTACGGCGAGACGGATCTGCTGCACGCCACCGCCGTGCGCGACCCGGAGAGCGGCGCGGTCACCGTCTTCGCGGTCAACCGCGGTCAGGACGCGGCCCTCCCGCTCGAAGTCGCCCTGCACGGCCTCGGCCTGACGGGGATCGCCGAGCACCAGGTCCTTGCCGACGCGGACCCGGACGCCCGCAACACCCTCGCCGAGCCGGGGCGGGTCGCCCCGCACCCGGCCGAGGGCACGGCGCTCGACGGGGGAGTCCTGCGGGCCACGCTTGAGCCCATGTCCTGGAACATGATCCGCCTCGTCTGACGGCGGCCCCTCCCGCGAGGAGGGCCTGCCCCCCGCCCCGTTACCCTGACGCCATGCGTGATCTCGGGGCGGGCTTCGGCTATCTGATCAAGGGGCAGCGCTGGGTCGCCCGGCACGGCAGGTGGTTCGGCATCGGGCTGCTGCCCGGCCTGATCACCCTGGTCCTGTACGCGGGCGCCCTCGTCGGCCTCGGCTACGGGGCCGACGACCTGGCGGACTGGGCGACGCCCTTCGCCGACGACTGGTCCTCGCCCTGGCTCGGTCTGCTCCGCACCACCCTGACCGTGCTGGTCTTCGCCTTCGGCCTCTTCCTGGCCGTCATCACCTTCACCGCCGTGACCCTGCTCGTCGGGCAGCCGTTCTACGAGTCGCTCTCCGAGGAGGTGGACCGGGCCGAGGGCGGCGAGGTCCACGGGTCGGGGCTGCCGCTCTGGCGGGAGCTGTGGATCTCCGCCCGCGACAGCGTGCGCGTCCTGGTGCGCGTCGCGCTGTACGCCGTCCTGCTCTTCGCCCTCGGATTCGTCCCGGTCGCCGGCCAGACCGTCGTCCCGCTCCTCGGCTTCTGCGTCACGGGCTACTTCCTCGCCGAGGAACTGACCGCCGTCGCGCTCCAGCGCCGCGGGCTGGTGCTGAAGGACCGGCTCGTCCTGCTGCGCGGCCGCCGCCTGCTGGTCCTCGGCTTCGGCGTGCCGCTGGGGCTCGCCTTCCTGGTCCCCCTCGTCGCCGTCTTCCTGATGCCGGGGGCCGTCGCCGGGGCCACGCTGATGGCGCGCGACCTGATGGGGGAGGGCAGCGGCGTCGGTGACGATCCGGACGCCGGCGACGAGGAGGCCGAGGGAACGGTTGCCTCCCCGCCGCCGTACCGCGTGGACTGAGCTCACCGGCAGGGGTCAGCCGGTGTGCACCTCCAGCGCCGCGCGGACCGCGGACTCCAACGCCCCTTCGATCCAGGCGGGCTTGACGGACGTGTGGCAGCCCGCGAAGTGCAACGGCCCTTCGGGCGCGCGCACATGGGCGAGCAGCTCGGTGTGCTGGCCGGGCAGCAGCACGGACGCCTCGCCGTACGCGTACGGGTCGCGCATCCACGACTGGGTGGCGCCCGCCCCGGTGTAGAACACCTCGACGCGCTGCCCGTAGACGTCCTGGACCCCGGCCAAGGCGTGCGGGTAGCGCTCGTCGTCGTCCAGGGAGTCCCACTTCAGGGCGTCGTCGGCCCAGCTGTACGAGGCGAGGAGGACCCCGCCCCTGCTGCCGTCCACCGGGTGGGAGGGCTGGTACATGAAGCGGTTGGCGTTGTCGGTGACCGATCCGCCGCCGACGACATGGGCCGCCTCGGGCTGGTTGCGCGCGGTCGCGCGGTGCGCCGCGTAGTGGGTGCGCTGTCCGGGCGGAAGGTGGCCGGACGGTACGGAGGGGTGTGCGCCCAGCAGGGAGCCGTCCGCCGGCGCCTTGCCGAGCCGGTACGCGTCGTACAGCCCGGGGCGGACCGCCTCCAGCTCCCTTTTCCAGTCCTTCTCCTCGAACTCCCACCAGCGGCGGCTGAATTCGAGCAGCACCTTGGTGGCCGCGTCGTAGTGGACCTCGGTGATCGCGCGCCGCTTGCCGTACGAGAGCGCGGGTGTGACGGGCACGTGGCGCAGACCGGAGAACGGCACGGTGATGATCGCCCGGTCGCCGGTGAAGGTCTCCCGCACCACCTTTCCGTCACGGCCCTCGGACACCGTCTCGACGCGTACGCCGTCGTCCCCGTGACTGATCCGGGTCGCCCGGCGGTCCAGCCGCACCAGGTCCTTGACCCGTGCGTACATCGCGTCGGCCAGTGTCCCCGTGCCGCCGGGCAGCTCGTAGAACGCGGTGTCCGGGCTGATCAGGGAGGCCCCGATGAAGCTGTGCACGAAGGCGAGGTGGAGCCGCGAGGTGAGGTTCTCGACGGTGCCGATGAGGTCGATGGTGCGCTCGTCGAGCTTGGCGGCCTCGGTCAGGAAGCGGAACATCGACCAGTGGCCGTACCGCTGGATGACCCGGGCCCAGCCCTGGACGAGCTCCGCCCCCTCCTTGCCCTCGAACTCCGCGCGCACGGGCGCGAAGGCCTCCCGCACGATGGCCGAGGCGGGCTTGTCCTCGAAGGCCGCGGGGACCCCGAAGGAGCGGTTGACCGCACGCGGCTTCTTCGCGTAGTCCGCCTTGCGCATCCGGATGCCGTTGACGTGGATCCAGGTGTGGCCGGCGGGCTGTCCCGTGCCGTCGACGTCGACGAGGTGGAAGCGGCGGCGCTTCAGCCCGAAGTCGTCCATCAGCCCGGTGACCAGCGGGTGGCTGTCCGGGATGCGCATCGCCCCGGCCTCGGCGTACTGCTTCGGGTCCGCGAAGGGCGACTTCGCGTGCTCGTGACCGCCCGAGCGGAAGGTCTTGATCCGGCCGCCGACCCGGTTGCCGTTGGCCTCGATCACGGTGACGGTGTGCCCGGCCTCGCGGAGCAGATGGGCGGCGGTGAGCCCGGCCGGGCCGGCCCCGACGATCAGCACCTTCCGGCGGCCCTTGGCGCTGCGCGGCAGGCCCTTGGAGAGCAGGACGTCGCGGTAGTGCGGCACCAGCGACTCGTCCTGCTCGTCGCGTACGAGGATGGCGCGGGCGACGCCCAGGCAGGCGGCCCAGTCGGAGCCGGGGGCCGCGGCGGGGGCGGTGAGGGGCCCGCGGGCAGCCGCCTCCGCCGGGGTCACGGAGGTGGTCGCGAGGGCGGCGGCGCCTGCGGCGGCGCCCGCGATCATGGTGCGCCTGGAGGGCAGGCCGGACGTCGGTCCGGCGGGCTTGGAAGTCATGCGGCCACCCTGGGGGGCGTGGAACGGGGCGCATTGCGCGAACGCGCGTAGACCCCCCCGGAATCACTCTCAGGTGCCGCTTAGCGATCTTGTAGTATCGGCGTTCCCGCAGGTCAGATCGCCCGTAAGGGGCATGTGCACCCGAAGCGGTCACCGCCCCGCTCCGGGCCTTCCCCGGCCCGTCGGCGCCTCAGCGCACCGAGAACCCGTACACGGTCGTCGACGCGTACGTCTCGCCCGGCCGCAGCACCGTGCTCGGGAACTCCGGCCGGTTCGGCGAGTCCGGGAAGTGCTGCGTCTCCAGCGCGATGCCGGCACACGGCCCGAACGGCTGCCCGTCGAAGTGGTCCGCCGTGTACAGCTGCATGCCGGGCTCCGTCGTCGTGACGGTCAGCACCCGCCCCGACACCTCGTCGTACAACTCGGCGACCGGGCCGGCCACACCCTCGTCCAGCACGAAGTTGTGGTCGAACTCCTTGGAGACCGGCCGCGGCTCCCGGAAGTCGAACCGGGTCCCGTCCACCGGCAGGAACTCGCCCGTCGGCAGCGACTGGCCGTCCGCCGGGGTGATCCGCCCCGCCGCGATCCGCAGCCGCTGGCCCAGCGCGCTGCCCGAACCGGCGCCCGCCAGGTTCCAGTACGTGTGATTGGTCAGGTTGAGCACGGTCGGCGCGTCCGTCGTCGCCCGGTACGCGATCCGCAGCGCCCCGTCCTCGTCCAGCGTGTAGGCCACCGAGACCTCCAGCCGCCCCGGGAAGCCCTCCTCGCCGTCCGCCGCGACCAGGGACAGCTCCACCCCGTCCGCGAGCTCGCGGGCGTCCCACACGCGCTTGTCGAAGCCGATGGCCCCGCCGTGCACATGATTGCGGCCCTCGTTGCGCGTGACCTGGTACGTCTGCCCGTCGAGGACGAACGACGCCCCGCCGATCCGGTTCGCGTACCGCCCGACCAACGCACCGAAGTAGGGCCCGGTGTACCGCTGGTACGAGGCGAGGTCCGGCAGCCCGAGCGCCACCCCGGCCCGCGCCCCGTCCCGGTCCGGCACCTCGACGCTCTGCACGACGGCGCCGTACGTCAGCACACGCACCCGCGTGCCGCCGCGCTCCAGCGTCCAGCGGTGCACGGTGGTGCCGTCCGCGAGGGTGCCGAAGTCTTCCGTACGCGTCACCGTGTTCGAACCCGTGTCCATGATCGCGAACTTTAGCCCAACCGGCCCTACGCGGGAGGCCGCGCCGCCGTGACGTTGCGGTAGGCGATCTCGGCGAGCCGGGCCTGCCCGTCGCGCCCCGGATGGAACCAGTCCCAGTGGCTGAGCTGCTTGCCGGTGAACCGGTAGTCGAACACCGCCCCGCCGTCGTAACGGCAGCGCGGATCCTTCGCGCACACCTCGCTCAGCGCCCCGTTGTACGCGACGACGCGGTCCTGCACCGCCGCGCGCCGCGCCACCGCCGAGGCGCCCATGTCGTCCGCGTCACCCAGCATCGACTTGCAGATGCCCAGCTTCCAGATCTGCTTGCCGAGCTGATTGCTCCGGCCCGTCGACCAGAGCCGCTTGAGGTCCGGCACGCTCGACACGTACACCTGCGCCTTCGGCGCCGTGCTGCGCAGCTGACGCATCGACGCCTCGAACGACGCGCGGAAGTCGGCCACCGGCGTCATGACCCGCACCGAGTCCCGGCAGGCGTCGTTGGCGCCGATCATCACCGTCACCAGATCCGGGTGCTCCTTCGCGGCCAGCGCCATCTGCTCCGGCAACTGGGCGATCCTGGCCCCCGTCTCGGCGTGGTTCCAGCTGTGGACGGCCGCGCCCGAGGCGCCGAGGAGGCGCACCGCCAGGCTGCGCACCGTGCTGTCCGTGCCCGTCGACCAGGAGACCTCGGGACAGTCGGCCAGCACCGAACAGGCGTCGAAGCCGCGGGTGATGGAGTCCCCGACCGCGGCGACCGACTCGGGGCTGCGGTCCCAGACCGGGGCGGCCGCCGGCCGCCTGCCCCCCTCCGCCGCCGCGCCCTTCGTCGTCCCCTCGGGCCCGGAGTCACACCCCGTCAGAACAGTCGTGCCGAGGAACGTCACAGCGGCCAGTGCGGCCAGAGTGGTGCGCGAGCGGCGCCCCGCGGAGCGATCCGGCATGTCCTCGTCCCTCCTGTCCCATGCCCCCGGCACACCCGTGCGGCACCGGTCGGCGGGCCCCCGCGCCCTGGCGGGTGAATGCAGAGCGAATCGTGGGCCCAGGACCGACGGTACGTCACACCTCGGACGCCGACGCACGGTAGCTTTTTCCCGTCGAACCAGTGGCTCCTTCGGCCGCCCGGCTCCACTCGGGTGGCTCTCGTACCTCACCTCACGTCACATACCCGCTGTTCTCCGGACATTACCTCCCGATACTGTTTACTGACGACAGCCTCGGGCATCCGGCCGGTAAGAGGCGGTACAGGCGCGAGGCCGCTGGGGAAGGCGCACCTCGTCCCACACTGGAGGTCCCGGTGACGACACGTGGAGTCCTGTACGTCCACTCAGCCCCGCGCGCGCTCTGCCCACACGTCGAATGGGCGGTGGCGGGCGTGCTCGGCGTACGGGTCCAGCTCGACTGGATCAGACAGCCGGCCGCACCCGGCACCTGGCGGTCCGAATTCTCCTGGCAGGCCCGCCCGGGCACGGCGTCGAAGCTGGCCTCCGCGCTGCGCGGCTGGGATCTGCTGCGCTTCGAGGTGACGGCGGAACCGTCGCCGACCGCGGAGGGCGAGCGCTACAGCTCCACGCCCGGACTCGGCATCTTCCACGCCGTCACGGGCATGCACGGCGACATCCTCGTCCCCGAGGACCGGCTGCGGGCCGCGCTGGCCCGGTCGCTGGCCGGGGAGACGGACCTGGAGGTGGAGGTCGCCAAGCTCCTGGGCAAGCCCTGGGACGACGAACTGGAGTCCTTCCGCCACGCGGGCGAAGGCGCGCCCGTGCGGTGGCTGCACCAGGTGGTGTGACCCGTCGGCGGGGCCCGGGAACAGCACGGAAGCCCGCCTCCCCACGGGGGAAGCGGGCTTCACACGTACAGCGGCGGGATCACACGCTGCGGAACGCCAGCACCACGTTGTGGCCGCCGAAGCCGAACGAGTTGTTGATGGCCGCGATCGGCCCCTCGGGCAGCGGTCGCGGCTCGTCGCGCACGATGTCCGCCTCGACCGACTCGTCGAGGTGGTCGACGTTGATGGTCGGCGGAGCCATCCGGTGGTGCAGGGCCAGCACCGTCGCCACGGTCTCGATCCCGCCCGCGCCACCGAGCAGGTGACCCGTCATCGACTTCGTCGCGGAGATCGCGACGTGGTCCAGGTCGTCGCCCAGGACCTTGCGCAGCGCCTTCAGCTCGGCGATGTCACCCTGCGGGGTGGACGTCGCGTGGGCGTTGAGGTGCACGACCTCGGACGGCTTGAGGTCCGTCTGGTCCAGCAGGTTCTGCATCGCCGCGGCGATGCCGCGCCCGGTCGGCTCGGGCTGGGCGATGTGGTGGGCGTCGGCGGACAGCCCCTGGCCCAGCACCTCGCAGTAGACCCGGGCGCCACGCGCGGCGGCGTGCTCCGCGGACTCCAGGACGACGACCCCGGCGCCCTCGCCGAGGACGAAGCCGTCGCGGGCCGTGTCGTACGGACGCGAGGCCTTCTCGGGCTCGTCGTTGCTCTTGGACATCGCCATCATGTTGGCGAACGCGGCGATCGGCAGCGGGTGGATCGCCGCCTCGGTGCCACCGGCGAGGACCACGTCGGCACGGCCGGTGCGGATCATCTCGACGGCGTACCCGATGGCCTCGGCGCCCGACGCACAGGCGGAGACCGGGGTGTGGACGCCCGCCTGGGCGTTCACCTCGATCCCGACGTTGGCGGCCGGACCGTTGGGCATGAGCATGGGCACGGTGTGCGGGGAGACGCGGCGTACGCCCTTCTCCTTCAGCACGTCGTACTGGTCGAGCAGGGTGATCACGCCGCCGATGCCGGAGGCGATGACCGACCCCAGCCGCTCGGGGCGGATCTTCTCGTCCTCACCGGCCGGGCCGGTGAACCCCGCGTCCGCCCACGCCTCACGGGACGCGATCAGCGCGAACTGCGCCGAGCGGTCCAGCTTGCGGGCGAGCGGGCGGGGAAGGACGTCGCCGGGGTCGACGGCCGCGAGGGCCGCGATCCGGACGGGCAGCTCGGCGAAACGTTCGCCCTCAAGAGGCTTGACGCCGGAACGGCCGGCCATCAGACCTTCCCAGGTCGATGCGGAATCGCCACCCAGCGGAGTGGTTGCGCCGATACCGGTGACGACCACGGTGCGATTGGTCGAGTTCACTGGAAAATCTTCTCCACGTGTAGAGGGTCGTGAATCAGCGGCGCCACCGCCGGGTGGCGACACAGCCGGGCTGGGATCAGCCCTGGTGCTTGAGGATGTAGTCAGCGGCGTCGCCGACCGTCTTGAGGTTCTTGACGTCCTCGTCCGGGATCTTGACGTCGAAGCGCTCTTCGGCGGCGACGACGACCTCGACCATGGACAGCGAGTCGACGTCCAGGTCGTCGGTGAAGGACTTGTCCAGCTGGACGTCCTCGACCGGGATACCGGCGATCTCGTTGACGATCTCGGCGAGACCGGTGACGATCTCTTCCTGAGTGGCGGCCATGTTGGCGCTCCTTCGGTGTATATCTGCTGGGTTCGGACGTCCGGGCGAAAAGACCCGGTGTGCCTAGGGGAGGGTAACGACCGTCGCGGCGTAGACGAGACCCGCCCCGAAGCCGATGACGAGCGCGGTGTCGCCGCTCTTCGCCTGACCGGTCGCCAGGAGCCGCTCCATCGCGAGCGGGATCGAGGCGGCGGAGGTGTTGCCGGTGGTCTCCACGTCACGGGCGACCGTGACGTGTTCCGGCAGCTTCAGGGTCTTCACCATCGAGTCGATGATCCGCATGTTGGCCTGGTGCGGGATGAAGACGTCCAGGTCTTCCGGGGCGATCCCGGCCGCGTCCAGCGCCTGCTGGGCGACCTTCGCCATCTCGAAGACGGCCCAGCGGAAGACCGCCTGGCCCTCCTGCGTGATGGCCGGGAACTTCTCCGGACGGTCGGCGTGGAAGGTGTCCCACGCCACGGTCTGCTTGATCGTCTCGGACTTGTCGCCCTCCGAGCCCCAGACCGTCGGACCTATGGCCGGCACCGTGGACGGGCCGACGACGACGGCGCCGGCCCCGTCGCCGAACAGGAACGCCGTCGCGCGGTCGCTCAGGTCGGTGAGGTCGCTCAGCCGCTCCACGCCGATGACGAGTACGTACTCGGCCGAGCCCTCGACGATCATGCCCTTGGCGAGCGTCAGGCCGTAGCCGAAGCCCGCGCAGCCGGCCGAGATGTCGAAGGCGGCGGGCTTGCCCGCGCCGACCTTGTGGGCGATCTCGGTCGCGATGGCCGGGGTCTGCTTGAAGTGCGAGACGGTGGAGACGATGACCGCGCCGATCTGCTCCGGCGTGATCCCGGCGTCCGCGATGGCCTTGCCGGACGCCTCGACGGACATCGCGGCCACGGTCTCCTGCTCGGAGGCCCAGTGGCGGGTGGCGATGCCGGACCGGGAGCGGATCCACTCGTCGGACGAGTCGATCGTTTCGAGGATCACCTCGTTGGGCACGACCCGGGTCGGGCGGTAGCCGCCGACACCCATGATCCGCGCGTACGGGGCGCCCTGACTGGGCTTGATCTTCGACATGCTCTCGGGCTCCTTAGGCGCCCGCGTGCTCAGCGATGAGCGCGCGGGCAGCGTCGAGGTCGTCGGGGGTCTTGAGCGCGAGGGTCCGCACGCCGGGCAGGGCGCGCTTGGCCAGACCCGTCAGCGTGCCGCCGGGGCAGGCCTCGATGAGCGCGGTGACGCCCAGTGCCTGGAACGTCTCCATGCACAGGTCCCAGCGGACCGGGTTGGCGACCTGGCCGACCAGCCGGGAGATGACCTCCGCGCCGTCGGCGACGGTCTTGCCGTCGGCGTTCGAGACATATGTCACGGTCGGATCGGAGACCTCCAGGGCCGTGGCGGCCTCACGGAGACGCTCGACCGCGGGAGCCATGTGGTGCGTGTGGAACGCGCCGGCGACCTTGAGCGGGACCACCCGGCGCACGCCCTCGGGCTTGTCCTCGGTGAGCGCGGCGATCTGCGCGGCGGTGCCGGCGGCGACGATCTGGCCGCCCCCGTTGACGTTCGCCGGCGTCAGGCCGAGCTTCTCCAGGTGGGGGACGGTGACCTCGGGGTCACCGCCGAGCAGCGCGGCCATGCCGGTCTCGGTGACCGCCGCGGCCTCGGCCATGCCGAGCCCGCGCGTGCGCACGAAACGCAGCGCCGCCTCGTCGCCGATGACTCCGGCGAAAGCGGCTGCGGTGATTTCACCCACGCTGTGACCTGCGACGACAGCCGGCGACGCGTCGAGCGCGGCGGCGGAGAGCAGACCGGCGGCGACCAGCAGCGGCTGAGCCACCGCGGTGTCACGGATCTCCTCCGCGTCGGCCTTGGTGCCGTAGTGGGCAAGGTCGAGCCCGATGGCGTCGGACCAGGCCGCGATGCGGTCGGTGGCACCGGGGAGGTCGAGCCAGGGAGTCAGGAAGCCGGGCGTCTGAGCGCCTTGGCCGGGAGCGACGAGTACGAGCACCCTCACACTCTCTCTTGTGAACGGTCCGGAACGCCCGTGGGGACAGGGACCAAGAACCGTATGGGGAATTGTTGATGTCCGACAAAAGTCTAGGACTGGAGATCCCTGTCGGCCAGACGCCCGAGGATCAGGGCGATCCGCAGGGTGAACGCCGAGCGGACGTCGGACGGCGACCACCCGGTGACGTCTGTCACACGTCGGAGCCGGTAGCGCACGGTGTTGGGGTGGACGAAGAGCATCCTGGCGGCTCCTTCGAGGCTGCTCGCCTGTTCCAGATAGACACTCAGCGTCTCCAGGAGGGCGGAACCCGCTTCTTCGAGCGGTCTGTAGATCTCCTCCACCAGCTGATCCCGCGCGGCCGGGTCTCCCGCCATCGCGCGCTCCGGCAGGAGATCGTCCGCGAGGACCGGCCGCGGGGCGTCCTGCCACGCACCGCACGCCTTGAGCCCGGCGGCCGCCGCCTGCGCGGACCGGGTGGCCGCCAGCAGGTCCGGCACCACCGGGCCGGCGACGACCGGGCCCGCCGCGTACGGGCCGATCAGCGCCTTCGCGACCTGGAGCGGGTTGTCGCTGCCGCCCGCGATCACGACCAGGCGGTTGCCGAGCACCCCGGTCAGCACCTGGAGCTTGGCGTGCCGGGCGGCCCGCCGGATCGCCTCCACGGTCAGCTCGCTGTCGCCGTCGGGCGCGGTACCGAGCAGCACGCACACGTGCTCGGGGGAGTTCCAGCCGAGCGCGGCGGCCCGGGACACGGCGCCCTCGTCGGCCTCCCCGGACAGCACCGCGTTGACGACGAGCGATTCGAGGCGGGCGTCCCAGGCGCCGCGGGCCTCGGCGGCCTGTGCGTAGACCTGGGCGGTCGCGAAGGCGATCTCCCGCGCGTACACGAGCAGCGCCTCACGCAGTACGGATTCGTCGCCGGGCGCGGCGACTTCGTCGATCGCCGCCTCCATGACCTCGATCGTCGTCCGCACCATCTCCACGGTCTGCCGCAGCGTGATGGCCCGGGTCAGCTCGCGCGGAGCGGTACCGAAGACATCGGTCGAGATGGCCTGCGGGGTCTCCGGATGCCGGAACCACTCGGTGAACGCGGCGATACCGGCCTGGGCCACCAGGCCGATCCACGACCGGTTCTCCGGAGGCATCGCCCGGTACCACGGCAGCGACTCGTCCATGCGGGCGATCGCGTTCGCGGCCAGCCGGCCGGAGGACTGCTCCAGCCGTTTCAGGGTCGCGGCATGGAGGTGGGCGGCGTTCGCGGCGGGCTGCTCAGGATCGGATCGGGGCACGGGGACAAGACTGCCCTATCCGGACGGGTGCCCGAAGGGGCGGGGCCGGTGGCGGGTCGTGCCGGCGGAAAGTCGGCCGGGGCCCGGGCGCTGGTCAGCCCGGCGGGCTACCGTGGACGGGTGATTTCCGTACGTCGCTCGGGCGACCGGTTCAGGGGCGGGGACGGGGCGGCCGGCATCGAGTCCCGGCACTCCTTCTCCTTCGGCGCGTTCTACGACCCCGACCACCTCCGCTTCGGCCCGATCCTGGCCTGCAACGAGGAGCGTCTCGCCCCGGGCGCGGGCTTCGAGGAGCACCCGCACAGCCACACGGAGATCGTCACGTGGGTCGTCGAGGGCGAGCTGACCCACCGGGACTCGGCCGGTCACGCCACCGTCGTACGGGCCGGAGACGTCCAGCACCTCAGCGCGGCCTCCGGCGTCCGCCACGTGGAACGCAACGACGCCGGAACGCCGTTGACGTTCCTCCAGATGTGGCTCGCACCCCTGGAGCCGGGCGGCGAGCCCTCGTACACGACGGTCCCCGGCATCGCCGACTCCACCCCGTACGCCCTGCCGGAGGCCGGTGCGATGCTTCACGTGCGCCGGCTGGCCGACGGGGAGCGTGCGGCGGTGCCGGACTCGCCGAAGGCGTACGTGCATGTGGTGGCCGGGGGCGTGCGGGTCGGCGGCGAGGAACTGACGGCGGGCGACGGGGCGCGGATCACCGGGGAGAAGGACCTCGAACTGGTCGCGGACGGGGCGGCCGAGGTGCTGGTCTGGGAACTGCCCGACTGAGGCGTCGTCCGCTCGGTGTGCCCGGCGGGACGTCCGCCGTGCCTCACCAGTCGAATCTCCCCATGTCCTCTTCGGTCGCCTCGCGGTAGCCGACGATCACGTCACCGTCGAACTGCACGAGGCAGAAGCCCTCGGGGTCGAACCCGCACTGCTTGCACCATTCCGGATAGCCGGGCGTCTCGAAGCGGCCCGTCCGGGGGGACCCCTTGGCCCGGTCCGACCACGCGATCGTGTCGCCGACACGGAACTTGTGGAGATACACGTCCCCGAAGTGGAACTGGATCACCAGGTCCTCCTGCGAACCGCACCGGGGGCAGGGAGACGGTGCGGGCACGAAGAGCCGGTCGTACACACCCATGCCTGGGCACCTCTCACTCGGAACGGGCCCCTGACCTGAATCCGGCCGGAACGCACTGCTCAGCATGCGCGAAGTCGCCGACCGCGTAAAAGCCTTTAACGGCCGGAATCCCGCCGCCACATCGACCACATCGGCGGCCCGGACCGGAACGTCATCTCCTCGTGCACGGTGAACCCGTGCCGCTCGTAGAACGTCAGATTGCGCCGGTTGCTCGACTCCAGGAACACCGGCCGCCCGTCCGCGTCCGCCCGCGCGAGCAGCCCGCCCAGCACCTGAGATCCGCGCCCCGTACCGCGCGCGTCGGCGTGGGTGCCGATGTACTCGACGTACCAGTGCGCGGGACCGGCCGGGTGCCGGTGTTCCAGCGCGAGCAACCGCATCCCGGTCCGGGGCAGTTGGGCGCGTCCCGCGCGCACCAGCGTGGCCGCGTTGCGCAGCAGGTAGCTCACCGGCAGCTTCCACTGTCCGGGCTCGGCCCACACCGCCGCCACCGTGCGCTCCGGGTCGGTCCACACCCGGCCCGCCGGGACCTGCTGGGCCAGATGCGCGGTGAACAGCAGCCGCAGCCGCCGGTCCCGGTCGCGCGGCATCAGCCAGGACCAGACGGGGTCCTCGGCGTAGGCACTGGCGAGGACGGCGGCGAGCGCGGGGACGTCGGAGGCGGTAGCGCGGACTGTGTCGGCCATGGCGCAGGAGGGTATCGGCTCCCGTCATCACCGACCACGGGAAGGGCATGACCGGCCGCCCGGCCAACCTGGCGCGATTTTCGGCTATCACCGTGAAGCGTCTCGACCCGGCACCGGACCCGTGGAAATCTTCCGGTGCCTCAGGAATACGTCCTTGGTTCGCCCGCCGTTCGCACCGGCGGCCTACTTTGCGCAGGCACGCGCCGACGCTCGTCCCCCTGAATCACTCTTCCCCCAGAGGTCCCCCTGATGTCTCTCCAGACGATCGAGCCCCCTCACGCCGACAGCGAGAACAACGAGAACAGCGAGAACAACGAGAGCAACCGGAGCAGCCGGAGCAGCGAGAACGCCAACGAACTCCGCATCACCCGCCGCGGGATGCTCCGCACGGCTGCTGTGGCCCTCGGCGCGATGGCCGTGGGCCCGGTCGCCGAAGCGGTGGGCGGGGCGACGGCCAGTGCGGCCGAATACGTCCTGCCCCAGGGCTTCAACGGTGACATCTCCGATCTGAAGCACGTGGTGATCCTCATGCAGGAGAACCGGTCCTTCGACCACTACCTCGGCCAACTGCCCGGTGTGCGGGGACACCACGACAAGCAGGTCCTGAAGTTCCAGGACGGCACCGACGTCTTCCAGCAGCGTGACGCCACCGGAGCCATCGTCACGCCCGCCGTCTCGACCGCCACCTGGAGCGACAAGCACAACTTCTACGGTGCGAACGGGGGGCGGTGGGACACCTGGGTGAAGGACAAGGGCGACCACTGCATGTGGTACTACACGCCCGACTACATGCCGTGGATGTACTCGCTCGCCTCCCAGTACACCGTCTGCGACATGAACTTCTGCTCGCTGCACGGGCCGACCATCCCGAACCGCTACTACCTGATGACCGGTGCGGCGGGCGGCGAGGTCACCAACGCCAAGCAGAACGACTACAGCCGCCGCTGGACCACGGTCCCCGAGCAGCTCCAGCAGGCCGGCATCGACTGGCGGGTCTACTCCGACAACAGCGGCAACGGCGTCGGCGGCAGCCTCCAGAACGGCTATGTGGGCGAGTACGGCTGCAACGTCACCAACAGTTTCAAGGCCTTCGACCCCCGCACGGCGGACGCCGCCGACCTCGAACCGGGCACCGGCAAGATCTGGAAGGCCAACTCCTTCGTCTACGCGGGCGCCACCACGCCGAACGACGACTCCGAGGCGAACCTCGACGCGGTGCTCCGCGACCTGATCGCGGCCTGCGAGCCCGGGGCGGAGCACCCCCTCCCCGAGGTCTCCTGGGTGGTGATGCCCGCCGCGTGGAGCGAGCACCCGGGCTTCGACACCGTCCACGGTGAGCGCTACATGAACAAGGTGCTCAAGACGCTCCAGAGCAACGAGGACATCTGGAACCACACCCTCGTGATCATCACCTACGACGAGAACGACGGAAAGTTCGACCACGTCCTGCCGCCGCGCCCGGAGGCGGGCACGCCCGGCGAGTTCTCCGGCACCACCCCGTACGGGTTCGGCCCCCGGGTGCCGATGCTGCTGGTCTCGCCCTGGACGCGAGGCGGCTACGTCGCGTCGGAGGTGTTCGACCACACCTCCACGGTGAAGTTCCTGGAGACCTGGGCCGCCCACCTGGGCAAGCCGTTCACCTGTCCGAACATCACCGACTGGCGCCGCTCCATCGCCGGCGACCTGACCAGCGCGATCGACTTCGCGCACCCGCGCCCGGGTCCGGTCGTCATCGCCGACCCGGTCACCGGCACCCCGCCGAAGCCGCCGCGTGACCGGATGGAGCCGCGCGGCCTCTCCTTCCACCCGCACGCCACCTTCACCGAGGACCGCTCGGCCGGCACGGTGACCGCGTCCATGACGCTGGCCGGAGGCCCGGAGGGCAAGGCGGTGAGCCTCCAGGTCTTCCCCGACCGGTACCTCCCGTTCGCCAACACCCCGTACACGGTGACCGCGGCGGCCCCCCGCTCGTACACCTGGGACACGAACGAGACCGACGGCGCGTACGCCTTCTCCGTCTACGGCCCCGACGGCTTCCTGCGCTCCTTCGCCGGACAGGTGATTCCCGAGAGCGGGAGCACGAAGCACATCGGCATTCCGCGCGTCGGGGCGGAGCTGGTCAAGGGCAGGCGCGCCGTGGTCAGGCTGACACTGCACAACGACGGTAAGCACCCCGTCCGTTACACCCTGACGGCCAACGACTACCTCGGCGGCACCCGGACGTACACGGTCCCCGGCGGTCACTCCACCGTCGTGCACTGGCCCACCGAGCACGGCTCCTACGACGTGGTGCTCACGGCCGACACGGGGACCGGCTGGACCCAGCGGTACGCGGGCCGCGTGGCGACGGTCCGAGGCGAGGGAGGACGCTGAGGCGGAGCGCCGGACTCCTCGTACGGCAACGGCGAGAGCCGGACGTTCCGAACGGCCCTCGGCGGTGACCAGGGGCTGACGCACCCGGTGCCGCACAGCTGACCGACCCGACAGATCCGGGCCCCACGGTGGGTCCGGATCTGTCACGCCCGGGTGACCTCGTGCGGGCCTGCGGGCCGGCCTACTGCTCGTCGGCGAACTGCGGGTCCTTCGCCTGGTTGTAGATCTCCTTGCCGGATGCGTCGTAGGCGTGGACGTAGGGGTTGGGGCCCGAATAGTGCGGGCCGGAGGTGTCGGCGGACAGGGCTGCCGCGTAGACGAACGCGCCGCCCGCCGTGACGGCCGGGTACAGCTTCGGGTCGTCGCCGTAGCTGATGGCGATCTTGGCCACGTTGGACGCGTAGTGCCCGGCGCCCAGCATGAGGTACTTCCCCTTGCCCACGGGCGCGCCGAGGGAGTCGAAGTACGCGATCGTGTGACCGGTGCCCCACAGGCGGTTGTTGATGAACGTGGGCGGGGAGTCCGGGCTCGTGCCCTTGTCGCCCTTGGACTCGCACTGCACGTACTGGCCGGCGGAGTCGACGGCGACGACCACGCCGTCCCAGTCCTGCGAGGCGAGGGGCGTGCGGACCGCGACCACCGAGTGGTACCGCGACGCGTCCGAACCCAGGCAGGAGGACAGGATCTTGGTGACGGTCCCCGCGTCGATCGGGGTCGTCTTCCCGCTGGTGATGGTGAACGGGTCCGGGGCGGAGGGCACCGGAGACGAGGACGGCGTAGCACCCGATCCGCCCGACGTGGAGCCGTGCGAGGGGCCCGTACTCGGCGACGCGGCGGCGCCCGTCGGGTTTCCGGCGGGGCCGGCGAGAACCGGCTCGGCGTCCCCCGCCCCGCCGAAGGCGGCCACGGCCGCGACGCTCACCGCCGCGACCCCGGCGGCTACGGCCAGCGGCACGCCCCACCTGCGGTGCAGCGAAGCACGGTTGTCCTCGGGATCGATCTTCATCAGTAGCTCCTCACGAGTCCGCCGGTGATTCGGCAGATCACGATCGGAAGGAGCCGCAGGAATGCCCTGCGCGTCATTCATCGTGCGACCTCCTTCGCGTGGACGGGGTTACTGGAACTGAATGACGACGTCACCGTCGCTCCGTCGACGAGGTCGGCCCCCAGCCTCCGCCGGGCCCGGTGCAGTCGGGACTTCACCGTTCCCACCGCCACTCTCAGCGCTGCCGCGGCCGCCTGCTGATCCAGGCCCGACCACACGCAGAGCTCGACGACCTCGCGTTCGTGGCGCGGCAGCCGCGCAAGCGCCCGGTGGATCTCCGACATACGGCGCTCGTCGTCGACCATGACGACGACGTGGTCGGCGTGGTCGCCCACGGGCTCGTCATGCGAGACGAGCCGACGCAGCAACGCCTCCGCCCGCCGCAGCCGCCGCCTGGTGTTCGACAGCAGGTGGTCGGCGATGCCCAGCAACCAGGGCAAGGCGGAGTCGCGGTCCAGGACCGTCTCGGATCGCCGACGCCAGGCATGCAGGAAAACGGTCGACGTGAGGTCTTCGGCCTCGGACCAGTCGGCCGTCCGTCGGAACAGATGGTTGTAGACGGTCTTCCCGTGACGGTCGAAGATCCGGCCGAACGCCTCCCGGTCGCCGTCGACGGCCCGCGCCCACAGCTCCCGGTCGGATATCCCTCCGACCGGGGCGGCAGGATCAGCGTCGTTCAGTTCCATGCCCTGTACGTGTCCGGCAACCGGCCCGAGGTTCCCGCTGAGCCGACTTTGTATTTACGGGCGGACAGGCCCGGAAGTCCTCACCAAGAGGAACCCGGTCAGATCACTTCACGCGAAGGCCGTCCACGAAGCCCTGCCAGGCATCGGCCCCGACGACGAGGACGGGCCCGCCCGGGTTCTTGCTGTCGCGGACCGGCACGGAGGCGGCGCACCCGGTCGCCACCTCGACGCACTCGCCGCCGGTGTTCCCGCTGTACGACGACTTCCGCCAGGCGGCGCCGCCGGTCACGGTGCACTCGACGCACTCGCCGCCGCTCGTTCCGCTGTACGACGACTTGCGCCAGCGCGCTCCTGCCAACTCATGACTGGTTTCCATAGCGTTCCTCCATCACACGAGCGATCAGCGTTGCCGAGTCCTCGGGGGAGAGGGCTGTAGCTTGCAGTCGAGCGTAGCCGACCGAACGCTCCTTGATCACTGATGGGTTGGCGGTCATATGGCCTTGATCGTAGCTCTCCACGTAGAAGAGGTCAGGGTCGTCCTCGAAACGCAGCAAGGTGAACGACCCCATCATTCCCGTGTGTTGGCCGACGTCGAAGGGCAGTACCTGAACCTGTACCCAGGGGTCGTTCCGGAAGTCCAACAGCCGCCCAAGTTGTTCACGCATGACGTCACGGCCGCCGACCTCCTGGAGCAGCGCGGCCTCGCTCATGACGATCCACAGCGCGGGTGGATTCTCACGCCCCAGAATCCGCTGCCGGTCCAGCCGCGCGGCCGCCATTTCGTCGATCTTGTCCGGGTAGTCGACCCCGAGGAGGGCCCGCGCATACCCCTCCGTCTGCACCAGTCCGTACACCAACTGTGCCTGGTACGTGGAGATGTACGCCGCGCGCGCCTCCATCTCCGCATACGGCTGGAACCACGTCGGCAGTTGGCTGCGCAGGACCAGGCCCATCAGCCGGGAAAACGTCCCGTCCGTGCCGAGTCCGGCGTCGACCCGTTCGGAGAAGTCGCGGGTGGGGATCTTCTTCGTCGTCTCGATCTGGCCGATCAGTGACCCAGTACAGAAGATGATCTCGCCCAACTGGGCGTGGTTCAGGCCCGCGGCCTCGCGCAGGCGGCGCAGTTCCCAGCCGTAGTAATCCAAGGGGGAGGCGGTCGGGTCGAGCGACTGGATGTTGGCCACGGCGGGACCTCCGGTGTGCAACGCCTCGTGACGTTCGGTTCCGTACGTAGCCGAGCGTAGTCACCTGGTCGCACGATGGTGACATGAATCACGCAATCGCTCCCCGGACCGCGTCCGAAGAGCCGGTCTACCGCGCCGACTTCGCCATGGGTGAGCACTCGGCCCGGCACCTGCGGCGCATCCTGCGGCTCTACCTCGCCGGGTGGGGCATGGCAGAGGTCACCGACGCGGCGGAACTGGCGCTCACCGAGCTGGTCGCCAACGTCGTCCGGCACGTGCCCGGCCGCCGCTGCCAGACCTTCATCTTCCGGCTCCCGGGCGGTGAGGGCGTGCGCGTCGAGGTGGCGGACGACTGCCCGGGGGTGCCCGTCGTGGTGGCGGGAGACGCGTGCGACGAGGGCGGGCGGGGGCTGGTCCTCGTGGACGCCGTCGCCGACAAGTGGGGCGTGGAGACGCGCCCGGACGGCGGCGGCAAGACGGTGTGGTTCGAGTGCCTTGCCGCCGGTTCGCTCACGCCCTCAGCTCTGCCAGCACCGCGTCCGTGAACGGCGGCCACACCTCGGCCGCCCACGGCCCGAAGGGCCGGTCGGTGAGCGCCACGCAGGCCGCCCCCGCCGCCGGGTCGATCCACAGGAACGTGCCCGACTGGCCGAAGTGCCCGAACGTCGCGGGGGACGACGAGGAACCCGTCCAGTGCGGCGACTTGTGGTCCCGGATCTCGAAGCCGAGGCCCCAGTCGTTGGGGTTCTGGTGGCCGTAGCCCGGCAGTACGCCCTTCAGCCCGGGGTGGACGACGCTCTGCGCCTCCAGCACCGTGCGCGGGTCGAGGAGCCGGGGCGCCTGCACCTCCGCCGCGAACCGCACCAGGTCCTCGACGGTCGACACGCCGTCGCGGGCCGGTGAGCCGTCCAACGTCGTCGCGGTCATGCCCAAGGGCTCCAGCACCGCCTGGCGCACGTACTCCGGGAACGGGATGTCGGTGGCCTTCGCGATGTGGTCGCCCAGTACCTCGAAGCCCGCGTTGGAGTACAGCCGGCGGGTGCCCGGCGGGGCCGTGACCCGGTGCTCGTCGAACGCGAGCCCGCTGGTGTGGGCGAGCAGGTGGCGGACCGTGGACCCCTCGGGACCGGCCGGTTCGTCGAGCTCGACCGCGCCCTCCTCGTACGCCACCAGCGCCGCATAGGCGGCGACCGGCTTGGTGACGGAAGCGAGCGGGAAACGGTGCGCGGCCGGACCGTGCGTCGCGACGACGGTCCCGTCCGCTCGTACGACGCCCGCCGCCGCGGTGGGGACGGGCCAGTTCTCGATCATCGCCAGGCTCTGCATGGCTACGAGAGTAGGTTCTGTGTGACGGTGGCCGGGAATCGCATCCGGTATCGCTTGCTTAGAGTGCACTCCAGGGTCCTAGCGTGGAGGGCATGACGGTGATGGAGACCACTTCGGCAGGAACGGACGTCTGCGCGGCGCCCCCCAGGGCCCACCCGCGTCCCGAGGGCCAGGACCGCTACACCATCAGCGAGGTCGCCGCCTTCACCGGGCTGACCGCCCACACGCTGCGCTGGTACGAGCGGATCGGGCTGATGCCGCACGTGGACCGCTCGCACACCGGCCAGCGCCGTTTCACCAACCGTGACCTGGACTGGCTCGCCTTCGTCGGCAAGCTGCGGCTGACCGGGATGCCGGTGGCGGACATGGTCCGGTACGCGGAACTGCTGCGCGAGGGCGAGCACACCTTCGAGGCACGGCAGGAACTGCTGGAGGCGACCCGCCGCGACGTGAGGACGCGGATCGCGGAGCTCCAGGACACCCTCGCCGTCCTCGACCACAAGATCGAGTTCTACGCAGGCGCCCGGCGGGCGCCGGAAAGGCCCAGTGCCTGATGACTGACAACAAGATCGCCACCGTGGAGCTCGGCAGCGGCGGCCCGCAGGTCGGCGTCCAGGGCCTCGGCTGCATGGGCATGAGCGAGTTCTACGGGGACACCGACGAGGCCGCGGCCCGCGAGACCCTGGAGACGGCCCTCGGCGCGGGCGTCACGCTCTTCGACACCGCCGACATCTACGGCAGCGGCGCCAACGAGACGTTCATCGCGCCGTTCGTCGGCGCGCACCGCGACGAGATCACCCTCGCGACGAAGTTCGCCATCGAGCGGCGCGACGACGACCCGCACTACCGGGGCGTGCGCAACGACCCGGCGTACATCCGCCAGGCGGTCGAGAACAGCCTGCGCCGGCTGAACACCGACGTCATCGACCTCTACTACATGCACCGCCGCGACCCGGCCGTACCGCTGGCGGAGTCCGTCGGCGCCATGGCCGAGCTGGTGCGGCAGGGCAAGGTCAAGCACCTCGGGCTGAGCGAGGTGACCGGTGCGGAGCTGCGCGAGGCGCACGCCGTGCACCCGATCGCCGCCCTCCAGTCCGAGTGGTCGCTCTTCAGCCGCGACGTCGAGCGCAGTGCCGTGCCCGCCGCCGTCGAGCTGGGCGTGACTCTCGTGCCGTACTCGCCGCTCGGCCGGGGCTTCCTGACCGGGGCGTTCGCCGACGCGGGCAAGGAGCTGGCGGACAACGACTTCCGGAAGTTCCAGCCGCGCTTCACCGGCGACAACGCGAAGACGAACGCCGCGCTGCTGGAGCCGGTCCACAAGATCGCCGCCGCGCACGGGGCGACCGCCGCACAGGTGGCGCTCGCCTGGGTGCAGCAGCGGGCCCAGGTGCACGGGCTGGCCGTGGTGCCGATCCCCGGCACCCGCAAGAGCAGCCGGCTGCTGGAGAACGTCGGCGCGACCCGGCTGACGCTGAGCGCCGACGAGCTGGCGCAGCTGGAGCCGATCGCCGGCCAGGTGGCGGGGGACCGCTACCCGGACATGAGCAACACGGCCACGGCGCGCGAGTAGCCGTACCGCGGGTCCGGGCGTCCGCCCGGACCCGCTCACCCCAGCGCGAACACGGCGAACCCGACCGCCAGCACTCCGGCCAGCGCGCGGCGGGCGTTCGCGGCCCGCGTTCCCGTCTGCCACGGCGCCTCGAACCGCCGCGCGTACCGCGCGACGAGCACCAGCAGCCCCGCGAACACCGGCATCCAGGCCAGCCGGGCCAGGACCCAGCCGAGCGTGTCCGGGCCGGTCGTCAGCCCGGGCACCGCCCCGGCGAACGAGGCGGGCACCGCCGCGGCGAGCATCGCCGTCTGGTGCCAGCACAGGATCGTCATCGCCGACAGGTTGATCACGACGACCGGCGCCCACACCAGCGGCCTGCGCAGCAGCCCGCCGATCCGGTCGCGCAGCAGGATGGCCGCGCCGCTCTGCGTGGCGGCCAGGGCGAGGACCAGCAGCGACGGCGGGTGCGAGTTGGTGCGCGCCTCGCCGGGCACCCCGACCATCGACGCCGGGTAGTGGAGGAGCAGCAGCAGGGCGGCGAACAGCACGCCGCCGCCGACGAGCAGGAACCGGGCGCCCCGCTTCCCGATCCGGCCCTCGCCCCAGGAGACGCCGAGCTGGTACGCGAAGAGCCAGCCGGGCACGATGTTCAGCACGCTCAGCCACGAGGGCATGGCGTCCCCCAGCGGCCCGTAGCGCAGCAGATCGACCACGGCGACCGCGCCGAGCAGCGGGGCCGCGGCCCAGCCGCCGAGCCGCCTCGCCATGCGGACGCAGTACGGAGTCAGCGTGGTGACCACCGCGTACACACCGACGAACCAGAGCGGCTGGATCACCAGCGTCGACCCGGTGCGCAGCGTGTCGCCCGGCACCCCGAGCACGTGCAGCACCGGGATCATCGCCGCCCAGACGGCCGTCACCCCGAGCACCGGCCGGCCGAGCCGGGCCATCCGGCCGCGCAGCCAGATACCGGTGGTGGACGTCCGCCGGCGGTACGAGAGCACCGAGGCGTGGCCGCCGACCAGGAAGAAGACACCCAGCATCTGGAGCACCCAGCTGAACGGGGCGAGGGCGCCGAAGGACGAGAGCGGGCTGGCGTTGTGCAGGGCCCCGCCGCCGTCGAGCCGGAATCCGCCGAGCAGCCAGTGTCCGGTGGGCACGGCGAGCAGCGCCAGGGCGCGCAGACCGTCGAGGGCGCGGTCGCGGTGGGCGGGGGTGCGGGCGTCGATGCGGGAGGCGAGGGCGCGCAGGCTCATCGCAGGGCTCCTTCCGCCGCCGGGTACGTGCCGTCCGCGATCTCCGCGAAGGCGCGCAGGGACTCGGTGCCGGGGGCGAAGTAGCCGGTGTGCCCGTGGGCGTCGCCGGCGGGCACCCGGCGGGCGCCGAACTCCGGGGAGGTCGGGTCGGCTCCGTGGCCCAGCCCGGCGAACTCCACGTTCGGCACGTCGTCGATCCAGTCGTCGGGGTCCTTGGCGGCCCACACCCGGGCCTCGGTGTGCAGATCGCCGACGTCGTCCGCGCGCATCCCCGGCGAGCCGAGGACCACCAGGTCGCCGGCGCGCAGCCGGGACGCGGCGAGGCCGCAGACGACGGAGCCGTAGCTGTGGCAGAACACCGTGGGCGCGGGCACGCCGGTGGCGGCGAGTCCGTCCGTGAAGCGGGTCAGCCGGTCCGCGCCCGCCTCGGCGAGCGAGCCGGTCGCGGCGTCCACACCGATGCCGACGGGCGTGGTGTACCCGGCCCAGGCGATCACCGCGCTGCCCGGACCGGTCTCCGCGTACAGCGACTTGGCCATGCCGGCCGGCGTCCCGTACACATCGCTCGTACGGTCGAAGGTCCCGGCGTCGATGTCGGAACCCGGCACCACGACGGACACCCGGTCCGCCGTGGTCAAGTCCCCGAAGACCTCCGCCACTTGGCCGCGGCCGCGGGGATCGAAGGCGAGGATGCGGCGGTGCGGGTCCGCGGCGAGGCTCGCGTAGCGGGGGTCGTGACCGGCCCTCAGGGCCAGGGCGTTGGCGCGGTAGCGCAGTTCGACGGGGACGCCGTCGAGGTTGCCGACGACGAGCGGGTGCCGGGCGATCAGGGACTGCTGGTCCCGCTCGCCCAACCCCGCGAAGAACCGCGCCACTTCGGCGGGTGTGGCGCGCTCCGGATCGGGCAGCTCCCGCCCCAGTACGTCGTCAGACCGCCAGGCGGCCGTGCCCGGCGGCGGCCCCGTCAGCGCCTGCTGGGCGTTTCCCGACGCCCAGCCGGCGGTCCCCGCCACGACGGTGGTCGCCAGGGCGAGCGCGACCAAGGTCCTCGCATAGCGGCGCATCCGACCCTCCCTCTCCGGCTGAGCCGGCTCCCGCGCGCTGTTCGGCGCGACGGAGAGGAAGGTAGGAAGACGACGGGTGCGAAAGCGTCACACCGGGGGGCCACGTGCGGGGTGATACCGGGGTAGGGGGTGTACGGGGAGCGCACCCGAGGGCGTTCCGGGGGCTACCCCCCCGGCCGGGCGCCCCTCACCCCTCGCCCGGCACCACCACCCCCGCCTCGTACGCGAAGATCACCGCCTGGGCGCGGTCGCGCAGGTCCAGCTTGGCCAGCACCCGCCCGATGTGCGTCTTCACCGTCTGCTCCGCCAGCACCAGCCGCCCCGCGATCTCCTGGTTCGACAGCCCGCGCGCGATCAGCTCCAGTACCTCCGTCTCGCGCGGCGTCAGCCCGTTCAGCCGCAGCGCGGGCCCGCTCCGGGCGGCGCCGGACGGCCGCTGCCGGGCGAAGTCGGCGATCAGACGCCGGGTCACGGACGGCGCCAGCAGCGCGTCGCCGGCCGCCACCACCCGGACCGCCGAGATCAGGTCCGCCGGCGGGGCGTCCTTCAGCAGGAAGCCGGACGCGCCGGCGCGCAGCGCCTCGTACACGTAGTCGTCCACGTCGAACGTGGTGAGCATCAGCACCTTCGGCACGTGCACCACGCCCACCGGCGGGTTCAGCAGCTCGCGCGCCGCCGCCAGGCCGTCCATCTCGGGCATCCGCACATCCATCAGGACCACGTCCGGACGGGTCCGGCGGCTGACCTCGATGCCCTGGCGTCCGTCCGGCGCCTCACCGACCACGTCGATGTCGGCCTGCGCCGCCAGCAGCGCCGCGAAACCCGCCCGCACCATGGCCTGGTCGTCGACGATGATCACACGGATGGTCACGAGTCCTCCGGAGGCGGGAGCGGGACGGAAGCGGCGGCGGCAGGGGGCGCGGCCGGGGGTAGGGGGAGCCGCGCGGCCACCCGGAAGCCGCCGTCCGGCAGCGGCCCGGTGTCCAGCGTCCCGCCGGTCAACCGTACGCGTTCGCGCATGCCGACCAGCCCGTGCCCCGTCCCCGCCGTCTCCACGGGCGTGCGGGGAGCGAGCGACGAACCCGTGCGCTCCGGCGGGTCGTTGACGACCAGGACCGTCAGGTGCGCGCCGTCGGAGCTGATCGACACCCGGGTCCGGGCCCCCGGCGCGTGCCGGACCACGTTGGCCAGGGCCTCCTGCACGATCCGGTACGCCGACAGGTCCACCGTCTGCGGGATGCCCGCGAGCCCGGCGGGCAGCGACAGCTCGGCCGGCAGTCCGGCCCGTACGGTCGCCTCCACCAGCTGCTGCAGCCGGTCGAGCCCCGGCTGAGGCGCGCGCTCGCCCTCCGTGCCCTCGCTGCGCAGCACCGTCAGCAGCCGCCGCATCTCCGCGAGGGACTCCCGCGCACTCGCCGCGATCGACCCGAACTCCTCACGCGCCTGGTCCGACAGCCCCTCCAGCCGGTACGGGGCGGAGTCCGCCTGCACCGTGATCACCGACATGTGGTGCGCGACCACGTCGTGGAGCTCGCGGGCGATCCTGGTCCGCTCCTCCAGCAGCGTCCGCTGAGCCCGCTCGGCCTCGCTGATGGTCTCCTGCTCGGCGAGCCGGCGCTGGGCGTCGCCCCGTTCGCGTACCGTCGCGCCGATCACCAGCACCACGGCGCCGAGGATGAGGAGCAGGAGCGAGTTGTCGGTGCCGTGCTCGGGGGAGACCAGGAACAGGACGAGTCCCGCAGCGCCCGTCGCCAGCCAGACGGCGGCCAGCGTCCGCCGCCGCTCGCGCAGGCCAAGCGCCAGGAGCAGGAAGAGGTAGCCGATGAGGCCGGGCGGTGTCCACGGCCAGGCGGCGTCCTGCCCGCCGTCCTGCCCGAGCAGTACGACCGCGCCCAGGATGTGGGCCGGGAAGATGATCCACCAGGCCTGCAGCGGGCGGTGCGCCAGCATCAGCAGGGGGGCGGCCTGTGCGACGGCGAGCGCCCCCGCGAGGCCGCCGTTCAGGTGGTACTGGCCGGCCAGGACGGTGACCGTGACCGGGAGGAAGACGGCGGCCAGAGCCAGGACGACGACGTACGGCAGCAGCCGCTGCCACGACTTCGGCGCACCGGCCAGGAGCGGCGTCGGGGGGTGGGAGGGATGGGACAGCGCGTGGGCGAAGTCGCGCACATTGCGGCGGGCGGCGCTCAGCAGACCGTCCGCCGGCGGGTGCGGGGGAGCGGGCTGCGGCGATGACGGCGGGGGCGGGGAGGAAGGGGGCATGGCGTGATCAGGGTAGGCAGCGGGGCCGCCCGCGGGCGTCATACCGGGGTCCCGGTCCGCTGCCGCCGATCTCGTACGGGGGTATGACCACGCCGTACGAGAAGGCCGGCGCGGGCCCGTCACAGCTCGGCGAGCAGCTGTGCCTTCTTCGCACTGAACTCGTCGTCCGTCACCAGACCGGCCTGGTGCAGCTCCCCGAGATGGCGGATCCGCTCTGCGATGTCCGCCGGGTCCCGCCGCCCCGCGCCCACCAGGGCCGCCGCGGTGGCGACGGGCATGGACTGCTTCCTGCGGACGGACTCCAGTACGGACGCGGCGAAGGGCAGCGACTCGTGCACCGGCCCGTAGCCGAGGCCGAAGATCACCGCGGCCGGGTCCTGATCCGCCCGGGCCGGCCGCGCCGCCGTCGGCCGCGCGCTCGGGGCGGTGCCCGTCAGCAGGCCCGCACCCGGTGCGGCGGACACCTGGCCGACGCCCGGACCGGCGGCCGGGTCCACGGGCGCCGGCCCGCGCGGCACCAGCCGCAGGTAGCCCTCGAAGGCCTCCGGCGAACGCCACTCGACCCCGCTCAGCTCCGCGACCGGGAACGTCTGGTCGCCCGCCTTCCACTTCTCCGAGGAGGCGCCCGTCCAGAACCACCGGAACGAGATCCGGTCACCGTCGAAGTCGGCCCGGCCGTCGTACGCCTTGAAGCGCATCGGCGCCGCGGGGGCGGCGACCAGGAACCGGTCGGCGGGTTCGCCCGCCTCGGGCCCCAGCCGCGCGCGCAGCTCGTCCGCGTAGTACTCGGCGAGCGTCTCGCGTTCGGCGGGGAGCACCAGACGGTAGGGATCGCAGCCGTCCTTCAGCTGCCCGGCCGCCGCCTCCAGCAACGGGTCGGCGCCCGGTCTCGGGACCGCGCGCAGCACCACCGTGCCCCGCTTGCCCGGGGTCAGCGTCACCGACGACAGCGCCGCGTGCGGGACGCGGCGCTCACGGAGACTCTGCAAGAGCCTCGGCGTGCGGATCCCCCGTTCGAAGCGGATGAGCAGGGAGTCGGCGTCGAACTCCCAGGTGGCATGAATTCCGGCCAGCACATCACCCATGTGCCTCATCGTATGCGGCACTTGCCCGCTCGTCCCCCCTTGGAGGCGCTCGCAATGTGCGGCCGGACGCGGTTCTCTACGCGCGTCCGGCCCGTTCACGCGGTTCTTACGCGCGTCAGACCGTCCGGTGGCCGGAAATCTGTTCGTGGCAGCCGCTGTCGGCCTGGGCGCAGGTGACCGAGGCGTAGGCGCCCGCGCCGATCGCGGCGAAGTTGTCGAGGCTCTCGGTCCCCGGCTCGAAATAACCGCTGTGACCGACCGCGTCGCCCGCCGAGGCGATCCGCGCACCGAAGTCGGGATCCACCGGGTCGGCCCCGTGACCCAGGCCACCGAGCTCCAGGTTCGGCACGTCGGCGATCCAGTCGCCGTGGTCCCGCATCGCCCACACGTTGGCCCGGGTGTGCAGCCGGCCGACGTTGTCGGCCCGCATGCCCGGACTTCCCGCGACCGCGATGTCCGTCACCCGGCCGGGCAGTCCGTCCGCGGCGACCCCGCACAGCACGGAGCCGTAGCTGTGGCAGAACAGCGAGACGGGAGCGGTCCCCGGGAGCGCGCCGACGAGTGCGGCGAGCCGCACGGCCCCGCGCTCGGCCAGGTTGCCCAGGGCCGCGTCCACGCCGATGCCGGCCGGTGCGGTGTAGTCCGCCCAGGCGATGACCGCGGTCCGCACGTCCGGATGTGCGGCGCGCTCGGCCGCGTACAGGGACCTGGCCATGCCGACGGGGGCGGCGTTCGTCTTGTCCCCGGTGCGTTCCAGCGTCAGCAGGTTCGTGTCGACGCCCGGGACGACCACCGAGACCCGCTCGGCGCGTTCGAGGTCGCCGAGCACCTCGGCGGCGTGGCCGCGGCCCGACGGGTCGAACGAGAGGAAGTGCCGACCCTCGGCGAGCATCGACCGGAAGCGGTCCACCCGGTGCTGCGCGTCGGCGCGGCCGTCGGGGGAGAGTCTCTGGTCGTGCACCCGGCTCTGCTCGGCCGTGCGCGCCTGTTCCAGCGCCAGCCGGTTGGCCTGGTAGCGCAGGGTGACCGGAGCGCCGTTCAGATTCCCCACCACGAGGGGGTACTTGCGGGCCAGTCCGCTGCCCTGCGCGTCCGTGAGCGAGGCGAAGAAGTGCGCCAGCTTGTACGAAGGCGCGTCGGCCGAGGGGAGCGCGTGCCCCGCTATCGACCCCTTGGCCCAGGAAGCGAGGGCGACGGTGCGTGGCGCGTCGGAGTGCTGGTGACGCACGGCGGTCCAACCGGTGGTCGCCAGCATCACGAACACCACCGCGACGGCGAGCAGAGCGCGCCAGACGGTGAGCGTGGGGGAGGAGTCGAAGGAAGTCACTTCGGCACACATTAGGAGACGCGCGCGGGACGTCGTGGAGCAGGTGACGCACATCACCCGGCTGTGGGGAATCCAACTCCCTTTTCCTCACGCTGTGTACGGCCTTGCGGCACGCTGCGCCGCGCCGGACGCCCTCGGAGTGCCGCATCAGGGCGTCGTGGGCCGCCTGTTGTGAAGTCGGTCATGCGGCGGGTGTGAGGCGTGCGGCACACCGTCCCGGCGCAAGGGCGTCCGAGTCGGCGCGCCCCCTCCAGTGCCGCGTCAGTCAAGGTTCGCCCGGGCAAACCTTGACTGACGCGGCAC
>NZ_JBEXXO010000004.1:166436-395077 GCF_040630435.1 Streptomyces sp. NPDC005803 | reverse complement strand
AACGGGGGGGGGGCCCCCACCCTCTGGCCCCCCCCCCGCCCTCATTTCCGCGTTCTCTCGTTCCGCTCAGCGCATCTTTCCGCCGCGCGGCATCCGCATGCCCTTCGGCATGGGGCCCTTCGGCAGCGGCATGTTGCTCATCAGGTCGCCCATCGCACGCAGCCGGTCGTTGGCGGCCGTCACCTGCGGGCCGGTCAGGACGCGCGGCAGCTTCAGCATCTTGGTGCGCACCTTCTTGAGCGGCACCTGGCCCTCGCCGTTGCCGACGATGATGTCGTGCACGGGTACGTCGACCACGATGCGGGCCATCTTCTTCTTCTCGGCCGCCAGCAGGCCCTTCACCCGGTTCGGGTTGCCCTCGGCGACCAGCACGATGCCCGCCTTGCCCACGGCACGGTGGACGACGTCCTGGCTGCGGTTCATCGCGACCGCCGGCGTCGTGGTCCAGCCACGGCCCACGCGGTCCAGCACGGCCGCCGCGGCACCGGGCTGGCCCTCCATCTGCCCGAAGGCCGCCCGCTCGGCACGCCGCCCGAAGACGATCGCCATCGCGAGGAGAGCGAGCACGAAGCCCAGGATGCCCAGGTAGATCGGGTGGTCGATCACAAAACCGATCGCGAGGAGGACACCGAAGGTGACGATTCCCACACCCGCGACGACAAGACCGATCTTCGAGTCGGTCCGCCTGGTCATCTTGTAGGTCAGGGCGATCTGCTTGAGCCGCCCCGCGTTCTCGGCGCTGTCCGCGCCTTCAGTGGTTTTTGCCTTCCTCGCCATGCAGTGAAGTTTACGTGGCCTAGGAACGGTGGTCGGCCACGGCCTCCAGTACGTACTCGGACTCGACCCGGTCCTTGGCCCGGCGGCGGTCCTCGAGGACGGCCGTCCAGGCGTTGCGGCGGGCGGTTTTCTGGCCGCTGCTCAGCAGCAGCGACTCGACGGCGCGGAGGGCGTCGGTGACGGACGGAAGGGCGGTGGCGCGTACCGGCACGGCCTGCATCGTGGAAGTCCCCTCGGAACGGATGCGATCGCCGGACGGTGCCCGGCGGACGGAGTGTGCTGCGCGGACTGGATACGGGACGCGGGGCGACAGCGGCCCCTGCGAGCCACTGCGCTGCGTGCATCCAGGGTCACTGTTCGGTGTTACCAGCGCATGACCTGGCGGTCAAACACCAATGAAACCTTGTTATCGGCGCCGCGCACGTCGACGCGGCCCATACGCGCCCGCGACCTGCGAGGAGCGTACGGGCCGCGTCGATTCAGCCATTACTGTTCAGTAGCTTCTTGTGCCCGAATTCACACAGTCCGTGCTACGCGGTCGTCGCCGGGGCCACCGCGCCGCGCCGCTCGACCGCCTGCTGGAACAGCCGGCCCGCGCGGTACGAGGAGCGGACCAGCGGGCCGGACATCACGCCGGAGTACCCGATCTGATCGGCCTCCTCCTTGAGCTCCACGAACTCGTGCGGCTTCACCCAGCGCTCGACCGGGTGGTGGCGCGGGGAGGGCCGCAGGTACTGCGTGATCGTGATGAGCTCGCAACCCGCGTCGTGC
This sequence comes from Streptomyces sp. NPDC005803, assembly GCF_040630435.1. Lineage (NCBI taxonomy): Bacteria > Bacillati > Actinomycetota > Actinomycetes > Kitasatosporales > Streptomycetaceae > Streptomyces > Streptomyces sp. NPDC005803. Next base: position 393,529 of record NZ_JBEXXO010000004.1, on the reverse strand, counting down.
AGGTCCCGGAGCGCCTGGCTGACTTCCTCGCGGGTCTCGCCCATGCCGAGGATCAGGTTGGACTTGGTCACCAGGCCGGCCTCGCGGGCGCGGGTGATGACCTCCAGGGAACGCTCGTAACGGAAGCCGGGACGGATCCGCTTGAAGATCCGCGGCACCGTCTCCACGTTGTGCCCCAGCACCTCGGGGCGCGAGGAGAAGACCTCGGCGAGCTGCCCGGGCTCCGCGTTGAAGTCGGGGATCAGCAGCTCCACCTTGGTGTGGCCGCCCTCCCGCTCCGCCGTCATCGCGTGGATCTGGCGGACGGTCTCCGCGTACAGCCAGGCGCCGCCGTCCTCCAGGTCGTCGCGCGCGACGCCCGTGATGGTGGCGTAGTTCAGGTCCATCGTGACGACGGACTCGCCGACGCGACGGGGCTCGTCCCGGTCCAGCGCCTGCGGCTTGCCCGTGTCGATCTGGCAGAAGTCACAGCGCCGGGTGCACTGGTCGCCGCCGATGAGGAACGTGGCCTCGCGGTCCTCCCAGCATTCGAAGATGTTGGGGCAGCCGGCCTCCTGGCACACCGTGTGCAGACCCTCGCTCTTCACGAGCTTCTGCAGCTGGTTGTACTCGGGGCCCATCTTCGCCCGGGTTTTGATCCACTCGGGCTTGCGCTCGATGGGGGTCTGGCTGTTCCGGACCTCGAGGCGCAGCATCTTGCGCCCGTCGGGTGCGACAGCGGACACTCCGGCACTCCCCTTTGCTTTCGCTGCATTGGATTCTTCGGCGAACACCAGGGTACGCCCGTTGTTCAAACGGCTTTACGTCTGCCCAACCTGTGGCCGGCAGGGCCTATTCCCGCAGAGGTGTTCCGAGGGTCACGCCGTGGCCACGGCATCCTCCGCGCGCTCGACGAGGCGCGGGGCGAGCTCGGCGTTCTCCAGGATGTCCCGGAGGTGCTTCTCGACGACCGGGAGCACCTCCGCGATCGTGATCTCGCGGCCGAGTTCGTAGCTGAGCGAGGTGACGCCCGCGTCCCGGATGCCGCACGGCACGATCCGGTCGAACCAGGTGTTGTCCGGGTTCACGTTGAAGGAGAAGCCGTGCATGGTGACGCCCTTGGCGACCCGGATGCCGATCGCGGCGAGCTTGCGGTCCTCGCGGCGCTGGCCGGCGTTGGACGGGGCGTACTCGGGGCCGTTGAGGCGGGCGTCGAACTCCTCGTCCCGCAGCCGGGGGTCGAAGTCGAGCGAGAGACCGCCGATCGCCGGGCGCTGCTCGACCGGGTCGCCCAGCACCCAGACGCCGCTGCGGCCCTCGACCCGGCTGGTCTCCACCCCGAACTCGGCGGCCGTACGGATCAGCGCCTCCTCCAGCCGGCGGACGTGTGCGACGACGTCCACCGGACGCGGCAGCTTCTGGATCGGGTAGCCGACGAGCTGGCCCGGGCCGTGCCAGGTGATCTTGCCGCCGCGGTCCACGTCGATGACCGGGGTGCCGTCCAGCGGGCGTTCGCTGTCGGCCGTGCGCCGGCCCGCCGTGTAGACGGGCGGGTGCTCCAGCAGCAGGCAGGTGTCGGGGACGGTGTCCTCGAACCGTGCCGCGTGCACCTCGCGCTGCTTCTGCCAGGCCTCCTGGTAGTCGACGGCGTTCTCGCCGAATCCCAGACGGACGAACCGAAGCTCAGTCACGACAGCAGCCTCTCTCCTCGCGGTGCCGGGGGCCGGGGTGTCCCGTCATCACGTCACCATGCACCGAATCGCGCCTTCGGCCACTGTACGACCGGCGTCGGAGCGGGGGCCCGGCAGGTGGTTCCTGTCAGCGCCGCCCCCAATCCTCACACGATCGGATGAATGTGAAGCGAGAGTGGCCGGGGCTGCCCCGGAGGCCGCTAAATTCGCGCCGTCCCCTGGGGCGTGCGTGCCCAGCACCGTGACCCGGCGGGAAGACTCCAGAGCAGGCCCTCAGGGCTGCCCGCCCGGCCCCGAAGGCAGGAGACCGTACAGCTGATGTCGGAACGACCTCCGCAGCGCACCCCCAACCGCCGACTCGCCTCGCTCATCACCGAAGCCGGATTCTCCAACGCCGGTCTCGCCCGGCGGGTGGACCAGCTCGGCCTCGAACACGGCCTCGACCTGCGGTACGACAAGACCTCCGTGACCCGCTGGCTGCGCGGCCAGCAGCCACGGGGCACCACCCCCGCGCTGATCGCCGAGGTCTTCACCCGGCGGCTCGGCCGCCGGCTCTCCGCGCAGGACCTGGGCCTGGACGCCTGCGCGCCCGTCTACGCGGGCCTGGAGTTCGCGGCCACGCCCGCCGAGGCGGTCGACATCGTCAGCGGACTGTGGCGCAAGGACTCCGGCAGCCACGCGGAGCTGCGGAAGATCGCCTTCACCCCGGCGGGTCTGGTGGTCCCCAGCCGCGACTGGCTGATCGGACGGGCGGACGAGTGGGTGGGGCGGGCGGGCGAGGCCGCCTCGGTCGCGGGCGGGGCCGGCAGGGCGCACGCGGCCGCCCAGGCGCACGCCGCCCCGCGCACGGCGCCCGGCCCGCACGGGACGTACGGCGGGGCGGTGAACGGGCAGCACGGCGGCGGGAGCGGCCTCCACGGACCGGGCGGCGGGCCCGTGCCCGGGCTGCCCGAACAGAGCGGCCTGCCCGGGCACGGCGCCCGGCACGGTCTGCGCGGGCCCACCCCGACCCGCCCCGCCGGACCGCACGCCCCCGGCAGCCCCCCGGCCGCCCTCGTCCCCGGCGGCCCCGGCGTCCCCCGGCAGCGGCAGACCGAGCGGGGCTCCGGGCTGAAGGTCAGCAGCGGGGACGTCGCCGCCCTGCGCTCGGTCGGCGAGCTCTTCCGCACCCTGGACAACGCCTACGGCGGCGGCCACGCCCGGCAGGCCCTCGTCCGCTACCTCGAACACGAGGCGGAGCCGATGCTGCGCGGCACCTACGGGGAAGCCACCGGGCGGCGGCTGTTCGCCGCCGCCGCCGATCTGACCCGGCTCGCCGGCTGGACCTCGTACGACATCGCGGCGCACGGGCTCGCCCAGCGCTACTTCGTCCAGGCGCTCCGGCTGGCCCAGGCCGCCGGCGACCGGGCCTACGGCAGCTTCGTCCTGATCACCATGAGCAGGCAGGCCGTCTACCTCGGGCACGGCCGGGAGGCGGTGCAGCTGGCGCGCGTGGCCCAGCAGGGCGTCGGCTCGTCCGCGCCCCACACCGTCCTGGCCCTGCTGCACGCGGTCGAGGCACGCGGCCACGGCGTCCTCGGCGAGGCCAAGGCGTGCGCCGCCTCGCTCGCGCGGGCGGAACACGCGCTGGAGGCCTCCCGCCCCGGAGACGAGGTGCCGCACTGGGCCCGCTACTTCGACGAGGCCCAGCTCGCCGACGAGTTCGGGCACTGCCACCGCGACCTCCAGCAGTACCGGGCCGCCGCCCAGCACGCGGAGCGCTCGCTCCAGCTGCGCGCCCCCGCGTACGCCCGCAGCCGGCTGTTCTGCCGGGTGGTCCTGGCCTCCGCCCGGCTGGGACTCGGCGAGCTCGACCAGGCGTGCCGGCTGGGCGCGGAAGCCGCGCAGCAGGCCGCCGAGATGCGCTCGGTGCGCGCCACGGAGTACGTACGGGACTTCGAGCGGCGCCTCGAACCCTTCCGCGACGCCGCCGCGGTGCGCGGCTACCGCGAGCGGGTGGCCGCGCTGGGATGAGGCCGCGCCCGGCAGGGGGCGCGGCCCCGGATCCCGGTGGCTACGCCGCCTCGGGGAGCACCGTGGCGTCCTCCCGGGCCGGCCGCACGCCCAGGTCGGCGAGGATCGCCCCGGCCGCGCGGCGGCCGGAGGAGAGGGCCCCCTGGACGGTGCCGGTGTCGCGGTGATCGCCGCACACGTACAGGCCGGCGAGCAACCGCACCGGGCGGCGCGGGTCGTGCGGCGGCGGCATCGCGGGCACCGCCTCCGGGTCGTGGTGGGCGGCCAGCAGCTCCCAGTCGTCGGTGGGTGTTCCGTAGAGCGCCGCGAGGTGCGCGCGGACCGTGCGGTCCAGATCGGGCGGCGGGGTGCCGAGCACCGTCGAACTGATCAGGACCCGGCCGTGCGGGGCACGTTCCGGGTCGACCTCGCTCATCACCGCGGTGTGGGCGACCGGGCCCGAACGGTCGGCGTCCAGGAGCAGGGAGGCGCCGGTCGGAGGGGGAGCGGGGGCGGTGTGGTGGAGCACCGTCACCGGGTGGAAGGGCGGTACGCGCAGACCGGGCAGCAGCTCGGCCGCGGCGCCCGCGCCGGTCGCCAGCAGCAGGGAACGGCACCCGAGTTCGCCGTGCTCCTTGGTGCGCACCGAGGTGATGTCCGCCGCCGTGACGTGCACACCGGTCCGTACGGTGCCGGGCGGCAGCGCGGCCGCCAGCAGATCGGGCAGGCTCGCCGACCCCCCGGACGGTACGCAGAGCCTGCCGCTCGCGTAGCCGCGCAGCGCGAGGTCGGCGCACCGGCTCGACGTGGTGAGCGCGGGATCGCTCAGCAGCGCCGTGAGCAGGGGGCGCACGAAGCCGTTGAGCGTCCGGGAGGACAGGCCGCGGCCGGACAGGGCGTCGAGCGCCGCCCGTTCGGGCCGGGCCAGGACGCGGGCCCGCGGGGTGGCGGCGAGCCGGGCCAGGGCCACGCCGAGCCGGGCCTGGTCGATCGCCCCGCCCATGGCGCCGGTGAGACCCCCGCCCGTCATCCCGGTGAGGTTGCCGCCCAGGGGCGCGCGGGGGGCGCTCGCGAGGGCGCGCGCTGCCTTGAATGCGCCCAGCGCGCTTCGCGAGCCCCGCGGGTTGCGCGTCTCCCCGGTCCGGAACCGGCGGACCTCCCCGGTCCGGAACCGGCGGACCTCCCCGGTCCGGTACCGGCGGCCCTCGCTGTGGACGAGGACGCCGGGATCGAAGTGGCGCAGGACGAGTCCGTCGAGCCCGGGTGTCGCGTACAGCTCCGGGTACGAGGTGTTGAGAAGCGGTCCGATGTGGTCGAGGCGGAAGCCGTCCACCTCGTCGGTCATCATCCGGCCGCCGGCCCGGGGGCCGGCTTCCAGGACGCTGACGTTCACTCCCGCACTGATCAGTCGGTGGGCCGCTGACAGGCCGGCGATCCCGGCCCCGATGATGACGACGTCCGCGTGGTGTGCCGTGCTGAGCACGTGCCCCTCCCCGAGTCGGCGCAACTGGTGGGAGGCTCTTGCCCTCAACAGGCCCCCGGAATGCGCGCGTTCGCCATGAGGCTAGGAGGGTGGCGGGATCGCGCGCAGTCGCGCGCGGGCCGGGGCACCGGTGCACGGGGTCGCACGCGCGTCTGAACGGGACGACGGGGAACGGGTCATGGGACGCGGGATCAGCGCAGAGCGGCCCGGATGGCGGCATCGATCCCGGGGAAGGCGAACGCGAATCCCGAGTCCAGCAACCGCGCCGGCAGGACCCGCTGACTGCCCAGCACGTCCCCGGCGAACTCGCCCAGGGCGATCCGCAGCGCCGGCGCGGGAGCGGTGAACAGGGTGGGCCGGCGCAGCACCCGGCCCATCGCCGCCGTCACCTCGCCGTTGGTGACGGGGGCCGGCCCCGTCAGATTCACCGGCCCGGACAGCTCCGGGGTGTCCAGGAGGTGCCGCAGCGCCGCGATGTGGTCGTGCAGCGCGATGAAGCTCCAGTACTGCCGCCCGTTGCCGAGCCGGCCGCCGAGCCCCGCACGGAACAGCGGGAAGAGCCGGCCCCACGCACCGCCCTCCCGGGCGACGACCAGACCGGTGCGCGCGTGCACGGTCCGCACGCCGGCCTCCTCCGCGGCGGCCGTGGCTTCCTCCCACTCCACGCACACCGACGGCAGGAACCCGTCACCGGGCGGCGCGCCCTCGTCGACCGCGCGGGCCCCGGTGTCGCCGTAGTAGCCGATCGCGGACCCGGCCAGCAGCACCTTCGGCGGTACGTCCAGCGAGGCGACGGCCTCGGCGATCGCGGCCGTGCCCAGCACCCGGCTGTCCCGGATCTCGCGCTTGTACGCCTCGGTCCAGCGGTGGTCGCCGACCCCGGCGCCGGCGAGATGGACGACTGCGTCGCAGCCCACCAGCCCGGCCACGTCCACGTAACCCCGCCCGGGGTCCCACTCCACCTCGTCGCCCGACCGTGCCGGGCGCCGGACCAGCCGGACCACCTCGTGCCCGTCGGCCCGCAGCGAGCGCACCAGCGCCGCTCCGATGAGTCCGGTCGATCCGCTGACGGCGATACGGGAGTGCGGCATGGAACTCATCCTGCCCCATGGGCCGCCGGCGACGCGTGGCACAGTGACGCCCATGGCCGAGTCCTTCACTCCTTCCGCCCCCTTCGTCCGACCCGCCGTCCTCGACGACGACTCCGCCCTCGCGGAGCTCGACCGGAGCACCTGGTCGACCCTGCACGAGGTGGTGGAGCGTCCGCAGCCGCCGTACGCGCCGTTCTTCGACGAGCGGCACCGGCCGCAGGACGTCCTGGTGGCCGAGGCGGTGAACGCGGGCGAGCGGGTCATCGCGGGTTACGTACGCGTGGTGCCGCCCACGCCGCTGGCCTGCAACGCGCACGTCCGGCAGATACAGGGCCTCGCCGTGGCCGGCTGGGCGCGCGGCCGCGGCATGGGCCGCTCACTGATACGCGCGGCGTGTGCGGCGGCACGCGGCCAAGGGGCGAGCCGGATCACCCTGCGGGTGCTGGGCCACAACGCCCCCGCCCGTGCCCTGTACGCGTCGGAGGGGTTCACGGTCGAGGGCGTACTGCCCGGCGAGTTCTTCCTGGGCGGGCGGTATGTGGACGACGTGCTGATGGGCCGGCCGCTCAGCCCGTGACCGGGCCCCGGCCGACCCCCGCTCACCCGGCGCCGAAGCGCTCCCACAACGCGGGCAGCCGCGCCGCGAGGGCGGCGTCGTCGTCGAAGCCGAACGGGGTGCCCTCCGGCTCGGCTGCCTGGGGCGGCAGCCCGAGATCCGGCGCCACCACCCCGGTGAGCTGCTCGTACGCCTCGTCGGCGGCGTAGCCCAGGTCCTCCGCGTCCCCGTCCAGCTCCTCGTCGAAGTCGTCGAGGAGTTCGGCGAGGCTGTCCGGATCGTGCACGGCGCCCTCGTACACCTCCCGGCCCTGGCCGATCAGCCAGCAGCGGAAGTAGTCGAAGGCGTCGTCGCTCGCCCCGCCGAGCAGCACGGACGCGGCGCCCCACAGGTCCCAGCGGTACGCGCGGTTGTAGCGCGCCTCGAAGTGCCGGGCGAAGTCCAGCACGGAATCGGGGTCGAGCTGCACCAGCCGTTCGACGAGCAGGTCGGCATGGTCCTCGGGGTCGCCGTCGGCGGCCTCGCGGGTGCTGTCGACGATCTCCCAGAACTCCGTCTCGTCCATCACGGGTCCAGCATCTGCCTTGGCGACAGGCGACGCACGCGGAGACACCGAAATGAAGCCTTAAGGCCGATGGTAGAGCGCGTACAGATGTGCGGCGGCGGCCTCGAACCTGGTGCGCAGGGATGCCGGTCCCAGAACCTCCAACTCCGGTCCCAGGGCCAGCAGCTGACCGTACGCGACGTCCAGGGACTCGACCGGCAGGGTGAGCGTGGTCCAACCGTCGGGGCCGGGCGGGCCGGCCGCGGCCAGGGCGTCCTGGGCCGCGCCCCGGTCCACGGCGTGCGGCAGCCGGCGCACGGCAGTCTCCGAGAGCCGCAGCGTCACCTCGGTGCGCAGGATCGACCGTGCGAACTGGGCCGCGCGCTCGTCCCAGAAGGCGGGCAGGTCGAAGTCCTCGTCCCGGACGAAGGGGGTGTCCGACACGGTCACGGCGGTGAACCGGTCGATCCGGTACACCCGGAAGTCGTCCCCCGCGCGGGCGCAGAGGTACCAGACGCCGGCCTTCAGGACGAGCCCGTACGGCTCGAGCTCCCGCTCCGCCTCGGTGTCCCGGCCTGCCCGCCGGTAGCGGGCGCGGACCGTCCGGTCACCCCGGACGGCCTCGGCCACGGCGGGCAGGAGCTCGGGCGTGACCGGCTCCTGGTACCAGCCGGGCGCGTCCAGGTGGAAGCGCCGGCCGGCCCCGGCGGGGGCGTCGCGGAGGGAGGGGAGGAGGGCCGCCGACACCTTCAGCCGGGCGGCGGACGCGGCGTCCGCCAGGCCCATCTCGCGCAGGGCGGAAGGGAGCCCGGAGAGGAAGAGGGCCTCGGCCTCGTCCCGGGCGAGACCGGTGAGGCCGGTGCGGTACCCGCCGACGAGCCGGTACCCGCCGGCCCGTCCCCGGTCCGCGTACACCGGGATCCCGGCCTCGGACAGGGCCTGGGCGTCCCGGGTGACGGTCCGCTCGGACACCTCCAGCTCCCGGGCGAGCTCGGCGGCGGTCATGGCGGGGCGGGACTGCAGGAGCAGCACCATTCTGATGAGCCGGACAGCACGCATGCGGCCATTGTGGCCGCGGCAGGGGGCGGGCGTGGCCCGGGCCGGGTGTGCGGCCTCAAGCGGCGGCCGGGCTGGGCATGGGGCCTCAAAGCGCCGGCCGGGCTGGGCATGGGGCCTCAAGCGCCGGCCGGGCTCAAAAGAAGATGTCCTCAATCGCCGGACGGGCTTGAAAACCAAGCCCGTCCGGCGATTGAGGACAAAGCCTCTGCCGGAGCGGGGCAGACGTGCGGAGAAGGGGAGCGGGGCAGGCCCGCCCCCCGTCCTCCGGGCCGTCAGAGCCCGTAGCGCTCCCGGGCCTCCTTGACCGCCGACGCGGGCACCTCACCGCGGCGGGCCAGCTGGGCCAGGGCCGCGACCGTGATCGACTGGGCGTCGACGCCGAAGTGGCGGCGGGCCGCGTCACGGGTGTCGGAGAGGCCGAAGCCGTCCGTGCCGAGCGAGGTCCAGTCCTGCTCCACCCACTGGCTGATCTGGTCCGGCACCTGGCGCATCCAGTCGCTGACCGCGACGACCGGACCCGGTGCGCCCTCCAGCGCCTGGGTCACGTACGGCACCCGCTGCTCACCGCGGAGCAGCGCCTCGTCGCACTCCAGCGCGTCCCGGCGCAGCTCGCCCCACGAGGTGGCGGACCAGACGTCGGCCGTGACACCCCAGTCGGCGGCCAGCATCTCCTGGGCCTCCAGGACCCAGTGGATCGCCGTACCGGAGGCCATCAGCTGCACGCGCGGCGCGTCCGCCTTCGCGGGCGTGCCCTCCTTGAACCGGTAGAGGCCCTTGAGGATGCCCTCCTCGACGCCCTCCGGCATCGCGGGCTGCGGCTTCGGCTCGTTGTAGACCGTCAGGTAGTAGAAGACGTCCTCGGCGTCGGGGCCGTACATCCGGCGCAAACCGTCCTGGACGATCACCGCGATCTCGTACGCGAACGCCGGGTCGTAGTTGAGCGACGCCGGGTTCGTGGACGCGATCAGGTGCGAGTGGCCGTCCGCGTGCTGGAGGCCCTCACCCGTCAGCGTCGTGCGGCCCGCGGTGGCGCCGACCACGAAGCCGCGGCCGAGCTGGTCGCCGAGCTGCCAGAACTGGTCGCCCGTGCGCTGCCAGCCGAACATCGAGTAGAAGATGTAGAACGGGATCATCGGCTCGCCGTGCGTCGCGTACGACGTGGAGGCGGCGATGAAGTCGGCCATGGCGCCGGCCTCGGTGATGCCCTCGTTGAGGACCTGGCCGTCCTTGGCTTCCTTGTAGTACATCAGCTGGTCGCGGTCGACCGGGTCGTACGTCTGTCCCAGCGGCGAGTAGATGCCGGCCGACGGGAACAGCGCCTCCATGCCGAAGGTGCGGGCCTCGTCGGGGACGATCGGAACCCAGCGCTTGCCGGTCTCCTTGTCCCGCATCAGGTCCTTGGCCAGACGGACGAACGCCATCGTGGTGGCCAGCTCCTGCTTGCCGGAGCCCTTCTTCAGCGCGGCGAACGCGCGCTCCTCGGGCGCGGGCAGCGCCACCGCGTGCACCCGGCGGGCCGGGGCGGGGCCGCCGAGGGCGGCGCGGCGCTCCTGGAGGTAGCGGACCTCGGGGGAGTCGGCGCCCGGGTGGCCGTAGGGCACCAGGCCCTCGTCCAGCTTCGAGTCCGGGATCGGCAGGTCGAGCAGGTCGCGCATGGCGCGGAACTGCTTGCCGTCCAGCTTCTTCATCTGGTGGTTGGCGTTGCGCGACTCGAAGCCCGGGCCGAGCGTGTAGCCCTTCACCGTCTGCGCCAGGATCACCGTCGGAGCGCCCTTGTGCTCCAGCGCCGCCCGGTAGGCCGCGTACACCTTGCGGGCCTCGTGGCCGCCGCGCGAGGTGTGGAAACACTCGGCGATCTTCGCGTCGGTGAGCAGTTTCGCCAGCTCGGCGAGCGCGGGCTCGGCGCCGAAGAAGTGCTCGCGGATGTAGGCGACGTCGCGGGTGGCGTACGTCTGGAACTGCGCGTCCGGGACCTCGCGGAGCCGGCGCACCAGCGCACCCGTGGTGTCGAGCTGGAAGAGCTCGTCCCAGGCGGTGCCCCAGAGCGTCTTGACGACGTTCCAGCCGGCGCCCCGGAAGGCGCCCTCCAGCTCCTGGACCACGCGGAAGTTGGCGCGGACCGGACCGTCGAGGCGCTGCAGGTTGCAGTTGATGACGAAGGTCAGGTTGTCGAGCTGCTCACGCGCCGCCAGCGCGAGGGCCGCGGTCGACTCGGGCTCGTCCATCTCGCCGTCGCCCAGGAAGGCCCAGACGTGCGAGTTCGACGTGTCCTTGATGTTGCGGTTGGCCAGGTAGCGGTTGAAGCGCGCCTGGTAGATCGCCGACAGCGGGCCGAGGCCCATCGACACGGTGGGGAACTCCCACAGCCAGGGCAGCCGCCGCGGGTGCGGGTAGGACGGCAGGCCGTCGCCGCCCGCCTCCTGGCGGAAGTTGTCGAGCTGCTGCTCGCTGAGCCGGCCGTCGAGGAAGGCGCGGGCGTAGATGCCGGGGGAGGCGTGGCCCTGGATGTACAGCTGGTCGCCGGAGCCGTCCCCCTCCTTGCCGCGGAAGAAGTGGTTGAAGCCGGTCTCGTACAGCCACGCGGCCGAGGCGAAGGTGGCGATGTGGCCGCCGACGCCGAAGCGGGAGCCACGGGTGACCATCGCGGCCGCGTTCCAGCGGTTCCACGCGGTGATCCGGGACTCCATCTCCAGGTCGCCGTCGAAGGCGGGCTCCGCGGCGGTGGGGATGGAGTTGACGTAATCGGTCTCCAGCAGTTTGGGCAGCGCGAGACCGGCGCCCTCGGCGTGCTGGAGCGAGCGGCGCATCAGATACGCGGCACGGTGCGGGCCCGCGGCCTTGGTGACGGCATCCAGGGAGGCCGCCCATTCAGCGGTCTCCTCCGGGTCGCGGTCCGGGAGCTGGTCGAGCTCGCTCGGAAGCTTTCCTACGGGGTCGGTCATGATCGCCGCCTTCCGGTGAGGAGGGGGGTGGAGAAGTCCCTGACTGGCAGGACAGGGCGATGGGGCCGGTGGGCCCGCGAAGTGAACTGTAAGTCGCCGATCGATGATCGATCAAAGGATGAACGGCAAAACTTCTCGATATGAAGAAAGTGGCATTCGGTGCCGCGAAACGGGGCACGCAGTGACGTGACTTATCAGGCGAAAAAGGGCGCTCGCCTGCACGAACGAGCGCCTCACGCGACACATGCGTACCGCGTCCGGATATCGGCCTCAGGGTCCGGGCTCTGGTCCCAGCCGGCCCGGACCGGTCCCGGCCGGCTCGGCGCCGGTCTCAGGCGCGCGGCGCGCAGCCCAGCACATGGGCCTTGACCAGCACCCCTATGTCAGGGTCCTTCCGCAGGAACGCCTCGATGAGCGCCTCGTGCTCCTCGGCGTACGACTTCTGCACCGTGCCCAGCCAGCGGATCGAGAGCGCGGTGAACACCTCGATGCCCAGCCCCTCCCAGGTGTGCAGCAGGACGGCGTTGCCGGCCGCCCGGACCATCTCCCGGTGGAAGGCGACCGTGTGGCGCACCTGCGCCTCGCCGTCGGCCCGCCGGTCGGCCTCGTACAGCGCCGCCACGTGCGGGGCGAGCAGCGAGCAGTCCTCGCCGAGCCCCGGGGCCGCCAGCTCGGCGGCGATCTGCTCCAGGCCCGCCCGCACCGGGTAGCTCTCCTCCAGGTCGGCCGCGGTGAGGTTGCGGACGCGGACGCCCTTGTTGGGCGCCGACTCGATCAGGCGGAGCGTCTCCAGCTCCCTCAGCGCCTCGCGCACGGGCGTCTGGCTGACCTCCAGCTCGGTGGCGATGCGCCGCTCCACGATCCGCTCACCCGGCTTCCAGCGCCCGCTGACGATCCCGTCCACGATGTGCTCGCGGATCTGTTCGCGCAGCGAGTGGACGACGGGCGGGGTCATGAGGGGCTCCTTCGGGGCAAACCGGTGCTGCCTGCACCGACACGGTGGCCGGAGCGACCGGTGGTGTCTAGACAATACGGCGGCGCCCCCGTCCGGGTGTGTTCCGGACGGGGGCGCCGCTGGTGAGGCTGGTTACAGCCGCGGTGCTCAGAGGCCGAGCTCGACCTCGAACTCACCGGCCTCCAGGATCGCCTTGACCGCGGTCAGGTAGCGGGCGGCGTCCGCGCCGTCCACCAGACGGTGGTCGTAGGAGAGCGAGAGGTACGTCATGTCGCGGACGCCGATGACGGTGCCCTCGGCGGTCTCGATGACCGCCGGACGCTTGACGGTGGCGCCGATGCCCAGGATGGCTGCCTGGTTCGGCGGCACGATGACGGTGTCGAACAGCGCACCGCGCGAGCCGGTGTTGCTGATGGTGAAGGTGGCGCCGGACATGTCGTCCGGCGTCAGGCCGCCACCGCGGGCCTTGCCGGCCAGCTCGGCGGTCTTCTTCGAGATGCCGGCGATGTTCAGGTCGCCCGCGCCCTTGATGACCGGGGTCATCAGACCCTTCTCGGCGTCCACGGCGATGCCGATGTTCTCCGAGTCGAAGTACGTGATGGTGCCTTCGCCCTCGTTGATCCGGGCGTTGACGACCGGGTGGGCCTTCAGCGCCTGGGCGGCGGCCTTGACGTAGAACGGCATCGGGGAGAGCTTGACGCCCTCACGCGCCGCGAAGGCGTCCTTCGCCTTGTTGCGCAGCTTCATCAGCTTGGTGACGTCGACCTCGACGACCGAGGTCAGCTGGGCCTGCGAGTGCAGCGCCTTCATCATGTTGTCGCCGATGACCTTGCGCATGCGGGTCATCTTGACCGTCTGACCGCGCAGCGGGGACGCCTCGAGCTTCGGCGCGGCCTTCGCGGCCGGGGCGGCGGCGGCCGGAGCCGGAGCGGCGGCGGCGGCCTTGGCGGCCTCCGCGGCGGCGACGACGTCCTGCTTGCGGATGCGGCCACCGACGCCGGTGCCCTTGACCTCGCCGAGGTCGACGCCGTTCTCGGAGGCGAGCTTGCGGACCAGCGGCGTGACGTACGCGCCGTCGTCACCGGAGGTCGCGGCCGGAGCGGCCTGGGCGGCCGGAGCGGCCTGCGCGGCAGGAGCCGGGGCAGGCGCGGCCGGAGCCGGAGCCGGGGCCGGGGCGGGCGCGGGAGCCGGGGCGGGCGCGGCGGGTGCCGGTGCCGGAGCCGCGGCGGGTGCCGGGGCCGGGGCGGCGGCCGGAGCCGGAGCAGCAGCGGCCGGAGCCGGAGCAGCAGCGGCCGGAGCCGCGGCCGGGGCGGCGCCGGGGGCGCCGATGACGGCCAGCTTGGCGCCGACCTCGGCGGTCTCGTCCTCGGCGACGACGATCTCCAGCAGCACGCCGGAGACCGGGGCCGGGATCTCGGTGTCGACCTTGTCCGTGGAGACCTCGAGGAGGGGCTCGTCCTCCGTGACCTCCTCGCCGACCTCCTTCAGCCAGCGGGTGACGGTGCCCTCGGTGACGCTCTCGCCGAGCGCCGGAAGGGTGACGTCGGTGCCGGAGGCGCCACCGGCCGGGGCGGCGGCCGGAGCCTCGGCCGCGGGGGCCGGGGCCGGGGCCGGAGCCTCTGCCGGGGCTTCGGCGGCGGGCGCCGGGGCCGGGGTGGCCTCGGGCTCGGCGGCCGGAGCCGCCGCGGCGGCGGGCGCGCCCGAGCCGTCGTCGATGACGGCCAGCTCGGCGCCGACCTCGACGGTCTCGTCCTCGGCGACCTTGATGGCGGCCAGGATGCCGGAGGCGGGGGCCGGGATCTCGGTGTCGACCTTGTCGGTCGACACCTCGAGCAGCGGCTCGTCGGCCTCGACGCGCTCGCCCTCGGCCTTCAGCCAGCGGGTGACGGTGCCCTCGGTGACGCTCTCGCCGAGCGCCGGAAGGGTTACGGAAACCGACATGGTTTCAGTTGCTCCTAACGAAAATGCGGAAGTGGTCGGTCGTCGCGCCCGGTCGACTGATCAGTCGTGGGAGTGCAGGGGCTTGCCGGCCAGGGCCAGGTGGGCCTCGCCGAGCGCCTCGCTCTGGGTCGGGTGGGCGTGGATGAGCTGCGCGACCTCGGCCGGCAGCGCCTCCCAGTTGTAGATCAGCTGGGCTTCGCCGACCTGCTCGCCCATACGGTCCCCGACCATGTGGACGCCGACCACGGCACCGTCCTTGACCTGGACGAGCTTGACCTCGCCCGCGGTCTTGAGGATCTTGCTCTTGCCGTTGCCCGCGAGGTTGTACTTCAGCGCGACGACCTTGTCCGCGCCGTAGAGCTCCTTGGCCTTGGCCTCGGTGATGCCGACGGAGGCGACCTCGGGGTGGCAGTACGTCACCCGGGGGACACCGTCGTAGTCGATCGGGACCGTCTTGAGACCGGCCAGCCGCTCCGCCACCAGGATGCCCTCGGCGAAGCCGACGTGGGCGAGCTGGAGGGTCGGGGCCAGGTCGCCCACGGCCGAGATCGTCTCGACGTTCGTGCGCATGTACTCGTCGACGAGGACGTAGCCGCGGTCCATCGCGACGCCGGCCTCCTCGTAGCCCAGGCCCTGCGAGACCGGGCCGCGGCCGATGGCGACCAGCAGCACCTCCGCCTCGAAGGTCTTGCCGTCGGCGAGGGTCACGCGGACGCCGTCCTGCGTGTACTCGGCGCTCTGGAAGAACGTACCGAGGTTGAACTTGATGCCGCGCTTGCGGAACGCGCGCTCAAGAAGCTTCGAGCTGTTCTCGTCCTCGACCGGGACGAGGTGCTTCAGGCCCTCGACGATCGTGACGTCCGTGCCGAAGGAGGTCCACGCCGAGGCGAACTCGACGCCGATGACGCCGCCGCCCAGCACGATCGCGGACTTCGGGACGCGGTCCAGCTTCAGCGCGTGGTCCGAGGAGATGATGCGGTTGCCGTCGATCTCCAGGCCCGGGAGCGACTTCGGCACGGAGCCGGTCGCCAGGAGCACGTGGCGGCCCTGGATGCGCTGGCCGTTCACATCCACCGAGGTGGCGGACGAGAGACGTCCCTCACCCTCGATGTAGTGCACCTTGCGGGAGGCGACGAGACCCTGCAGGCCCTTGTACAGGCCCGAGATCACGTCGTCCTTGTACTTGTGGACGGCCTCGATGTCGATGCCCTCGAAGGTGGCCTTGACGCCGAACTGGCCGGCCTCGCGCGCCTGGTCGGCGATCTCGCCGGCGTGCAGCAGGGCCTTCGTGGGAATGCAGCCGTTGTGCAGGCAGGTGCCGCCGACCTTGCCCTTCTCGATCAGGGCGACGTCCAGGCCCAGCTGCGCTCCGCGCAGGGCCGCGGCATACCCACCGCTACCACCGCCGAGGATCACTAGGTCGAAAACGGTGCTGGCGTCGTTCGCCACGTCACGTCCTCCATGCATGTGCGCCGTACGCCGGGCCCCGTCATCGGGGTGAGACCGGCCGGTCGGCTGGTGTTCGGCCGCTTTGTCATCGGCCCTGTGGTGGGGGCCCTGTCCTGCCGAGAACCCATCTTCGCACTTGTTGACGGTGGGCGGGACGCGGGGCCCGTGTCTGGGACGGATGATCGTCCGCCCCGACGGGTTACCGCTGCGTAGGGACGTTCGGATTTCGTCGAGAGCGAAACCCGGTCCGGCCCGGGCCGCGGCATCGTGGGTGCAACGCGTGCGGCCCCGGACGTATGCCCGGGGCCGTACGGCGGCGGCCTCAGAGGCGGCCGGGGGCCCGCGGCCGGGTGGCCGGGGTCACCCGGCCGCAGCTCAGCCCAGGTCTCCGGCCGCGGTGCGCTCCGCCAGCTTCACCAGGGTGCGGACCGAGGAGCCGGTGCCGCCCTTCGGCGTGTAGCCGTACGGCGCGCCCTCGTGGAAGGCCGGGCCCGCGATGTCCAGGTGCGCCCAGGCGATGCCCTCACCCACGAACTCCTTCAGGAACAGACCGGCCACCAGGCCGCCGCCCATCCGCTCGCCCATGTTGGCGATGTCGGCGGTCGGGGAGTCCATGCCCTTGCGCAGGTCGGCCGGGAGCGGCATCGGCCAGGAGGCCTCGCCGACCTCGTCGGCGATCTCGTGGATCGAGGTACGGAAGGCGTCGTCGTTCGCCATGATGCCGAAGGTCCGGTTGCCCAGGGCCAGCACCATCGCGCCGGTCAGGGTCGCCACGTCGACGATCGCGTCCGGCTTCTCCTCGGAGGCGCGGGTCAGCGCGTCGGCGAGGACGAGCCGGCCCTCGGCGTCCGTGTTGAGGACCTCGACGGTCTTGCCGCTGTACATGCGGAGCACGTCACCGGGGCGGGTGGCGTTGCCCGAGGGCATGTTCTCGGCGAGCGCCAGCCAGCCGGTGACGTTGACCTGCAGCCCGAGGCGGGCGGCCGCGACGACGGTCGCGAACACGGCGGCGGCACCGGCCATGTCGCACTTCATCGTCTCGTTGTGGCCGGCCGGCTTCAGCGAGATGCCGCCCGAGTCGTAGGTGATGCCCTTGCCCACGAGGGCCAGGGTCTTCTCCGCCTTCGGGTGCGTGTAGGCGAGCTTCACCAGGCGGGGGCCGTGGGTCGAGCCCTGGCCGACGCCGAGCAGGCCGCCGTAGCCGCCCTTGACGAGCGCCTTCTCGTCGAGGACCTGCACCTTGATGCCGTGCTCCTTGCCGGCGGCCGTGGCCACGGCGGCGAAGGACTCGGGGTACAGGTCGTTCGGCGGGGTGTTGACCAGGTCGCGGGCGCGGTTGATCTCCTCGGCCAGCGCGACGGCGCGCTCGGCGGCGGCCTTGAACGCCTTGTCGCGCGGCTTGGCGCCGAGCAGGGCGATCTCGCCGAGCGGCAGCTTCGCGCCGTCGGCCTTGGCGCCCTTGGGGGCGAGCTTGTTCTCGCCGCCCTGGTAGGCGGTGAAGACGTACGCGCCCAGCAGCGCGCCCTCCGCGATGGCCTCGGCGTCCTCGACGGAGCCGACGGGCAGCGCGAAGCCGGCCTTCTTCGCTCCGCCGAGCGAGCGGGCGGCCACGCCGGCGGCCCGGCGCAGCGCCTCGGCGTCGTACGTGCCGTCCTTCTCCGGGACCGGGCCGAGTCCGGCCGCGATGACGACCGGGACCTTCAGGCCGTCGGGCGCGGGGAGCTTGGTCAGTTCGCCCTCGGCACCGCAGGCGCCCAGGGTCTTCAGGACGGTGGCGAGCTTCCCGCCGAACGCCTTGTCCACGGCCTCGGCGCCCGGTGCGAGGACCAGGTCCCCGGACTTGGAGCCAGCGCCCTTGGCGACGCCGACGACGAGCGCGTCGGCGCGCAGCGTCGCCGCACCGGCAGTGCTGAGAGTGAGAGCAGTCACGGTGGTGAAATCTCGCTTCCGTTGAGTTCTTTGACGGACTGTGCTGGCCGAGGGGGTGGCCGACCGTGCCCGGCGCATCGTAGACGCCGCCGCGATGTGCCGGGAATGAGCCTACGCGCGCCTTTGCTGCCCGATTACGGCGGCGGGCCGTCAGGGCGCCGGGGCGGTCGTAGGGTGGTCACCCCGGGATGATCTTCCCGGGGTAACGGACGGCGACCGCCACGGCGTTGGCGGACGAGGGGGAACGATGCACGACCGGAGGGCCGCGCGGCCGACCGGCCGGCCGGCGGCGCTGCCCGTCGCCGTACTGATTCTGTTGGTGATGCTGGCCGGCTGCACCTCGGCACCCGGCTCCGCCCCGGCGTCCGCCCCGTCCGCCCCGGCCGAGCGGTCCGCCGCCGCGCGCTGGCAGCCGGCGCCGGGAACCGACTGGCAGTGGCAGCTCTCCGGGCGGCTGGACACGACGGTGGACGCCCCGGTGTACGACATCGACGGCTTCGACCACGACGCGGCCCAGGTGGCCCAGCTGCACCGCGAGGGGCGCAAGGTCATCTGCTACCTGTCCACGGGCGCCTGGGAGGAGTTCCGCCCGGACGCGGCGAGGTTCCCCACGGCGGTCCTCGGCAAGGGCAACGGCTGGGAGGGGGAGCGCTGGCTCGACATCCGGCGCACCGACGTCCTGGAGCCGCTGATGGAGAGCCGGATCTCCATGTGCGCGAAGAAGGGGTTCGACGCGGTCGAGCCCGACAACATGGACGGTTACCGCAATCCGAGCGGCTTCGCGCTGACCGCCGCCGACCAGTTGCGCTACAACCGGCTCATCGCCCGCGTCGCCCACCGCCACCACCTGGCCGTCGGCCTGAAGAACGACCTGCCCCAGATCCCCGAGCTGGTGGGCGACTTCGACTTCGCGGTCAACGAACAGTGCGCGCAGTTCGAGGAGTGCGAGGAGCTCTCCCCGTTCGTCGAAGCGGGCAAGGCCGTCTTCCACGTGGAGTACGAGCTGCCCGTGACGCGGTTCTGCGACCGGTCCCGGCGGCTCGGGCTGAGCTCGCTGCTCAAGAAGTACGAGCTCGGCGTCTGGCGGCAGCGGTGCCCGGCGGCGGCCGGGAGCTGACGGAGGGGCGACGCGCGAACTGCCGGGCGGGGGTCGGGCTCAGCCGAGGGCCAGCCCGACCAGCATCACCGTCGCCGCCGTCTCCGCCAGCGCGCCGAACACGTCCCCGGTCACCCCGCCGAAGCGCCGCAGGCAGTGCCGCAGCAGCAGGTGGGCCACCAGGAGCGCGGCCAGGGCGGCGAGGGCGTAGCGCAGCGCCCCGTACCCCCCGAGCAGCGCGCCGGCGCCCGCGCAGGCCGCCACCCCGAGAACCGCGACCGCCGCCGCGCCGGTCACCGGGACCGTGCCCGCGACGGCGGCTCCCAGCCCCTCCGGGCGGGCCGCCGGCACGCCCCGGCGGGAGGCCAGCGTGAGCGCGAGCCGGGCGACGGCCCCGGACGCGGCGGCCGCCACCGCACCCTGCGCCCAGCTCTGCGCGTACAACTGCTGGAGGACCGCCACCTGCGCGAGCAGGACGAACAGCAGGGTGATCACACCGAACGGCCCAATGTCCGACTGCTTCATGATCCGCAGCGCGTCGTCGGCCGGCTTGCCGCTGCCCAGGCCGTCGGCGGTGTCCGCCAGACCGTCCAGGTGCAGCCCCCGGGTGAGGGCCGCGGGCACCGCCGCCGAGGCGACCGCGGCGAGCAGCGACCCCGAGCCGAACAGCAGCGACAGGCTGCCGGGCACCGCCGCGAGCACTCCCACGACGAGGCCGGCCAGCGGGGCGCACAGCATCCCGGCCCGGGCGGTCCCGCGGTCCCAGCGGGTGACGCGGACAGGGAGCACGGTGAGGGTGCCGAAGGCGAAACGCAGGCCGTGGCTGTTCAGGGAGGTCACGGCGCGCAGGCTAATCGGTGCGCGCAGCCGCTAGATTGTCCGGAACGTGATGAAGCGGGGCACAAGCGGCTTATCGGGAGTGGGTGGGATGGGTCACTGGTTCGATCGGAACATCGTCGAGCCGGGCAAGCTGCCCCTGCTCCTGGCGCTGGCCGCCTTCGTGCTGACGTTCGCCATCACCCGGGTCATCACCCGGATGATCCGGGCCGGCAAGGGGCCGTTCGGCAACATCACCCCGGGCGGGGTCCATGTCCACCACGTGGTGCCGGGCGTGGTGCTGAGCGTGGTCGGCGGGTTCGGGGCGGTGGCCAGCGGGAAGCACGGCTTCACGGCCGGGATCTGCGCGGTCGTCTTCGGTGTCGGCGCGGGACTGGTCCTGGACGAGTTCGCCCTGATCCTGCACCTGGACGACGTGTACTGGACGGAGCAGGGCCGCCAGAGCGTGGAGGTCGTCGTCCTGACCGCCGCCCTCGTCCTGCTGGTGCTCGGCGGCTTCTCGCCGCTCGGCGTGAACGACCTGAGCGACGATCAGCAACAGGGCCGGCTCGGTGTCGTCCTCACCCTCGTCGTCAACTTCTGCTTCGTGCTGATCGCCCTGTTCAAGGGCAAGGCGAGGATGGCGGTGGTCGGCACCCTCGTCCCCTTCGTCGCCCTGGTCGGCGCGATCCGGCTGGCCCGGCCGACCTCGATGTGGGCCAAGCGGTTCTACCGCAAGCGGCACCGGGCCCGCTCCCGGTCGGTGCTGCGCGCCTACCACCACGATCTCCGCTGGGCCGGACCGCGCCGCAGATTCCAGGACCTGATCGGCGGGGCGCCGGACCGGGTCCCCACCCCCTCGTCCAAGCCCTGACGGCGGCGCGCCCGGCGCCGGCCGCGCAGGGACGGGAGCGCGCACAGCGCCAGCGCCGCCGCGACGGCCGCCAGATGCTCCTTGCCCGCCAGGTTGTCCTTGACCGCGATCTCCGCCGCCATCGCCACGATCACCAGCGTCCCGGTGAACCGGGCCCGGTAGGCGCAGCAGACGCAGAGGGCCAGCGCCACCACCGCCGCGGAGGGGCCGGTGTCGACGACCCGGGCGTCGGAGCCGGGCAGGCCCAGGAACCCGTCGGGGCCCACGGCGACGCCGATCCGCGCGTACAGCGTCCCGGCCAGCGTCGCGACGTACGCGATCAGCAGCGTCCGCCACCGGCCCAGGCAGATCTCGGCGATCCCGAACACCAGCAGCACCTGGGCCAGCGCACCCCACACCGGCAGGTCGAGCGCGGGGACGAACAGCGAGAGCGGGGTGCGCAGGAGCCCCGCCCAGAGCGGATCCCCGGCCCGCACCGCCCCGAGCGTCTGCACCGGCCCGTAACCCCAAGGCCGGTTCTGCACCACCTGGAGCAGCGCCGTCAGACAGACCGCGGCCAGGGTCATCGGGACGGCCCGCGGCCCCCCGGCGCCGAGTGCGGTCCGCACGTCGCTCCCCAGCGGGCCCCACTCCCGGCGGCCCGCCCGCAGCAGCGCGCCGCCGAGCGCGCGCACCCGTCTCATCCCCGCGGTCCGAGCTTCGAGCGGTGCAGCCACTTGGGCAGTCCGGGGGCCTCCAGGAAGCCTTCGGCGCGGCCTGCGGCGATGGCGATGCGCGGCAGGTCCGCGCTCTTCTCGAAGAGCAGGTAGCGCGGTTCCCAGATCGGCCGGTACTTGGCGTTCGCGCGGTAGAGCGACTCGATCTGCCACCACCGCGAGAAGAAGCTGAGCAGCGCGCGCCACAGCCTGAGCACCGGCCCGGCGCCGAGCCGCGATCCGCGCTCGAAGACGGAGCGGAACATCGCGAAGTTCAGGGACACCTGGGAGACACCGATCTGCCCGGCCCTTTGCAGGAGTTCGATGACCATGAACTCCATCAGGCCGTTCTCGGCGTCCCGGTCACGGCGCATCAGGTCCAGCGAGAGACCGTGCGGACCCCAGGGCACGAAGCTCAGTACGGCGCGCAGCTCACCGGCCCCGCCGCCCCCGGCGGGCGCCGTGCCGGCGTCGCGGCATTCCAGCATCACGCACTGCCCGTCGGCCGGGTCGCCGAGCCGCCCCAGGGCCATCGAGAAGCCGCGTTCGGTCGCGCCGTCGCGCCAGTCGTCGGCCCGGCGCACGAGTTCGGCCATCTCGGCCTCGGGGATGTCCGCGTGCCGGCGCACCGTCACCTGGTAGCCGGCCCGCTTCACCCGGTTGTACGCCTGGCGGACGGTGCGCATCGCCCGCCCGTCCAGGGTGAACTCGGCGGTCTCCACGATCGCCTCGTCACCCAGCTCCAGGGCGTCGAGGCCGTGCCGGGCGTAGACCGTGCCGCCCTCCTCGCTCACCCCCATGGCCGCCGGGATCCAGCCGTGCTCACGGGCCTCGGCCAGCCAGGGCCCGATCGCCCCGGGCCAGGCCTCGGGGTCGCCGATCGGGTCGCCGGAGGCCAGCGAGACCCCGCCGACCACCCGGTAGACGACGGCGGCCTTGCCCGTCGGGGACCGGACGACGCTCTTCTCGCGGCGCAGCGCGAAGTAGCCGAGCGAGTCCCGCTCGCCGTGCTGGTCGAGCAGGGCGCGCAGGGCCGCCTCGTCCTGCGGGCTGATCGGGTCGACGGCCCGCCGGGCGCGGAAGGCCGCGTACACGACGGCGATCAGCAGCAGGGTGGACAGGATGTTGATGGCGACGTTCACCCACCCCGGCACCGTGATGCCGGGGAAGCGGGAGTCGCTCGCGGTGACGGAGACCAGGCGCAGCACGCCGTAGCGCCAGCGGTCCGGGAACGTCGAACGGTAGTCGTCGTGCGCGGTGTTGGTCAGCGTGACCAGGCCGGCCGCGATCAGCGAGGTGACCAGCAGCCCGCCGACCGCCACCAGTGCGGCCAGCTTCGGGTTGGACCGGTCGCCCTTCGCGTAGAACTCGCGCCGGCCCAGGGCGAGCGCGAGGACGAAGGCGGCGGTCAGCGCCAGCGAGATCCAGTTCTGCGGGTACCGCCGGACCTCCGGGTAGCCGATCACCGCCGCGAAGAGCAGCAGCGTGAGACCGCTCAGCACCATGTTGACGATCCACGCGGCCCGTTTGCGCCGCCGCATCGTGACCGCGAGGAACAGGGCGACGACCCCGGAGGAGAAGCCCGCGGTGAGCAGGTAGGGCGTGAAGTAGTTCTCGGTGTTGTGGCGCCGGAGGTCCTGTCCGAAGGTGACCCAGACGGCGCTCAGGAAATTGATGAACGACACGACGCGCAGGTACCCGATGGCGAAGGCCGCGCCGCGTCGCGACCGTTCGCTGCTCTGCGGCCGGGCTGCGGCCCGCCCGGTTGCTTCGCTGGCCAATCGGACCTCTCCCATGAAAAGCGATCATATGGGGCATCGCGCTTCATGGAAGGGGCCGCGCTGCGGCCGGTCCGGACGGCCGCGCTCCGAAGGGTCAGCTGCCGCTCGTCACTCCCCGGCCGGGTCGCCCGGGCCGGCCTCTCCGTCGGCGGACGCCTTCTCGCCGTCGTCCTTCGTGTCGTCCTCGTCGGGTTCCGGTGCGCGTTCGGGCAGTTCCGCCGCCAGCGCGGCCGCGGCCTGGACGAACGGAAGCGCGAGCAACGCCCCGCTTCCCTCACCGACGATGACGCCGTGGTCCAGCAGCGGGTTGAGCGCCATCCGGTCCAGCGCCTTGGCCTGGGCCGGTTCACCGCTCAGCTGGCCCGCCAGCCACCAGTCCGGGGCCCGGAACGCCGCCCGCTGACCGACCAGGGCCGCCGCCGCGCAGACCACCCCGTCCAGGATCACCGGGAGCCGGCGCACCGCGCACTGCAGCAGGAAGCCGGTCATCGCCGCCAGGTCCGCCCCGCCCACCGTGGCCAGCAGCTCCAGCTGGTCGCCCAGCACCGGCCGCGCCCGGCGCAGCGCGTCTCGGACCGCCGCGCACTTGCGCATCCAGGCCAGGTCGTCGATCCCCGCGCCGCCACGTCCGGTGACCACCGAGGCGTCGGTGCCGCACAGCGCGGCGACCAGGGTGGCGGCGGCCGTCGTACCGCCGACGCTCAGATCACCGAGCACCACGAGATCGGTGCCCGAGTCGGCCTCCTCGTCGGCGATCGCCATGCCGAGGCGCACCGCCTGCTCGGCCTCCTCGACCGTCATCGCGTCCTCGACGTCGATCCGGCCGCTGCCCCGCCGCACCCGGGTCCGGACGACCGCCTCCGGCAACAGCTCGGGCGCGCAGTCCAGACCCGCGTCGACGATCCGCACCGGTACGGCGAACCGGCGGGCCAGCACGGCGAGCGGCGTCGAGCCCTCCAGCGTGGCCCGCACCAGCTCGTGCGCGGTGCCTGCCGCACGGCCGGACACCTTCAGCTCCGCCACTCCGTGATCACCGGCGAACAGCACCACGCGGGCCTGCTCGACCGGCCTCACGGGCACGGCCTGCTGGGCGGCCGAGAGCCATTCGCCCAGCTCGTCGAGGCGGCCGAGAGCACCCGGCGGCACGAGGAACCGCTCCCGGCGTTCCTCGGCATCACGCCGTACACCGCCGTCGGGGCGTTCGATCAGGTCGGAGAAGTCGTCCAGATTCACGGGGGTCTGCCTCGCGGGTCGATACGTGGTGGGGGCCGGTCAGCCCGGCGGCGGGCTCGGAGGGTCCGGCCATCGGGAAGGGGCGGAGGCGCGGGGCCGGGCATCCGCAACCACGGCGTCGTCGTCCCTCACCGTGGCTCCGTCGTGCTCGAACCGCGGTCCGGGGCTGCGCGTACCCGGCCCCGCTCCTCCGCCTCTTCCCCATGGCCGGACCCTCGTACTGCGGAACAGTACCTGCCGTGATTTCCGGCCCCCTCCCCGCGCCGTCGGGTGCCCGAGCCGCGGTGGGGCGATCGCGCGTGCGAGGGCCCGCAGCCCGGCGAGCCGGGCCCGGAACCCGCTCGGCCCACCCGTGGCGCAGAGTGCACGGGGAGTGCGACAACCCGCCCGTCGCGCGGGGTTCGTGCGGGGCCGACAACCCACCCGTGGCGCCAGGGTTCGCGCGGGGCGCGACAACCCACCCGTCGCGCCGGATTCGTACGGGTCAGGGTTCACATCAGCCCATCCGTCGCGCCGGGTCGGCGCGGATCAGGAGTCACATCCGCCCGCCCGTCGCAGGCATCGGCACGGCGGGCACGGCTCCCGCACCTGCGTGTGCCCGGACCCGCCGTTCCGTTCCGTACGTACGCGCCGTCGGGCGGGCCCGCCCCGGATCCGTCAGCCGCGCAGCGTCAGCGCCTGCCCGGCCACCACCATCAGCACCTGCTCGCACTCGTCGGCGACCGCGGCGTTCAGCCGGCCCAGCTCGTCCCTGAACCGCCGCCCGGCGGCGGTCGCGGGCACCACGCCGGAACCCGTCTCGTTGGTCACCAGGACGACCGTGCGCCGCGTCCCGCGGACCGCGGCGACGAGCTCGGCGGTCCGCTCGCGCAGCGCGCTCTCGCCGCCGCCCGCCCACGCCGCCTCGTCCCAGGCGTCCACCCGGTCCATCGCGTCCGTCAGCCACAGCGACAGGCAGTCGATCAGCAGCGGCGGCCCGTCCGACGTCAGCAGCCCCGCCAGCTCGCACGTCTCCTCGGTGCGCCAGGCCGCCGGTCTGCGCTCCCGGTGCAGCCCGATCCGGGCCGCCCACTCCGCGTCGCCCTTCCGGCCGCCGCCGGTCGCCACGTACACGACCTCGGGATACGTCTCCAGCCGCCGCTCGGCCTCGACCGATTTCCCGGACCGGGCGCCGCCGGTCACCAGCGTGCGCCGGGGGACGCCCGGTCCGGCGTGGTACCCGCCGACCGTCAGCGTCGTCCCGTCCGGCACGGCCCGGGCCCCGGCCGCGGCGAGGCGGCGGTCGAGTTCGGGGCCGGACGGCGCGTCATGGTCCAGGTGGACCGCGACCACTTCGGTGGCCGGCCCGATCGCCTCGACGGCCCGCAGCCGGGCCACCGCGTCGGGCCGTCCCACGACGTCGGCGACGACCATGTCGTACGGCTCCGCCATCCGGTCGGCGAGACCGGCCGGCGCGGCGCCCGGCGGCAGGTAGAGCAGCCGCTCGCCGTCCGGCGACGTGACCTCGTACCCGGTGCCGGGCGCGTCCATCGGCACGGCCCGCACCCGGTGCCCGCTGATCAGCGTCAGCTCCCGCCCGTCCGGCACCCGGCCCGCCGAGGGCAGCCCGGCGGGCAGTTCGACGGCGGGGCCGTCGTGCGGATGGGTGAGCAGCACCTGCCGTACGCCGGTGAGTGAATGCCCCGCGCGGGCGGCGGCGAAGACCGCCCCGGGGGTCAGATCGAGCAGCAGCGCGTCGTCGACCAGCAGTGCGGTCGCGGCGCGCGCCCACGCCCCGCGGGCGGTGGCGCAGGCGGCGCAGGGGCAGTCGGGCCGCGGCAGCCCGTCGGGGGCTCCGGTGCCGAGCAGGGTCAGTTCCACGCCCCGATCCTCCCGCGTCCCCGCACCGGGTGCGCGACGTGGGTGCGGCCGGGCGTACGCGGCCCCTTTCCGGGGCAGGTCCGGAGCACGGGCGCCGCTCCCGGCAGGCCTCGCCCCGGCGCACCGGTCCCGCCGTGAGGAGCGCGCGTGCCGGGCGGCGCGCGACGGGGCCGGGCCCGCCGGGAGGGGCACTAGGCTGCGGACGGAACAAAGTGACCCAGGAGGCGGACATGGCGTGGACGTGGCGGTTCGAGAAGTCCGACGGTACGGAGACGGAGCCGGCCCTGCAGCCGGAGGAGTTCACGACACAGGGCGACGCGGAGTCCTGGATCGGTGAGTACTGGAAGGAACTCCTCGACGGCGGGGCGGACCAGGTGACGCTCTTCGACGACACGACGAAGATCTACGGCCCGATGAGCCTCCAGGCCGAGCAGAGCTGAGCGGGACGACGGGCGCCCCTCCCCGGTCTGCGGGGAGGGGCGCCGGCGTTCCTGGCCCTCAGATCTCGCCGAGCGTGACCTGGGCCGTCTTCTTCGCGCCGCTGCGCACATACGTCACGGTGACCTTCTGGCCCGGCTTGTCCGGGGCCAGGGCCTCCGAGAGGGACGTGATCGTGGTGACGGGCGCGTCCCCGACCTTGGTGATGATGTCGCCGACGCGCAGCCCGGCCTTCTGCGCCGCGCCGCCCTCCGACACGCTCACGATCGCGACTCCGGCCGGCTGGTAGCTGTCGTCGACGACCGTGCGGCCGGTGATGTTCAGGGCGGCCCGGCCGGAGTCGGTGACCTTGCCGTTCTTGATGATCTGGTCGGCGACGGTCTTCACCATCGAGACGGGGATCGCGAAGCCGATGCCCGGCGCCGCGCTGTCACCCATCTGGGGGTCCGCCGCCGCCAGCGTCGGGATGCCGATGACCTCGCTGTTCAGGTTCACCAGCGCGCCCCCGCTGTTGCCCGGGTTGATCGCCGCCGAGGTCTGCACCATGTTCGCGATGGTCGCGCCGGTGCCGCCGCCCGCGCTGCTCTCGCTCACCGTCCGGCCGAGCGCCGAGACGATGCCCTGGGTGACGCTGCTGGACAGCCCGAGCGGTGAGCCCATCGCCAGGACGATCTGGCCGACCTCGACCTGATCCGAGTCGCCGAACTTCGCGGCCTTCAGGCCGTCCGGGACGTCGTTCAGCTTGATGACGGCCAGGTCCTGGTCGGGATAGGCGGCGACCAGCGAGGCGCTCAGCACCTTCTCACCGGTGGCCACGGTGACCTTGAACGTCTTCTCGTCACCGACGACGTGGGCGTTCGTGACGATGTGGCCCTTGGCGTCGTAGACGATGCCCGAGCCCAGACTGTGGGAGGCGTCGATCTGCACCACCGACGGAAGCACGTCCTCGATGACGGCCTGGTACTCGCTCTGCAGATCACCGGTGGCCTTCGAGGCCGAGCCCTGCTGGGTCGATCCGGACTCCGTCGCGGCGGCGTCCGGGGTGGGGGGATTCGAGTCGGAGCAACCGCTCACCAGCGCGATCGCGCAGACACCTGCGGACAGGGGCAGCAGCAGCCGGCGCGCGAGGCTGCGGGGGTGGAAGGCATCCATGTCCGGATTATTACGTTCCGCCCCCTTGGCGGCCCGTCGAGCGCGCCCGCCCGGGGCCTCCCCGCGCAGGCCTCGGGCACGCCCGGGTCCGCGCCGGAACCCGCGACCCGGCCTGATCCGGACAAGACGCCGAGAAGCGGCCCAGCCCCGTACCCCGCACGGACACAGCAGCGTGGGAAGGACCTAGCCCCGCGCGGACACAGCAGCGTGGGAAGGACCTAGCCCCGCACCCCGCACGGACACAGCAGTGCGGGAAGGACCTAGCCCCGCACCCCGCACAGGTGCAGCAGCGCGGCCACCCCGCGGTACGGATCCGTCCGCCCCGCCCGGTCCTCCGCCGACAGCACCCGCTCCAGCACCGCCGCGGGCGGCAGTTCCACGTCGTTGCCCACGTTGTCCGTGAAGACGCGTACCCCGTACCAGGCGTGCAGGGGGGCCGCGATCCCGGCGAGCGTGGCGGTGAGGGCGTCGAGCCGGTCCGCGCGCACGGAGAGCCCGAGACGGTTGGTGTACCGGTCCGTGTCGAACGCGGCCAGTGCCGTGTCCCAGTCCCCGGCTGTCCCCGGCCGCATCGCCAGCGCGTCGGCGTTGCGCACGAGCAGCGACAGCAGGCCGCCGGGCGCCAGCATCCTGGCCAGACCGGCGAGCATGGCGTCCGGTTCCTGGACATACATCAGCACGCCGTGGCAGAGCACCACGTCGAAGCTGCCGGGCAGGAAGTGGACCCCGGTGTCCTGGCCGTTGCCCTCGATGAACCGGACCCGCTCACGGATGCCCGCCGGCTCGCCGCCGAGCGCCTCGCGGGCGACCCGCAGCATCTCCGCGTCGGACTCGAGACCGGTGACGGTGTGGCCGGCCCGCGCCAGGCGCAGGGCCTGCGTGCCCTGGCCCATGCCGACGTCGAGGATCCGCAGCCGCTGCCCGACGGGGAAGCGTGCCGCGATCTGTTCGTCCAGCTGGCGGGCGACCAACTCCTGGCGCACGGTGTTGCGGAGCCCGCCGAGCCCCTTCAGCCACACCGACGAAGCCCCCGAGAACCCGAAGACCGCCTGGCCCGGCCGGCCCGCGGACACCCCGCCGGCCGGACCGGAAGAATCCGTACTCAGGGCCGCTCTCCGCGCTTGACCTGCGGCTTCGGCAGCCTGAGCCGACGCATCTGGAGCGTGCGCATCAGGCCGTACGCCACCGCGCCACGCTTGGGCGTGTCAGGGAAGCGCTCGTTCAGCTGCTTGCGCAGACGGAACGTGAGCCCGATCGAGTCGACGACGATCAGCACGATCACGCCGAGCCAGAGCAGCAGCGAGATGTTCTGGATGCCCTGCACCTGGATCACGCTGAGGATCAGGATGACCACGGCGAGCGGCAGGAAGAACTCCGCGATGCAGAAGCGCGAGTCCACGAAGTCGCGGACGAAGCGGCGCACCGGGCCCTTGTCACGGGCCGGCAGATAGCGCTCGTCACCGCTGGCGAGCGCCTCACGCTGCTTGGCCATGTCGACCCGGCGCGCTTCGCGCTGCCGCTTCGTGGCCTCCTTGCGATCGAGCGGCGCACCACTGGAGGCACGACGGCGCTGCGACTGGGCGTCGCTTCGCTTGGGGGTGGGGCGACCTTTGGGGGCCTGCGGGTCGCGGGACGTCTTGGAGAGGTCCGCCGTCACCTTGTCGGTGGGGGCCTTCTCTTCCTTGGAGCGGCTACGGAACACAAGGCCCAAGGGTACGGGGTCGATCGGCACGACCCCAGGCCGGCCGGGAACGATCCGGCAACGGCCTGCGTCCTTGCCCGTGTACGAGCGGGACGATACGGGCGCCCCCACCGGTTTCCCTGACCGTCACCTACTCCCTGGGCTGGAGCGGTCACCCGGGCAGTCGTCCTTGGGGAGGACCCCATCGCCGCTCGAACAGTGCGGTAATAGAGACAGGGCCCGTACTGTGGGTTCTGTTGGAGTGCTGGAGCCCAGTTGAGTCAGAAGGGGGCGCGCGCAGCCCATGAGCGGTGTCATGAAGCGTATGGGAATGATCTTCCGCGCGAAGGCAAACAAGGCCCTTGACAGGGCCGAGGATCCGCGCGAGACCCTCGATTACTCGTACCAGAAGCAGCTGGAGCTGCTTCAGAAGGTACGCCGCGGCGTCGCCGACGTGGCGACCTCGCGCAAACGGCTGGAGCTGCAGCTGAACCAGCTGCAGGGCCAGACGTCCAAGCTGGAGGACCAGGGCCGCAAGGCGCTCGCGCTCGGCCGCGAGGACCTGGCGCGTGAGGCGCTGTCACGCCGCGCCGCCCTCCAGCAGCAGGTCACCGACCTGGAGACGCAGCACACCACGCTGCAGGGCGAGGAGGAGAAGCTCACTCTCGCGGCCCAGCGGCTGCAGGCCAAGGTGGACGCCTTCCGTACGAAGAAGGAGACCATCAAGGCCACCTACACGGCCGCCCAGGCGCAGACCCGGATCGGGGAGGCCTTCTCGGGCATCTCCGAGGAGATGGGCGACGTCGGCCTGGCCATCCAGCGGGCCGAGGACAAGACCCAGCAGCTCCAGGCGCGCGCCGGCGCGCTCGACGAGCTGCTCGCCTCCGGCGCCCTGGACGACCCGACCGGCATGGCGAAGGACGACATCGCCGCCGAGCTGGACCGGATCTCCGGTGGTACGGATGTGGAGCTGGAGCTGCAGCGCATGAAGGCCGAACTGGCCGGCGGCTCCACCTCGCAGCAGGCCATCGAGGGCGGCCCGCAGGATGCCGCCCAGCAGCAGGACCGGTCCCCGCACAAGTTCGACAAGAATTAAGGCAGCGACATGATCGTACGGATCATGGGGGAGGGCCAGGCAGTCCTGGCCGACAGCCATCTCGCCGAGCTCGACAAGCTCGACAACGAACTGCTCGCCGAAATGGAGAGCGGCGACGGCCCCGGCTTTCGCTCCACGCTCCACGCGCTCCTCGCCAAGGTGCGCGAACTCGGCACACCCTTGCCGGACGACTCCCTGGAGCCGTCCGAACTGATCCTGCCGTCGCCCGACGCGACCCTCGAAGAGGTCCGCGCCATGCTCAGTGACGACGGGCTGATCCCCGGCTGACCGCCGGCAGCTCCAGCACCCCGCACCCTCGTGCCCCGTGGACCGGCCCGCCGGCCCACGGGGCACGGTGCTGGTACGCGCCGGGCGCCGGCCCGCTCCCCGTTACGGGTCCGCCGCCCGCGCGCACCGAGGTCGCTGCGACACGCCGTAACGTAGCTTGACGTGACCACCCTCGGAACCGGGGTTCTGCGCATGCGGAACTGGCTGCGCGACCATCCCCTCGCGCTGGACGGCGCGCTCGCCCTGGCCGTGTACGTGGCCATGGTCGTCGGATCGTTCGCCGATCCGGGCGCGCACCACGGGCCGACCTTCGGCACCCGCGCGCCCGCGCCCGGCAGCGTCGTGCTGATGGCGCTGGGCGCCCTCGCCCTGGTCTGGCGGCGCCGCCGTCCGATGGCCGTGCTCGCCGCCACCGGGGGGCTGGCCGTCGTCGAGCTGGTGGCGATCGATCCGCCGGCCCCCGTGGTGATGAGCACCGTCATCGCGCTCTACACCGTCGCCGCCCGCACCGACCGGCCGACGACCTGGCGGGTCGGCCTGCTGACCATGGCCGTGCTCACCGCGGCCG
The DNA here is from genome assembly GCF_040630435.1 of Streptomyces sp. NPDC005803. Classification (NCBI taxonomy): domain Bacteria; kingdom Bacillati; phylum Actinomycetota; class Actinomycetes; order Kitasatosporales; family Streptomycetaceae; genus Streptomyces; species Streptomyces sp. NPDC005803. Next base: position 362,340 of record NZ_JBEXXO010000004.1, on the reverse strand, counting down.
CGATGTTCTTCGGCTCGGCCCCCTGGTACAGCCAGGAGAACCTCGGGATCTTCGCCTGGACCGGGATGGCGGGCGCGGCCGGGGACGCGGTCCGCTCCCGGCGCGCGTTCGTCGGCGCGATCAGGGAGCGCGCCGAACGGGCCGAGCGGACCCGCGAGGAGGAGGCCCGGCGCCGGGTGGCGGAGGAGCGGCTGCGGATCGCCCGCGACCTGCACGATGTCGTCGCCCATCACATCGCCCTGGTCAACGTGCAGGCCGGGGTGGCGGCCCACGTCATGGACAAGCGCCCCGACCAGGCCAAGGAGGCGCTCGCCCATGTCCGGGAGGCGAGCCGCTCCGCGCTCAACGAACTGCGGGCCACCGTCGGGCTGCTGCGCCAGTCCGGCGATCCGACGGCGCCGACCGAACCCGCCCCGGGCCTCGCCGTCCTCGACGCACTCGTGGAGACCGTGCGGCGGGCCGGGCTGCCCGTCGAGGTGGCCTGCGCCGCGGAGGGCCCGCCGCTGCCGGCCGCCGTGGACCTGGCCGCGTACCGGGTGATCCAGGAGGCGCTGACCAATGTGCGCAAGCACGCGGGCCCCGGGGCGAAGGCCGAGGTCAGCGTCGTACGGGTCGGGGCCACGGCCGAGGTCATGGTGCTGGACAACGGCCGCGGCACCGCCGACCGCGCGGGCGGCGACCTCGCCGGCGGTGGCCACGGCCTCCTCGGCATGCGGGAACGGGTCACCGCTCTGGGCGGCACCCTCACCGCCGGGCCCCGTTACGGGGGCGGCTTCCGCGTCCATGCGATCCTGCCCCTCAAGGCCCGGGCGCAGGAGCCGGAACAGCCGGGCGCGGCGGGCCGGACGGGGGAGAACGCATGACACCGGCCATCAGGGTGCTGCTCGTGGACGACCAGGCGCTGCTGCGCAGCGCGTTCCGGGTGCTGGTCGACTCGGAGCCGGACATGGAGGTGGTCGGCGAGGCCGCGGACGGGGCGCAGGCGGTGGAGCTGGCCCGCTCGGCCCGCGCCGACGTGGTGCTGATGGACATCCGGATGCCCGGCACGGACGGGCTCACCGCGACCCGGATGATCAGCGCCGACCCGGAGCTCTCGGACGTGCGCGTTGTCATGCTCACCACCTTCGAGGTGGACGAGTACGTGGTGCAGTCGCTGCGGGCCGGCGCCTCGGGCTTCCTCGGCAAGGGGGCGGAACCGGAGGAGCTCCTCAACGCCATCCGGATCGCCGCGGGCGGCGAGGCGCTGCTGTCACCCGCCGCGACCAAGGGCCTGATCGCCACGTTCCTCGCGCAGGGCGGCAGCGCGGACGACGGGGGGCCGAGCGCCGCCGAGTACTCCGCGCGCCTGGAAGCCCTGACCACCAGGGAACGCGAGGTGCTCGTGCTCGTCGCGGGCGGGCTCTCCAACGACGAGATCGCCGAGCGCCTCGTGGTCAGCCCCCTCACCGTCAAGACCCATGTGAACAGGGCGATGGCGAAGCTGGGCGCCCGGGACCGGGCACAACTGGTGGTCATCGCGTACGAATCGGGCCTCGTGCGTCCACGGGTGGAGTGAGGGTGCAGCCGCGACGTACTCCACCTGCGGTATGCGCGGCATAAGAAAGCGACCTGGGACCGACGATTTCGGTCGTGGCGATGAGCGATCGTATAGCTGGGCCGGGTCTGTCCCCGTGTTACCCGCCCACCTGCCGCGTAAGCCACAGAAGAGAGACCTCACCCATGTCCTGGCTGTCCAGATTCAGCCTCGCGCAAAGGGCCCTGATCGGGCTGATCTCGATCGTCGCGCTCGTCTTCGGAGCGATCGCGATCCCGCAGCTCAAGCAGCAGTTGCTGCCCACCATCGAACTCCCGATGGTCTCGGTGCTCGCCCCCTACCAGGGCGCGTCCCCCGATGTGGTCGAGAAGCAGGTCGTCGAACCGCTCGAGAATTCGATCAAGTCCGTCGACGGTGTCACCGGCATCACGTCGACCGCCAGCGAGGGCAACGCCGTCATCATGGCGTCCTTCGACTTCGGTGACGAGGGCACCAAGCAGCTCGTCGCCGACATCCAGCAGGCGGTGAACCGGGCCCGCATCCAGCTGCCCGACGACGTCGACCCGCAGGTCATCGCCGGTTCGACGGACGACATCCCGACCGTCGTCCTCGCCGTCACCTCCGACAAGGACCAGCAGGCGCTCGCCGACCAGCTGGACCGCACCGTCGTCCCCGCGCTGGAGGACATCGACGGCGTCGGCCAGGTGTCCGTCGACGGTGTGCGGGACCTCCAGGTCTCCGTCACCCCCGACGACAAGAAGCTCGCGGCGGCCGGACTGAACAGCGGCTCGCTCGCCCAGGCGCTCCAGGCCGGCGGCGCGACCGTCCCGGCCGGCTCCTTCTCCGAGTCGGGCAAGAGCCGCACCGTCCAGGTCGGCGGGGCCTTCACCTCGCTGAAGGAGATCGAGGACCTGCGGGTCGCCGGCCAGGACCCGGCGACGGGCAAGCCCGGCAAGCCGGTCCGCGTCGGTGACCTCGCGACGGTGAAGCAGGAGCCCGCCACCGCGGTCTCCCTCACCCGTACGAACGGCAGGCCGAGCCTGGCCGTCATGGCGACGATGGACAAGGACGGCAGCGCCGTCGCCATCTCGGACGCCGTGCGGGACAAGCTCCCGGACCTGCGCAAGGACCTCGGCTCCGGCGCCGAGCTGACCGTCGTCTCCGACCAGGGCCCCGCCGTCTCCAAGGCGATCTCGGGCCTGACCACCGAGGGCGCGCTCGGCCTGCTCTTCGCGGTCATCGTGATCCTGGTCTTCCTGGCCTCCCTCCGCTCGACCCTGGTCACCGCGGTCTCCATCCCGCTCTCCGTGGTCCTCGCGCTGATCGTGCTCTGGACCCGCGACCTGTCGCTCAACATGCTGACCCTGGGCGCGCTGACCATCGCTATCGGCCGGGTCGTCGACGACTCGATCGTCGTCCTGGAGAACATCAAGCGTCACCTCGGCTACGGCGAGGAGCGCCACTCCGCGATCATCACCGCGGTGAAGGAGGTGGCCGGCGCGGTCACCTCGTCGACCCTCACCACCGTCGCCGTCTTCCTGCCCATCGGTCTGGTCGGCGGCATGGTCGGCGAGCTCTTCGGCTCGTTCTCGCTGACCGTCACCGCGGCCCTGCTGGCGTCCCTCCTCGTGTCGCTGACGGTCGTCCCCGTCCTGTCGTACTGGTTCCTGCGCGCCCCCAAGGGCAGCGCCGAGGACCCGGACAAGGCCCGGCGCGAGGCCGAGGAGAAGGAAGCGCGCAGCAGGCTCCAGCGGATCTACGTGCCCGTCCTGGGCTTCGCCACCCGGCGCCGCATCACCAGCGTCGTCATCGCCGTGGCGGTGCTGTTCGGCACCTTCGGCATGGCCCCGCTGCTGAAGACCAACTTCTTCGACCAGGGCGAGCAGGAAGTCCTGTCCATCAAGCAGGAGCTGACCCCGGGCACCAGCCTGGCGGCCGCCGACGAGGCGGCCAGGAAGGTCGAGAAGCTCCTCGCCGACGACGAGGGCGTCAAGGACTACCAGGTCACCGTCGGCTCGTCCGGCTTCATGGCCGCCTTCGGCGGCGGCACGGGCGCCAACCAGGCCTCCTACCAGGTCACCCTGAAGGACTCCGCCGACTTCGACGCCACCCAGGAGCGCATCGACAAGGCCCTGGGCGAGCTCGACGGCATCGGCGACACCACCATCGCCGCCGGCGACGGCTTCGGCAGCCAGGACCTGAGCGTCGTGGTCAAGTCGGCCGACGCGGACACCCTGAAGAAGGCGTCCGAGCAGGTGCGCGCCGAGGTCGCCGAACTCAAGGACGTCACCGACGTCCAGAGTGACCTGGCGCAGAGCATCCCGCGGATCTCGGTCAAGGCCAACGCCAAGGCCGCCGACGCCGGTTACACCCAGGCCACACTGGGCGCGGCCGTCGCCGGAGCGGTGCGGGGCACCCCCTCCGGCAAGGCGATCATGGACGACACCGAGCGCGACGTCGTCATCAAGTCCACCCACCCGGCCACCACCATGCAGGAGCTGAAGGACCTCCGGCTCGGCGGGGTCGCGCTCGGCACGATCGCCGAGGTGAAGCTGGTCCCCGGACCGGTCTCGATGACCCGGATCGACGGCCAGCGCGCCGCGACCATCACGGCCAGGCCCACCGGTGACAACACCGGCGCGGTCAGCGCCTCGCTGCAGTCGAAGATCAACGCCCTGGACCTCCCGGACGGTGCCACCGCCACCATCGGCGGCGTCTCCCAGGACCAGGACGACGCCTTCGTGAACCTGGGGCTGGCCATGCTGGCGGCCATCGCGATCGTCTTCATGCTGCTGGTCGCCACCTTCCGGTCGCTCATCCAGCCGCTGATCCTGCTGGTCTCCATCCCGTTCGCGGCGACCGGCGCGATCGGCCTGCTCGTCATCACCGGCACCCCGATGGGCGTCCCGGCGATGATCGGCATGCTGATGCTGATCGGCATCGTGGTGACCAACGCGATCGTGCTCATCGACCTGATCAACCAGTACCGCAAGCAGGGCATGGGCGTCGTCGAGGCGGTCGTCGAGGGCGGCCGCCACCGTCTGCGCCCGATCCTGATGACGGCGCTGGCGACGATCTTCGCCCTTCTCCCGATGGCGCTCGGCGTCACCGGCGAGGGCGGGTTCATCTCGCAGCCCCTGGCCGTCGTGGTCATCGGCGGTCTGATCAGCTCGACGCTGCTGACACTGCTCCTGGTGCCGACGCTGTACACGATGGTGGAGCTCTTCAAGGAGCGCCGCGCGAGGAAGAAGGCCGCGAAGCGGGCCCGGAAGGCCGGCCTCCCGGACCCGGCCGGGGCGGAGGAGACCTCCTCCGAGGAGCCGGAACCCGCGAAGGCCTGACCCGCCCGGTACGACAGAAGAGGCCTGCTCCACGCGCGTGCGTGGGGCAGGCCTCTTCGGCTGTGCGGGGTGCTTGAGCGGTACCTCTACGGCAGCGCCAGCATCCGCTCCAGCGCCAGCTTCGCGTACTTCTCCGTCTCCGGGTCGACCTCGATCCGGTTGACCAGCTTGCCCTCGGCCAGCGACTCCAGCGTCCACACCAGGTGCGGCAGGTCGATCCGGTTCATCGTCGAGCAGAAGCAGACCGTCTTGTCGAGGAAGACGATCTCCTTGTCCTCCGCGGCGAAACGGTTGGCCAGGCGGCGCACCAGGTTCAGCTCGGTGCCGATCGCCCACTTCGAGCCGGCCGGGGCCGCCTCCAGCGCCTTGATGATGTACTCCGTCGAGCCGACGTAGTCCGCGGCCGCGACGACCTCGTGCTTGCACTCCGGGTGCACCAGCACGTTGACACCGGGTATGCGCGCCCGCACGTCGTCGACGGACTCCACCGAGAAGCGTCCGTGCACCGAGCAGTGCCCGCGCCACAGGATCATCTTCGCGTCGCGGAGCTCCTCGGCGGTGAGGCCGCCGTTCGGCTTGTGCGGGTTGTAGAGGACGCAGTCCTCCAGCGTCATCCCCATGTCCCGGACGGCGGTGTTGCGGCCCAGGTGCTGGTCGGGGAGGAACAGCACCTTCTCGCCCTGCTCGAAGGCCCACTCCAGGGCGCGCCGGGCGTTGGACGAGGTGCAGATCGTGCCGCCGTGGCGGCCGGTGAAGGCCTTGATGTCGGCGGAGGAGTTCATGTACGAGACGGGCACGACCTGCTCGGCGACGCCGGCCTCGGTCAGCACGTCCCAGCACTCGGCGACCTGCTCGGCGGTGGCCATGTCGGCCATCGAACAGCCCGCCGCGAGGTCCGGCAGCACGACCTTCTGGTCGTCGGTGGTCAGGATGTCCGCGGACTCCGCCATGAAGTGCACGCCGCAGAAGACGATGTACTCGGCCTCCGGCCGGGCCGCCGCGTCCCGGGCGAGCTTGAACGAGTCACCGGTCACGTCCGCGAACTGGATGACCTCGTCGCGCTGGTAGTGGTGCCCGAGGACGAAGACCTTCTCCCCCAGCTTCTCCTTCGCCGCACGGGCGCGCTCCACCAGGTCCGGGTCGGACGGGGAGGGCAGATCGCCGGGGCATTCGACGCCCCGCTCGCTCCTGGGGTCGGCGTCGCGGCCGAGCAGGAGCAGCGCGAGGGGCGTCGGCTGGACATCGAGGTCCTGGACGGGGTGGGCCGTGGTCACGTCACGCACCCTTTCTTCTCTGCGGAGAAAGCCTTTTCGTCTAATTGACGCTATCTATCATATCCGGTTCACGTCACTTTGACGATGCCGATAGCGTCGATGTGACGCATCCGCCCGGGGGGCCGGTGTGCGAGCATGAATGGAACAGGCAAACGCTCGGCCCGGAATGAATCCGCGGTCCCGACGGTTGCAACGTCGGCAAGCAGTCTCCGTACAACCCGGGAGAGAAGCAGATGTCCGTATCGGACGAGACCACCACCGTGAGCGACGGCATCCTCCTGTCCGACGCCGCCGCAGCCAAGGTCAAGGGCCTGCTGGAGCAGGAAGGCCGCGACGACCTGGCACTGCGCGTCGCCGTCCAGCCCGGCGGCTGCTCGGGCCTGCGGTACCAGCTCTTCTTCGACGAGCGTTCGCTCGACGGTGACGTCGTGAAGGACTTCGACGGCGTCAAGGTCGTCACGGACCGGATGAGCGCCCCGTACCTGGGCGGCGCCTCCGTCGACTTCGTCGACACCATCGAGAAGCAGGGCTTCACGATCGACAACCCGAACGCCACGGGTTCCTGCGCCTGCGGCGACTCCTTCAGCTAGAGCGCGAAGCGGTAGCGGCACGACAGTACGGCGGCGGCCCCGGATCGGAGATCCGGGGCCGCCGCCGTCGTCGTGTGCGGGTGTGGTCTCAGCCGCGCGGAACCACGGTCCCCGACGCCGCGTCGACCACGTTCCGCTCGCCCAGCGGCTGGTCCAGCGTGACCGTACGGGTCAGCTCCTTGGCGATCATGATGCAGACCTTGCCCGCGGCCGGCTTCGACTCCGTCACGGACACCCGCACCGCGCCGCCGTCCTCGCTCGCGCTCGCCGCGTACGTGCTGCAGACGCCGCCCCAGAACGTCACCGAGAGCGTCCGCCCGTCGGTGCGGTACGACTGGACCGTGCGGCCGGACTCGGTCGTCCCACCGCCGTCCGGGGTCTTCTCCGAGGGACCGTCCTTCGTCAGGTACGCCGGATCCACCGCGACCTGCGTGACGGTGTCGCCCGTACCGCCGGCGCCCGGCCGGACCGTGAAGAGCCAGGACGGCACGAGCAGCTGCTTCCCGTCCACGTACCGGGCCGCCAGGCCGAACGTCGCCTTGTCGACCGTCACCGTCGTCGTGGGCGGCTCCGCCCCGGTCCGCTTGCCGCAGCTCATGCCGGGGCCCTTCGCGCCGTCCTCCAGCGGTGCGGGAGTGGCACAGCCCCCGATGTCCCCGCCGCTCGGCGGCTGGGCGGCGTTCAGCTGCTTCAGCGCGTCGTCCGCGCCGATCACCGGATACTCGGCGCCCTTCTCCAGGCCCTTCAACTGCCCGCTGCCACCGACCACTTCTCCGTCGGGGCCGACCTGAATGCCGGTCGCCCAGCCGTACGTGGGCAGCCCGCCCACCACCGGGTCGGCGTTGACCACCCGGACCGAGCCCATCAACTGGCGGGCGTCGAGGGCGGCGTCGTCCTGGCCGGCCGCCTTCAGTACCGGTACAGCGGCGGCCTTCGCTGCCTTCTCGCTCACCGGCGAGCCGGAGCCGCCCGGGGCCACGGGCTTGCCCGCGCAGGAGGCGCCCTTCGCGCAGTCGTCCGTGCCGCCGGAGCCGTACCGGGCGAACGTCCAGGTCCCCGGCGCCTGCTTCGTCACCCGCAGCACCGGCCCCGAGCCGTCCCCGCCGGAGCCCACGCTCCAGGACGTGCCCTCCGCCCGCGGGGTGCCCGGCACGCCCAGGGCCGCGGCCAGCCGGGCCACGTCGGACGCCGGGACGGTGCCGACGGCGCGCCGGACGGCCGCCTTGCCCGGGCCCTCCGGCAGGGCGCCGGACGCGCGGTAGACCAGCCGGCCGCCATGCGGATCGGGCTCACCCGGAGCGATGCCCTGCGTCGGGGCCGAGGGCCGGGGCGAGGGCGTGTCCGCGCCGCCCGCCGGCTCGTCCAGGGAGAGCGGCGGGGGAGTGCCGGTGGCGCGTTCCGCGGCGCTGTCGTTGCCGCCGTCCGCCGCCGTCGCCGCCCAGTACGCGCCGCCGCCACCGGCCAGGAGTACGGCCGCCGCCACCGAGGCCACGGCGAGCGGCGAGCGCCGCCGGGGGCCGGTCACATCGTTGTCGGGTCGCTCGGTGCTCACCGGTTCGCTCCTTCACCGTCGTAGGCCCGTCCGCTGGTGCGGACACGGTTGGGACGGGGCGCGGGCGCGCACGGTTCCCTCCTGGTGCGGCCGGTGCGACGAGCCACCCGGCCGGCTCAGTCGCCGTACTCCGCCATCGCGTCGATCAGCCGGGCCGAGGCGGGCGGCACGGTCACGCCGTGAATCAGCGAGGGCGTCACAGGGGCGGCGGCCGTCTTCGCGGGTACCACCCAGTGCGGGGCCATCCGCGCGCAGTCTCCGCGCAGCTCGGCCAGACCGGTCTCGGACTCGCGCGGGGCGATGTGGTTCGACATATCCGCACCGTAGGCACCGCCTGCCCCAGGAGGAAAGCCCTACTATCGGGTAGTTTTCCCCCTTCGCCCGACTGCGCGAACCGGTAGCGTTGACCACGCCGCCCCGGGAACGCGGTCACCGTTCCCCTCGACCACCGCAGGAGCAGCCTCCCCGTGCGTATCGCAGTCACCGGCTCCATCGCCACCGACCACCTCATGACCTTCCCCGGCCGATTCGCCGACCAGCTGGTCGCCGATCAGCTGCACACGGTCTCGCTCTCCTTCCTGGTCGACAACCTCGACGTGCGCCGGGGAGGGGTCGCCGCCAACATCTGCTTCGGCATGGGCCTGCTCGGCACCCGTCCGATCCTGGTCGGCGCCGCGGGCTCCGACTTCGACGAGTACCGGGCCTGGCTCGACCGGCACGGCGTCGACACCGGGTCGGTGCGGATCTCCGAGGTCCTGCACACCGCCCGCTTCGTCTGCACGACGGACGCCGACCACAACCAGATCGGCTCCTTCTACACGGGCGCCATGAGCGAGGCCCGCCTGATCGAGCTGAAGGCCGTCGCCGACCGCGTGGGCGGCCTCGACCTGGTCTCCATCGGCGCCGACGACCCCGAGGGGATGCTCCGCCACACCGAGGAGTGCCGCTCCCGCGGGATCCCGTTCGCCGCGGACTTCTCGCAGCAGATCGCGCGCATGGACGGCGACGAGATCCGCATACTGCTCGACGGCGCCACGTACCTCTTCTCCAACGAGTACGAGAAGGGGCTCATCGAGTCCAAGACCGGCTGGACCGACGCCGAGATCCTCGCCAAGGTCGGACACCGGGTCACCACGCTGGGCGCCCAGGGCGTGCGGATCGAGCGCGTGGGCGAGGAGACGATCGAGGTCGGCTGCCCGGAGGAGAACGTCAAGGCCGACCCGACCGGCGTCGGCGACGCCTTCCGGGCCGGGTTCCTCTCCGGTCTCGCCTGGGGTGTCGGCCTGGAGCGGGCCGCCCAGGTCGGCTGCATGCTCGCCACCCTGGTCATCGAGACCGTGGGCACCCAGGAGTACACGCTGCACCGCAACCACTTCATGGACCGCTTCACGAAGGCGTACGGCCACGAGGCCGCCGCCGAGGTGCGCGCGCACCTCGTCTGAGGCACTGCCGCCCGGACCGGGCCGGACTCGCCGTCCGTCCCGGTCCCGGCGCACGCCCCCGGTCGGGACAGCCGGCCGGCCGTGCGGGCCCGGTCAGGACAGCCGGCGGACCACATAGGCCACGCCCCGTTCCGCCGGCTGCTCGCCCACGTACTCCTGCTCCCGCATCGCGCACCAGGCCGGAATGTCGAGGCGCGCCGCCTCGTCGTCGGACAGGACCGTCACCGTGCCGCCCACCGGTACCTCCCCGATCACCTTTGCGAGCTCGATCACGGGGATCGGGCAGCGCCTCCCGAGCGCGTCGACGACCAGGGAGGACGCCGGGGCGGGGGAGGGGGTGCCGGCGGCGGGCGCTCCCAGCTTCTCCCGCACGCCCGCCACGGCCGCGGGCAGCACCGCCAGGAAACGGTCGACGTCCTCGTCCGACGTGCCCGCCGGAAGCGACACCCGGACATTGCCCTCCGAGAGCACCCCCATCGCCTTGAGCACGTGGCTCGGGGTCAGCGTGCTGCTCGTGCAGGACGAACCGGACGACACGGAGAAGCCGGACCGGTCCAGCTCATGCAGCAGGGCCTCCCCGTCGGCGTAGAGACAGGAGAAGGTGACCAGGTGCGGCAGCCGCCGCACCGGATCGCCGACCACCTCCACATCGGGCACCAGCTCCGGCACCCGGCTCCGGATCCGGTCGACCAGGGCCCGCAGCCGCGCCGACTCCGCGGCCGCCTCGGCCCGCACCGCCCGCAGGGACGCCGCCGCGGCCACGATCGCCGGAAGGTCCTCGAAGCCGGCGGCCCGCCCCGACTCCCGTTCGTCCGTGGGGCCTTGGGGCGCGAACCGCACGCCCTTGCGGACCGCGAGGAACCCGGCCCCGGCCGGTCCGCCCCACTTGTGGGCGCTCGCCGTCAGCAGCGACCAGCCGGCCGGGACCGGGCCCCACCCGAGTGACTGGGCGGCGTCCACCAGCAGCGGCACCCCGGCGGCCCGGCAGAGCTCGGCCACCTCGGCCACCGGCTGCTCGGTGCCCACCTCGTGGTTGGCGGTCTGCAGGCAGGCCAGAGCGGTGTCCTCGCGCAGCGCGCCCGCGTAGGTCCGCGGGCTCACCGCTCCCGTACCCTCCACCGGGACCTCGGTGAACGATCCGCCCGCGCTCTCGTGGGTGGCGGCCGCATGGAGTACCGACGAGTGTTCGACCGCCGAGACCACGAGATGGCGGCCGACACGCCGACGCCCCGCGAGAGCGCCGGAAATTCCGGAGTGGACCGCGCGCGTGCCCGACGAGGTGAAAGTCAGCTCGTCGGGACGGCAGCCGACGGCCTCGGCGGCCGTCTCCCGGGCCGCGTCCAGCAGCATCCGGGCACGCCGCCCCTCGCGGTGGAGGCGGGCCGGGTCGGCCCAGCCCTCGTCCAGTGCGGCAAGCAGCGCCTGGCGGGCGACGGGGTGGAGGGGGGCGGCGGACGCGGCGTCGAAGTAGGGCACCCGGCCACGCTAGCCCGGCCGCGGCCGCAGGCCGGGACCGGCTGCCCGGACGACCGGGAGAGGGGGCGTCAGATGGCGGCCGGAGTGCAGGATTCCACCCCTTCGGGGAGTCGGGCGGCGCGTTGGGCACCCTCCCCGCGCGACCCCAAATAGCGTCCAGTAGGGTTTGGTCCGCATAAACATCCAAACCCCTGCCCGCGACAGGGCCGGCGACCGACCAGCGAGACGGGCGCGCCGACCGTGCGGGCGAGACTCTCGGGAAGGCGCTACGTGAGTCCCAACGGCTCCGACCGCTCGTCGCGGCGCCCGATGCGGCGGAAGCTGCCGCAGGTGCTGACTGCGGGCCTGATCCTGGCGACCGCAACCGGTTGCACATACAAGGACTTCCCCCGCCTTGGTATGCCTACGCCGGTAACGGAAGAGGCCCCACGGATCCTTTCCCTCTGGCAGGGCTCGTGGGCGGCAGCGCTCGCCACGGGCGTGCTGGTCTGGGGCCTGATCCTGTGGAGCGTCATCTTCCACCGGCGCAGCCGCACCAAGGTGGAGGTACCTCCGCAGACCCGGTACAACATGCCCATCGAGGCGCTGTACACCGTGGTCCCTCTGATCATCGTCTCGGTGTTGTTCTACTTCACCGCGCGAGACGAGACGAAGCTCCTCACGCTCTCCCCGAAGCCCGCCCACACCATCAACGTGGTCGGCTACCAGTGGAGCTGGGGCTTCAACTACATCGAGAACGTGGGCGGCTCCGCCGCCACGGGCAACGAGGTCCCCAAGGAGCTCGACGCCATCCCGGACAGGTTCCGCAAGGACTTCCCCGCGAACGCGAACGGCGTCTACGACGTCGGCGTCCCGGGAACCCGGAACCCGCAGAACGGCAACCCCGGCCCGACCCTGTGGCTGCCCAAGGGTGAGAAGGTCCGCTTCATCCTGACTTCGCGTGACGTCATCCACTCCTTCTGGGTGGTGCCGTTCCTCATGAAGCAGGACGTCATTCCGGGCCACACCAACGCCTTCGAGGTGACTCCCAACCAGGAGGGCACCTTCATGGGCAAGTGCGCCGAACTCTGCGGCGTCGACCACTCCCGGATGCTCTTCAACGTCAAGGTCGTCTCCCCGGAGCGCTACCAGGCGCACCTGAAGGAGCTGGCGAAGAAGGGCCAGACGGGCTACGTGCCGGCCGGTATCGAGCAGACTGACCCGGCCAGGAATGCGGAGACGAACAAACTGTGAGCATCCTCAATGAATCTCAGGGTGCCGCGGCAGCAGACGACTCGTACGAGGATGAGCTGCCGGTCCGGCGCAAGCAGCCGGGAAACGTCGTCATCAAGTGGCTGACCACCACTGACCACAAGACGATCGGCACGATGTACCTGGTCACGTCGTTCGCGTTCTTCTGCATCGGCGGACTGATGGCGCTCTTCATGCGCGCCGAGCTGGCCCGTCCCGGCACGCAGATCATGTCGAACGAGCAGTTCAACCAGGCGTTCACGATGCACGGCACGATCATGCTGCTGATGTTCGCGACGCCGCTGTTCGCCGGGTTCGCCAACTGGATCATGCCGCTGCAGATCGGCGCGCCCGACGTGGCGTTCCCGCGGCTGAACATGTTCGCGTACTGGCTGTACCTCTTCGGCTCGATCATCGCGGTGGCCGGCTTCATCACCCCGCAGGGCGCGGCCGACTTCGGCTGGTTCGCCTACTCCCCGCTGTCGGACGCGGTCCGTTCGCCGGGCGTCGGCGCCGACATGTGGATCATGGGTCTGGCCTTCTCCGGCTTCGGCACGATCCTCGGTTCGGTCAACTTCATCACCACGATCATCTGCATGCGCGCCCCCGGCATGACGATGTTCCGCATGCCGATCTTCGTCTGGAACGTCCTGCTGACCGGTGTGCTGGTCCTGCTGGCCTTCCCGGTGCTGGCGGCGGCGCTCTTCGCGCTGGAGGCGGACCGTAAATTCGGTGCGCACGTCTTCGACGCGTCCAACGGCGGGGCATTGCTCTGGCAACACCTCTTCTGGTTCTTCGGGCATCCAGAGGTGTACATCATCGCCTTGCCCTTCTTCGGGATCATTTCCGAAGTGATCCCGGTGTTCAGCCGCAAGCCGATGTTCGGTTACATCGGCCTCGTGGCCGCGACGATTTCCATCGCCGGCCTCTCCGTGACCGTGTGGGCGCACCACATGTACGTCACCGGCGGCGTGCTCCTGCCGTTCTTCTCCTTCATGACGTTCCTCATCGCGGTGCCCACCGGGGTGAAGTTCTTCAACTGGATCGGCACGATGTGGAAGGGCTCGCTGTCCTTCGAGACACCGATGCTCTGGGCGATCGGCTTCCTGATCACCTTCACCTTCGGCGGTCTGACCGGCGTCATCCTGGCCTCACCGCCGATGGACTTCCACGTCTCGGACTCGTACTTCGTGGTCGCGCACTTCCACTACGTCGTCTTCGGCACCGTGGTGTTCGCGATGTTCTCCGGTTTCCACTTCTGGTGGCCGAAGTTCACGGGCAAGATGCTGGACGAGCGGCTCGGGAAGATCACCTTCTGGACGCTGTTCATCGGCTTCCACGGCACGTTCCTGGTGCAGCACTGGCTGGGTGCGGAGGGCATGCCGCGTCGTTACGCGGACTACCTCGCCGCGGACGGTTTCACCGCGCTGAACACGATCTCGACGATCTCCTCGTTCCTGCTCGGCCTGTCGATCCTGCCGTTCTTCTACAACGTGTGGAAGACCGCCAAGTACGGCAAGAAGGTCGAGGTCGACGACCCGTGGGGTTACGGCCGTTCGCTGGAGTGGGCGACCTCCTGCCCGCCGCCGCGGCACAACTTCCTCACGCTGCCCCGGATCCGTTCCGAATCCCCGGCGTTCGACCTGCACCACCCGGAGATCGCGGCGCTCGAGCAGCTGGATCACCTCTCCGAGGGTGACAAGGCCCTCGCCGGTGGCAAGGAGGCGGGCAAGTGAAGATCCAGGGCAAGATGTTCCTCGGTCTGGCGCTGTTCATCCTCGTCATGGCCATCACGTACGGCGTGTGGTCCAGGGAGCCGGTCGGCACCACCGCGCTCGTCCTGGCCTTCGGCCTGAGCGTCATGATCGGCTTCTACCTGGCCTTCACGGCCCGGCGGGTCGACGCGCTGGCGCAGGACAACAAGGAAGCCGACGTGGCGGACGAGGCCGGCGAGGTGGGGTTCTTCTCCCCGCACAGCTGGCAGCCGCTCGCGCTGGCGATCGGCGGCGCGTTCGGCTTCATGGGAGTCGTCTTCGGCTGGTGGCTGCTCTACTTCTCGGCCCCGATCCTTCTGATCGGTCTGTTCGGCTGGGTCTTCGAGTACTACCGCGGTGAGAACCGCACCCAGTGACACCGCTCCACCCGTGACACCGCTCCACCGACGGGGGGCCCGCACTTCCACGAGAAGTGCGGGCCCCCCGTTTGCAGTCACCCGGCGCGCTGAAACGGATGAATCTTCTTAGCGTGGGTTCATGAACCACACGCCGCGTATCCGTCCCGTCCTGAGCTGCGCCCTGCTGGCCGCGACCGTGGCCGCGGGGGCGACCGCCTGCGGGGAGTCCGACGGTCATCCGCTCTCGGCTCAGCCGTACGACGCGGCGGACGAGATCTCCTCCAACGCCCCGGGCGGCGGCGAGAAGGCCGATCCGGACAAGCCCCTCGAAGTCAGCGTCGACGGTGACGACGGCCGGATCACCGACGTGACCGCCGTGGACGCCGAAGGGCGCCACCTGGCGGGCGAGCTCGCCGCCGACGGACACCGCTGGCACTCCACCGCCCCGCTCGCCGCGGGCACCCGGTACACCGTCAAGGTCAGGATGGAGGACGACGACGGCGCTCCAGGCAGCCGTACGCTCTCCTTCGAGACCGCGGCGGCCCAGAAGCTGCTGAACGTCACCTTCGGCCCGCAGGCGGGCACCTACGGCGTCGGACAGCCCGTCACGGCGGTACTCAGCGCCCCGGTCGCCAACAAGGCCGCCCGCGCCACCGTGGAGCGCGCCCTGAAGGTGCGCTCCACGCCCGCCGTGACCGGCTCCTGGTACTGGGTCGACGACAAGACGCTGCACTACCGGCCGCGGGACTACTGGCCGGCCAAGGCCACCATCGAGGTCAGCAGCGAGCTGACGGGCATCAAGGTGGCCGGCGCGCTGTACGGGGCTCCGACGAAGGCGTTGAAGCTCACCACCGGGGACCGCATCGAGGCCATCACCGACGCCTCGGAGCACTCGATGACGGTCAAGCGCAACGGAGAAGTGATCAACACCATTCCGGTGACCACCGGCAAGCCCGGTTTCTCCACCCGCAACGGCGTCAAGGTCGTGCTGGGCAAGGAGTACTACGTACGTATGCGCGGGGAGTCCATCGGCATCGCGGAGGGCTCGGAGGACTCGTACGACCTGCCGGTCTACTACGCCACGCGCGTCACCTGGAGCGGCGAGTACGTCCACGCGGCCCCGTGGTCCACCGGATCACAGGGCTACGCGAACGTCAGCCACGGCTGCACCGGCATGAGCACCAGCGAGGCAGAGTGGTTCTTCAACACCGTCCGCGAGGGTGACATCGTCACGGTCGTCGGCAGCGAGGGCGAGACCATGACGCCGTTCGACAACGGCTACGGCGACTGGAACCTGTCCTGGGCCAAGTGGCAGAAGGGCAGCGCGCTGAGCAACGACACCACGCCCGACCGCGTCGACACGGTCCGGACGGCGCGGCTGCGCCCCGGGGTCTGACGGCGGTGTGCGCCGCCCCCCGGAGCGACCGCGGGAAGGCGGGGCCTCAGGCCCCCACGGACAGCCTGCTGCGCAGCAGGGCGGCCAGGGCGTCCGCGAACTCGACCGGCTCGACCGGAAGCGTCACCGCGGCGTCCGCGCGGCTCCACGTGGCCAGCCAGGCGTCCTGGGGGCGGCCCATCAGCAGCAGCACCGGCGGGCAGCGGAAGATCTCGTCCTTGATCTGCCGGCAGACACCCATGCCGCCCGCGGGCGCCGTCTCGCCGTCCAACACGCAGACGTCGACGCCCCCGTGGTCCAGCGCGTCCAGGACGGCGGGCAGGGTGGCGCACTCCAGGAACTCCACCTGCGGCACGTCCGCCGCAGGCCTGCGCCCGGCCGCCAGCCTCACCTGCTCACGGGTGTGCGCGTTGTCGCTGTAGACCAGGACCGTGGCGGTCGGCTGCATTGTTCCTCCGTGACATCTGTGTCTTCGGGGCTGTCGGGGCATGAACCGATGCGCGGATCGTACTCCGCCCGACAGCCTGTCAGCACCGCCCGGGACGCCCGATCCTTGGGCCGTTCGGGGAGGACACACCCCTCTGACACACCGAACGGCACCCCCCGGAGTGAGGGCGGGATAAGCGACCGACATAATGTCGGTCGTGGCGACAGCAACGACAGTAGAAACCGGGCACGCGCACCCGTCGGTCAATCGGCCGAACCTCACCAGCGTCGGAACCATCATCTGGTTGAGTTCCGAGCTGATGTTCTTCGCGGCCCTCTTCGCGATGTACTTCACCCTGCGATCGGTGACCGGACCGGAGCACTGGAAGGAAATGGCGTCAGCCCTGAACTTCCCGTTCTCGGCGACGAACACCACCATCCTGGTGCTCTCCTCACTCACCTGCCAGCTCGGCGTCTTCGCCGCGGAGCGGGGCGATGTGAAGAAGCTCCGTGCCTGGTTCGTGATCACTTTCGTGATGGGTTCGATCTTCATCGGAGGCCAGGTCTTCGAGTACACGGAGCTGGTGAAGAAGGACGGCCTCTCGCTGTCCTCGGATCCGTACGGCTCGGTGTTCTACCTGACCACCGGCTTCCACGGTCTGCACGTGACAGGCGGTCTCATCGCCTTCCTGCTCGTTCTGGGCAGGACGTACGCGGCCAAGAGGTTCACCCATGAGCAGGCGACCGCTGCCATCGTCGTGTCCTATTACTGGCACTTCGTCGATGTCGTGTGGATCGGCCTGTTCGCCACGATCTACATGATCAAGTAACCGGGCTCGTACCCGACCCACATCATCGACGCAGAAGATCCTGACACCGGGGTAATCCGTGAAAAAGCTCTCCGCACGACGACGCCATCCGTTGGCGGCGGTCGTCGTACTACTCCTCGCGCTTGCGGCTACTGGGGGGCTGTACGCCGCGTTTGCGCCCGCGAGTAAGGCGCAGGCCGACGACACCGCCCAGTCCCTCGCCATCGACGAGGGCAAGAAGCTGTACTCCGTCGGTTGCGCCAGCTGCCACGGAACCGGCGGTCAGGGCTCCACCGACGGGCCGAGCCTGGCCGGCGTGGGCTCCGCCGCCGTCGACTTCCAGGTCGGTACCGGCCGTATGCCGGCCCAGCAGCCGGGCGCGCAGGTACCGAAGAAGAAGGTCATCTACACCCAGGCCGAGATCGACCAGCTCGCGGCGTACGTCGCGTCGCTCGGCGCCGGTCCGATCGTCCCGACCAAGAGCCAGGTCAGCCCCGAGGGCGCGGACGTCGCCAAGGGCGGCGACCTGTTCCGCACCAACTGCGCCCAGTGTCACAACTTCACGGGTGAGGGCGGTGCCCTGACGAACGGCAAGTACGCCCCCAGCCTCGAAGGCGTGGACCCGAAGCACATCTACGAGGCCATGCAGACCGGCCCGCAGAGCATGCCGTCCTTCCCCGACTCGACGATGCCCGAGCAGCAGAAGCGGGACATCATCGCGTACGTCAAGACCGTGAACGGCTCCGAGTCCGAGTCCCCCGGCGGCCTCAGCCTCGGCGGCCTGGGTCCGGTCAGCGAGGGCCTGTTCGGCTGGATCTTCGGACTGGGTGGTCTGATCGCAGTTGCCGTATGGGTCGCGGCCCACACCGCTAAGGCCAAGAAGTCATGAGTAGCCAAGAGATGCCAGAAGAGAACCTGCCCGCAGAGCAGGGCCCCGCGCACGACGCGGTAGACAAGGCGCACGATCCGTTCGCCGACCCGGGGCTGCCGGCCCACAAGCCGCGCATCCAGGACATCGACGAGCGGGCCGCCAACCGGTCCGAACGCGCGGTCGCGTTCATGTTCACGCTGTCCATGCTGGCGACGGTCGGCTTCATCGCCTCCTACGTCATCTTCCCGGTCGACAAGATCGTCTTCATCTTCCCGTTCGGTCATGTCAGCGCGCTCAACTTCTCCCTGGGTCTGACCCTGGGCCTGGCGCTCTTCCTGATCGGCGCGGGTGCCGTCCACTGGGCGCGCACCCTGATGTCCGACGTCGAGGTCGCCGACGAGCGGCACCCCATCGAAGCCGCGCCCGAGGTGAAGGCCAAGGTCCTCGCCGACTTCAAGGCCGGTGCCGAGGAGTCCGTGCTGGGACGGCGCAAGCTGATCCGCAACACCATGTTCGGCGCGCTGGCCCTGGTGCCGCTCTCCGGCGTCGTGCTGCTGCGTGACCTGGGTCCGCTGCCGGAGAAGAAGCTCCGCAACACCCTGTGGGCCAAGGGCAAGCAGCTGGTCAACATGAACACCATGGAGCCGCTGCGTCCCGAGGACGTCGTCGTCGGTTCGCTCACCTTCGCCATGCCCGAGGGCCTGGAGGAGGACGCGCACGACTTCCAGACGCAGATCGCCAAGGCCGCGCTGATGATCATCCGCATCGAGCCGGACAACATCAAGGACAAGCGCGAGCGCGAGTGGGCCCACGAGGGAATCGTGGCCTTCTCCAAGATCTGCACCCACGTCGGCTGCCCGATCAGCCTGTACGAGCAGCAGACGCACCACGTGCTCTGCCCGTGCCACCAGTCAACCTTCGACCTCTCCGACGGCGCCCGCGTCATCTTCGGTCCGGCCGGTCACGCCCTTCCGCAGCTGCGGATCGGTGTGAACAGCGAGGGCAACCTCGAGGCGCTCGGTGACTTCGAAGAGCCCGTCGGTCCTGCATTCTGGGAGCGCGGATGAGTACTGCGACCGACACGAACCGCAAGGCACCCGCAGGTGAGCGGGTCGCCGACTGGGCGGACGGGCGGCTGGGGATCTACTCCCTCGCCAAGTCCAACATGCGGAAGATCTTCCCGGACCACTGGTCCTTCATGCTCGGGGAGATCTGCCTCTACAGCTTCATCATCATCATCCTCACGGGTGTGTACCTGACGCTGTTCTTCCACCCGAGCATGAACGAGGTCGTCTACCACGGCCCGTACGAGCCCATGCAGGGCATCCGGATGTCCGAGGCCTACGCCTCGACGCTGGACATCAGCTTCGACGTCCGCGGTGGTCTGCTGGTCCGGCAGATCCACCACTGGGCAGCGGTGATCTTCCTCGCCGGCATGTTCGTGCACATGTTCCGGGTGTTCTTCACCGGTGCGTACCGCAAGCCGCGCGAGATCAACTGGCTCTTCGGCTTCCTGCTGTTCGTGCTCGGCATGTTCACCGGCTTCACCGGCTACTCGCTGCCCGACGACCTGCTGTCCGGTACGGGTGTGCGCTTCACCCAGGGCGCGATCCTGTCGATGCCCGTCGTCGGCACGTACATCTCGATGTTCCTGTTCGGCGGGGAGTTCCCCGGCGGCGACATCGTCGCCCGGTTCTACTCGATCCACATCCTGCTGCTGCCGGGCATCATGCTCGGGCTGCTGGTCGGCCACCTGATCCTGGTCTTCTACCACAAGCACACGCAGTTCGCGGGTCCCGGACGCACGAACAACAACGTCGTCGGCATGCCCCTGCTGCCGGTGTACATGGCCAAGGCCGGCGGCTTCTTCTTCCTGGTCTTCGGCTTCATCGCGATCATCGCGGCCATCGCCTCCATCAACCCGATCTGGGCGATCGGCCCGTACCGGCCCGACCAGGTGTCCACGGGCGCCCAGCCGGACTGGTACATGGGCTTCGCCGAAGGCTTCGTCCGTGTGATGCCGGGCTGGGAGATCAACCTCTGGGGCCACACGCTGGTCCTGGGCGTGCTCATCCCGCTGGTCCTGTTCGGCGTGATCCTCGCCGCGCTGGCGCTGTACCCGTTCATCGAGTCCTGGATCACCGGGGACAAGCGCGAACACCACATCCTGGACAAGCCGCGCAACGCCCCGACCCGCACGGCGCTCGGCGTCGCCTGGGTGACGATCTACTTCGTCATGCTCATCGGCGGCGGCAACGACATCTGGGCGACGCACTTCCACCTGTCGCTCAACGCGATCAGCTGGTTCGTCCGCATCGCCTTCTTCGTCGGACCCGTCCTGGCGTTCATCGTCACCCGGCGGATCTGCCTCGGCCTTCAGCGCCGCGACAAGGAGAAGGTGCTGCACGGACGCGAGTCCGGTCTCATCAAGCGCCTGCCGCACGGTGAGTTCGTCGAGGTCCACGAGCCGCTCGGGCCGGAGCAGCTGCACACGCTCACCGCGCACGAGCAGTACAAGCCGGTCGAGATCGGCCCGACGGTCGACGAGAACGGCGTCGAGCGCAAGGTGTCCCCGGTGCAGAAGCTGCGGGCCAGGCTCAGCAAGGCGTACTACGGCGAGAACAACCAGATCGCCAAGCCCACCGCCGAGGAGTACAAGGAGATCACCAGCGGCCACGGCCACCACTGATCACCTGAACTGATCGCCACAGCAGGAGCCCCGTCCATTCGATGGACGGGGCTCTTCGCTGTCCACGGAGGCTCGATAGGGTGGCCCCATCCCTTTATCGGCTGTGGACCCAGGAGCGGACCATGAACGTTGTGACCCCGGACGGCGGCGACAGCGTGGCGGCTCGTACCTGGCCCGGCGTGCTGACCCCCCTGCTGCGCGGCCAGGACCTGACCGCGGACGACACCGCCTGGGCGATGGACCGCATCATGAGCGGCGAGGCGACCGATGTGCAGATCGCCGGGTTCGCGGTGGCGCTGCGCGCCAAGGGCGAGACCGTCACGGAGGTCTCCGGCCTGGTCCGCGCGATGTACGAGCACGCCACGACCATCCACGTCCCCGGCCGCACGGTCGACATCGTGGGCACCGGCGGCGACATGGCCAAGACGGTCAACATCTCCACCATGTCGGCGATCGTCGTGGCGGGGACCGGCGCCAAGGTCGTCAAGCACGGCAACCGCGCCTCGTCGTCGGCCAGCGGCTCCTCCGACGTCCTCGGCAAGCTCGGTGTCAACCTGGAACTGTCCCCGCAGCGCGTCGTCGAGGTCGCCGAGGAGGCGGGCATCACCTTCTGCTTCGCCGTGAAGTTCCACCCCGCCCTGAGGTACGCGGCGAAGGCCCGGTCGGAGCTCGGCGCGCCGACCACGTTCAACATCCTCGGTCCGCTCACCAATCCGGCCAAGGTGCGTTCGCAGGCGATCGGTGTCGCCGATCTGCGGATGGCGCCCATCGTCGCGGGCGTCCTCGCCGAGCGCGGCAACTCCGCGCTGGTCTTCCGGGGCGACGACGGTCTGGACGAGCTGACCACCACCGCGACCTCCCGGGTCTGGATCGCGAGGAACGGGGCGGTGCGCGAGGAGGCCTTCGACCCGCGCGACGTGGGCCTCGACCTGGTGCCGGTGGACGCGCTGCGGGGGGCCGACGCCTCGTACAACGCCGATGTGGCCCGCCGGCTGCTGGCCGGGGAGACGGGCCCCGTCCGGGACGCCGTCCTGCTCAACTCGGCGGCGGCGCTCGTCGCGCTGGACCCGGGGGAGGGCACGCTCGCCGAGCAGCTCACCGCGGGCATCGCGAAGGCCGCCGAGTCCATCGACTCGGGCGCGGCAGGCCGGGCGCTGGAGAGATGGGTCGTGGCCAGCAACGCCTGAGCGGCTGCCGTACGGCCCTGACCGGTCGTCCGGCCGTCCCGGAGCGCACGGAACACGAGGCGGGGCGCAGTCCAGATCATGGACTGCGCCTTGCGCGTTCGCGCACGTATGGCAAGATGCTGCGCAGGTCATGAGTGACAGCGACTACGGCCCCGGCCCGCTGTCCGGCAACCCTCCGTCCGTGGCGGGGTGCCCCGGGTGAAGACCAGGCCGCAGGCAGCGAGGTCTGCGGCAAGCGCGGACCCCTCGACATCGTGAGATGTCCACCCGTGGGGTCCTGGTCCTCAGGGAGCCTCTTGTGAGCACGCGAATGCGATAGGGCTTTTCGGCCCTTCTCCGCACACCCTCTTCTTCCCTCCGTGCTGCCGCGTATCCGCAGGCACGCGGAATTCGCCTGCCTGTTACGGGAGTTCGTCATGTCTGTCCTCACTGCTGCCACCGACCAGTCGATTTGTTCCCCCCTGCCGGTTCTGGGCAAGGATGTAACGGTTCCGCTGGTCACCGGCGGTGAGGTCACGTACGCCGCGCTGGACTACGCCGCCAGCGCCCCGGCGCTGCAGCGGGTGTGGGACGACGTGGCCGCGTACGCGCCGTACTACGGCAGCGTCCACCGGGGTGCCGGCTACCTCTCGCAGCTCTCCACGGACCTCTTCGAGTCCAGCCGCGAGACCGTCGCGGAGTTCCTCGGCTGCCGTGCCGAGGACCAGGTGGTCTTCACCCGTTCGACCACCGACTCGCTCAACCTGCTCGCCGCCGCCCTGCCCGCCGACTGCCAGGTGTTCGTCTTCGAGACCGAGCACCACGCCTCGCTGCTGCCCTGGCGCGACGCCCGCGTGACGTACCTGAACGCCCCGCGCACCCCGGCCCAGGCCGTCCAGACGCTGGAGCGGGCGCTCGCCGACCGCGAGCCCTACGGGCCCGCGCTGGTCTGCGTCACCGGCGCCTCCAACGTCACCGGCGAGCTGTGGCCGGTCAAGGAGCTCGCCGCCGCCGCCCACGCCCACGGTGCCCGCATCGTGCTGGACGCCGCCCAGCTCGCCCCGCACCACCCCGTCGACATCGCCGCGCTGGACGTCGACTGGGTCGCCTTCTCCGGGCACAAGCTGTACGCGCCGTTCGGCTCGGGCGTCCTCGCCGGCCGCTCCGACTGGCTGCGCGAGGCCGAGCCCTACCTGGCCGGCGGCGGCGCCTCCCGCCAGGTGGCCCGGCGGGCCGACGGCGGGGTGGACGTCGAATGGCACACCACCGCCGCCCGTCACGAGGCCGGCTCGCCGAACGTGATCGGCGTCTACTCCATCGCCTCCGCCTGCAAGGCGCTGACCGAGGCCGGGTTCGACAGCCTCGTCGCCCGGGAACAGCGGCTCGTCGCCGCGGTCCGCGCCGGACTCGCCGAGGTCCCCGAGGTCAAGGTGCTCTCGCTGTTCGGCGACGACGCCCCGCGGGTGGGCGTCATCTCCTTCGTGGTCGAGGGCTGGAACAGCTCGCACTTCGCCGCGGCGCTCTCGGCCGAGTACGGCATCGGGGTCCGTGACGGACTCTTCTGCGCCCACCCGCTCGTGCGCACCCTGCTCGGCAGCGACCCGCAGGACGTCGGCGAGTGCGGCGCGCCCGAGGCGGAGCCGGGCCAGAAGTCCCTCAACGCGATCCGGGTCAGCTTCGGCGCCGGCACGCCGGACGAGCACATCGAGCGCTTCCTGGGGGCGGTCAAGGAGCTCGTCAGCGAGGGTGCCCAGTGGAAGTACCGCACCGAGGGCGGCCGTTGCGTCCCGGACCGGGGCGCGGCCACCCAGATCTGAGCCCCTCAGCCGGTTCGGCCGGGTACGGACCGCGGTCCGTACCCGGCCGGACGTGCTGAGCCGACTACGCGTCCAGGCCGATGGCGAAGGCCGCCTCCAGGTCGTGCTGCGAGTACGTACGGAACGCCACGTGGGTGTCGGTTCCCTCGACACCCGGGATCTTGCTGATCCGGCCGGGGATGACGTCGGCGAGGTCGTCGTGCCTGGACACCCGGACCATGGCGATCAGGTCGTACGTGCCGGTGACCGAGAAGACCTCGCTGACACTGTCCAGCGCGGCGATGGCCTCGGCGATCTCCGGAATCCGGTCCACGCTGGTTTTGATGAGCACGATCGCGGTGATCACGGCTGGCTTTCTCCCTCTGTGGCCGTGGCTGGAGACTTCACTCTAGTCTCACGCCGGTAGCGCCCCCAGGCGTACAGGAACCCGGTGGCGAAGCCGACCACGTGGGCGAGGTAGGCCACGCCGGGACCGCTGCCCGCCCCCTCGGCCGCCAGCCACTGCAGGACGAACCAGAACACCAGCACGATCCAGGCGGGAAAGCGCAGCGGCAGGAACAGCAGGAACGGGAACAGGCTGGTGACCCGGGCCCGGGGGAAGAGGTAGAGGAAGGCTCCCAGGACCGCCGAGATGGCCCCCGACGCGCCGACCAGCGTCTGGTCGGAGGCGGAGTGCGCGGCCGCGTAGGCGAGCAGGGCCAGATAGCCGCAGCCGAGGTAGAAGAGCGCGAATTCGATGTGGCCCATGCGTTCCTCGGCCATCGCCCCGAACACGTACAGGAACAGTATGTTGCCGAGCAGATGCAGCCAGCTGCCGTGCACGAACAGCGCGGTGAGCGGGGTGAGCACGGCGTGCGCCGAGCCGTCCCACAGTTCGCTCGGGATCACGCCCCACCGCTCGAAGTACCCGGCCTGGGCGGCGAGCAGGGTGTCCGCGGTGCCGTAGACCGGATTGAACCCCGAGAGCGGGCTGATCACGAAGACCACGCAGCACAGGGCGATGAGGGTGTACGTCACCGGCGGCCCGCCCGAGGTGGCCGCCCGTACGATTCTGCCGGCCGCAGCCCGCCGATCGATCATGAACAGAGCATGACGCAAGCGGAGGGAACGGGACAGAGTGCCTCGCCGTGCCGGTGGGAAGCGCCGAGGCCGTAGGGTTACGAGAGGACATCCGCAGTTCGACGGTGCACCGCGAGATCCTTGTCCGGCAGCTCACGCTCGAGATAAGAGGACACAACGATGACGACGGTTCCCCAGCCGACCGACGGGACCCGCTGGCGCTGCACGCTCTGCGGAAACCTGACGAGGTTCGACGTGACGCGTTCGTCCAAGGTCGTCGAGTACGTCCACCTCGACCTGGCCGGTGAGTCCAGCGTCGAGGAACGCGAGGTGGTCAGTGAGACCATCGAGTCGGTGCGCTGTCGTTGGTGCAACGCGGTGGACCAGATCGAACTAGTCGACAGGCCGGGTGCCGACTCCTGACGGGGCCGTGCGGACATAAAAATGAGGTGACGGATGGTGGAGCAGCCCGCTGGCGGCGCCACGTCGGCCGACGGGGCCGACGACGCCGTGGAGGCGCTCGACCGCCCGCTGCCCGAAGGTGTGCGGCGTCGGGTCGTCGCGCTGGTCTCGGACGCGTTCGGCGGCCTCACGGTCACCGAACTCCCGTCCCAGCTCCGACAGTACGCCCGCTTCACGCCGAGCCGGCGTGCCAAGTTCGCGGGGAACGCGATGGCGGCCGCGCTGGAGGGCGACGCGTCCTTCCGCCGGCGCATCGGTGAACGGCTGAAGGAGACCCAGCCGGAGCTGGCCGCCGCGCTGGTGGCGGGGTCCGCGCCCGCCGCCGCCGATCCCGTCGACGTGGCCGCCGCTGCCTACGTGCTGCGCCCGGCCGGCTGGGTCAAGCTGGTCGCCGCCGCCGGCGAGGAGGCCGAGCGGGCCGGCGCCGAGCGGGCCGACGAGGAGATCCGGCTCGAACTGGAACGGCTGCGCGAGGAACTCACCCGGGCCCGCGCCCACACGAAGAACGAGACCGAACGGCTCCGCGCCGAGCTGGACGCCGCCCGCAAGGAGGCCGACTCCCTCCAGCGCAAACTGCGCAGCGCGGCCAACGAGGTGAAGCGCGGCGAGGCGGCGCTGCGCCGCTACAAGGCCGAGAGCGATGCCCTGCGGGCCGAGACGGCCGCCCAGGTGTCCGCGGCCGAGAGCGAGACCCGCCGGCTGCGGACGCGGCTCAGCGAGGCGGAGGCGTCCGTGGAGGCGGGCCGCAGGGCCGCCAGGGAAGGACGCTCGGTCGAGGACATGCGGCTGCGGCTGCTGCTCGACACGGTGCTCGAAGCGGCCGGCGGGTTGCGACGCGAGCTGGCGCTGCCGCCCTCCTCGATGCGTCCCGCGGACAGCGTGGACGCCGTCGAGCCAGGACGCATGTCGCCCAAGGACATTGCCGCCAGGGCCCTTTCGGAGACCGACCCGGCGCTGCTCGACCAGCTGCTGGCGCTGCCGCAGGCCCATCTGATCGTGGACGGCTACAACGTCACCAAGACCGGCTATCCGCAGATGCCGCTGGAGAAGCAGCGGCTGCGGCTGCTGGGCGGTCTGTCGGTGCTCGCGGCCCAGACGGGCGCCGAGATGACGTGTGTCTTCGACGGGGCCGAACTGGCGGCTCCGGTGCTGCTCGCGCCGCCGCGAGGCGTACGGGTGCTGTTCAGCAAGCCGGGTGTCACGGCGGACGAGGTCATCCGGCAACTCGCGCGTGCAGAACCGCCCGGTCGGCCCGTCGTGGTGGTCTCCACCGACCGTGAAGTGGCCGACGGAGTGGCGAAGGCGGGCGCCCGGCCCGTCGCGTCCGTCTTGCTCCTGAAGCGGCTTTCGCGCGTCTAGAGCGGGTTGGTGTGACTTGCCGGAAATCAGGGAACGGACCGTCAAGTCACCGCTACACCCTGTGTGATGTGAGTAACGAAGTGCCTCCTGGGACGAGATTTTTCCTGTGAGGATTTGAACTGATCACAAGATGGTCACTAAGGTCGGGCCTCGAACCTTCGCACGGTTGATCACCCACCCGGGGTGGCAGTGAAGGAACCGCCGAGGCCGTGACGTGCACGGAGCTGGGGATTCATCTCCCCCATAGCCCGGTAGGCGGCTCGAGGAAGAAGGAGCTCGCCTTCGTGGGGTCCCATCGTCGTCCCAAGCGTCCGAGCCGCACTCGCGTGACCGTGCTCACCGCGACCGCCGCCGCTGCCGTGGCCCTGACCTCCCAGGCCGCGCACGCCGACCCCAAGCCGACCAAGAGCGAGGTCAAGGAGAAGGTCGACAAGCTCTACCACGAGGCGGAGCAGGCGACCGAGCAGCACAGCCTGGCCAAGGAGAAGCAGGAGAAGCTCGAGAAGCAGATCGGCGCGCTCCAGGACAAGGTGGCCCGCGGTCAGCAGGAGCTCAACAACCTCCGCTCCGGCCTGGGTTCCCTCGCAGCCGCGCAGTACCGCTCCGGAGGCATCGACCCCTCCGTGCAGCTCTTCCTCGCCTCGGACCCGGACAGCTTCCTCGACCAGGCCTCCGCGCTCGACCAGCTGACGGCCAAGCAGGCCGAATCGCTGGCGAAGGTCCAGGAGAAGCAGCGGTCCCTCGCGCAGGAGCGCAAGGAGGCCCAGGACAAGCTGAGCGACCTGGCGGACGTCCGCAAGACGCTGGGCGAGAAGAAGAAGAAGCAGCAGGCCAAGCTCGCCCAAGCGCGCGAACTGCTCAACACCCTCACCCAGGCCGAGCGCGACAAGATGCGCCAGGACGACATCCGCGCCAGCCGCTCCGCCGGCGACCGGGTCGACCTCGGCAACGAGGTCCCCGCCTCCGGACTGGGCGCGGCCGCGCTCCAGGCCGCCGCCACCCAGATCGGCAAGCCGTATTCCCCCGGCCAGGCCGGCCCCGGTTCCTACGACTGCTCGGGCCTGACCATGTGGGCCTACGCCCAGGCAGGCGCCAACATCACCCGCACCACGTACACCCAGATCAACCAGGGCACGCGGATCGGGCAGAGCCAGCTGAAGCCGGGCGACCTGGTCTTCTTCAACGGCAACCAGCACGTGGGCATCTACGCGGGCAACAACACCGTGCTGCACGCCCCGCACTCGGGCGCCTACGTCCGCTACGAGTCGATGAGCACCATCGGCAGCTTCTACGGCGCGGTCCGCATCTGACCGCGCCCGAACGGGCGAATTCCCACGCCCCGCACTGACAGCCGCCCCGCCGGAGACCACAGGTCACCGGCGGGGCGTCACTGTGTGTGCCCCCTGTCCGGCCGGCGCCGTCTTTGTCCGCTCCGTGATCACGCGACTACTGTCTGCCTGCTGTGCAGCTCCCGTGCGTCGGTCCGCCCGCCCGGGTGGCAGGGGCTGCGCGCGTCTGCCTGTCAGCGGAAGGGAGTGCGGCGTCCTGTGGGGTCCCATCGCCGTTCCACACAGCCCGGCGTGAGCCGGAGCGTCCGGGTGACGATCGCGTCGGCTGCGGCGGCGACCGCCGCGACCACGCTCGGCGCGGTCACCGCGCACGCCGAGCCCCAGGACACACCCCAGACCCCCGGAGCCCGGCTCGACCGCCTCTTCACCGAGGCCGAGCAGGCGACCGAGCACTACAACGAGGCGGACGAGAAGGTCGGACGGCTGCGCGCCGAGGTGAGCCGGGCCCAGGACCGGGCCGCCCGGGGCCAGGAGCGCATCAACCGGATGCGGACGGAGATCGGCTCGGCCGCCCGTGAGCAGTACCGGGCGGGCGGCGTGGACCCCGCGCTCGTGCTGCTGCTCTCCTCCGATCCCGACAGCTACCTCGACCGCGCCGCCACCCTGGACCGGGTGCGCGACCGCCGGGCCGCCGCCCTGACCGGCCTCCGCAAGGCTCAGCAGGCCCTCGCCCAGACCCGTGCGGAGGCCGCCCGCTCGCTCGCCGCCCTGGAGCGCAACCGCGCGGCCGTCAGCCGCCACAAACGCACCGTCGAGCGCAAGCTCAGCCAGGCCAGGCAACTGCTGAGGGAGCTGCCCGGCGCCGAGCGGGCCGGTTTCGAGCGGGGCTCGCGCTCCGGCCGCTACGGCGGGGCCGGGCCGGTGGCCGGTCTGCCCGCGGGCTCGGCCCGGGCGGCAGCGGCCGTCCTGGCCGTTCAGCGGGCGCTGGGCCGCCCCTACGTCTGGGGCGCGAACGGGCCCTCCGGGTTCGACTGCTCCGGGCTGATGCAGTGGGCGTACGCCCAGGCCGGGGTCAGCCTGCCCCGGACCTCGCAGGCCCAGCGGTACGCCGGCCGCACCGTGCCGCTGTCGGAGGCCCGCCCCGGCGACCTCGTCACCTACCGCGCGGACGCCAGCCACGTGGGGATGTACGTCGGCAACGGCCAGGTCATCCACGCGCCGTACCCCGGTGCCCCGGTCCGCTACGACCCCGTCGGCATGATGCCCGTCTCCTCGGTCACCCGGGTCTGACCCTTACCCTCGGTCATGTGGCTGATCAGGGACGTACCGCGGGGCGGACACGCGGCGGACGGCGGCGGGCGGCGGGCGCCGTGCTCGCCGCGCTGCTGTGCGCGGCCGCCTGCACGGCCCCGGCCGCCCAGGCCCCCGACACCACCGGCCGCGAGGTCCGCGCCACGCTGGACCGCCGGGCCGCCGCCGTGCTGCACCACGACGAGGACGCCTACGTCGCCGTCGTGGACCCGGACGCCACCGCGCTGCGGAGCGCGCAGCGGAAGGAGTTCGGCCATCTCGCCGACGTGCCGATCGGCACCTGGACGTACCGGGTGACGGACCTCGACGCACACGGGGCCGACCGGGCCACCGCCGACGTTCGGCTCGGGTACCGGATCGAGGGCTACGACAGCGCGCCGGTCTCCGTGGACCGGGTGCTGGACCTCAAGCGCGACCCGGCCGACGGCCGCTGGTACCTCACCGCCGACCGGGCCGCCGGCGACGGGGGCGGGCAGCTCTGGGAGCAGGGCGACGTCGAGGTGGTGCGCGGCGCGTACAGCCTGGTGCTGGGGGTCGGCCGGTCCCGGGACGAGCTGGAGGAGATCGCCGCCACCGCCGACCGGGCGGTGCCCGACGTCTCCGCCGCCTGGCCGGAGCACTGGGCGGGGCGCGTGGTGGTGATGGTGCCGGGCACCGTTACGGACATGGCGGAGCTGCTCGGATCACCCGCCGCCAACTACCGGGGCATAGCGGCCGTCACGACCGGCGAGACCGGCGGCTCGGGGAAGGCGCCGGCCGACCGGGTGATCGTCAACCCGGAGGCGTACGCCCTGCTCGGCGCCTTCGGGCAGCGCGTCGTCCTCACGCACGAGACCACCCATGTGGCCACCCGCACCGACACCTCCGCCGCCACCCCCGCCTGGCTCTCCGAGGGCTTCGCGGACTGGGCCGCCTACCGGGACGGAGGGCGCACCGCCACCGAGATCGCCCCCGAACTGGGTGACGCCGTCCGCGGCGGCGACGTACCCGCCGCACTGCCCACGGACGAGGACTTCGGCTTCGCCGGCGACGCGGACCGGCTGGCGAGGGCGTACGAGGGCGGCTGGCTGGCCTGCGAGCTCATCGCCGACCGCTGGGGCGAGGCGAAGCTGTTCGCCTTCTACCGGGCCGTCGGGGGGCACTCCGGGCGGGACGGGGCGGTGGAGCAGGCCCTGCACGAGGTGCTCGGCACCACTCCGCAGGACTTCACGGTGCGCTGGCGGGAGTATCTGGAGAGCCGGCTCGGCTGAGCGCGGACGCGGAGGCCGTTCCCACGGCCACCCGGGCCGGCCGATCGGCGGACGGGCCGCGCACCGTGTCCCGCCACAGCCGCGCGCACGCGAGCAGGGACGCCGCGACCAGCAGCCCGTTGCGCACGAACATCAGGGTCACCCCCGTCGCGTCGCTGCTCACCACATGGCCGAAGCCGAGCGGGAACTCCAGCTGGGTCACCCCGGTCGCGACCAGCACGCATGCCGCGGGCCAGGCCATCCGGCTCTCCCGGAAGACCAGGCAGACCGCGGCCAGACCGACCAGCCACAGCATGTACTGCGGGCTGATCACCCGGCTCGTGGTGGTGAACAGCAGCACCGCGGTGAACGCCGCGTCCGCCGTCGTGCTCACCCCGAACGTGCGGGCCCGCAGCCGCCACACCAGCAGCCAGCCGAACGCGACCACGCTGAGCCCCAGCGCGAGCGTGCTCACCAGCGGCACGTGCGGCCCCAGGAACTCCAGCGAGCCGTAGTGCAGCTCCACCCGGCCCTGCCACCCGAACTGCCGCGCCACGTGGAAGACCAGCGCCCCCAGCGACTCGACCTCGGTGCCCCGGTCCCGCTGGAAGCCGAGGAACGCCAGCGCGCCGGGCGCCGCCGCGACGCACAGCACCAGCAGCCCGAGCGCCACCCCGGCCGCCGTCGTCCACGCCAGGCGGGTGCGGCGGCCACGGGCCGTACCGGCGAGCAGCAGCAGCGGCCACACCTTCAGCAGCGTCCCGAACGCCGCCAGCGCCCCCAGCACCCGTGGATGGCGGACCCCCGCCAGCAGCGCCGCCACGGCGACGGCCGTCACCATCACGTCGTAGCGGGCGTACGCGGTCGTGCCGAGCAGCGGCACCCCCGCCACCCACACCCAGGCCCCCGCCGTCCGCCGGGCGGCTCCCCGGCCCGCGTACAGCAGCAGGCCCAGCACCAGCGCGTCGCAGAGGAAGGCCAGGACGAAGAAGGCCGACGCGTAGTCCAGGAAGGGCAGCAGGCCCGGGGAGAGGATCGCGAGCGCCGCGAGGGGCGGGTACTGCCAGGTGACGTCGGACCGCGGGTAGCTGCCCGACGTGAGCACGTCGTACCAGCCGTGGTAGATCACCGACACGTCACTCGTCACGTCCGGGCCCGGCAGCGTGATCACCTTGACGACGCAGAGCAGGAGCAGGGACCTGGTGAGGGCCCATACCGCGAAGGCTGCCGGCCGTGTGCCGCTCGAACCCGTCATGAACCGCCCTCATCCGTTTCCCCGGTCGTACGAGGAACTCGTCGTACGAGGAGCCATGATGCCTGGCCGGTCCGTGCGGGAGCCATCAAGCAGGGCCGCCCGGTACTGTCGGCGGCGATGGACAAGACCTTGATCGTGACCAATGACTTCCCGCCCCGCCCCGGTGGCATCCAGGCGTTCCTGCACAACATGGCGCTTCGCCTGGACCCGGAACAGGTCGTCGTCTACGCCTCGACCTGGAAGCGCGGCGCCGAGGGCGCGGCGGCGACCGCCGCGTTCGACGCCGAGCAGCCCTTCACCGTGGTCCGCGACCGTACGACGATGCTGCTGCCCACCCCGCGGGTGACCCGGCGTGCCGCCCAACTGCTGCGCGCCCACGGCTGTTCGTCCGTCTGGTTCGGCGCCGCCGCCCCGCTCGGCCTGATGGCGCCGGCGCTGCGCCGGGCCGGCGCCCGCCGCCTGGTCGCCACCACCCACGGGCACGAGGCCGGCTGGGCCCAGCTGCCCGCGTCCCGTCAGCTGATGCGGCGGATCGGCGAGGGCACGGACACGATCACCTACCTCGGCGAGTACACCCGCTCCCGGATCGCCGCCGCCCTCACCCCGGCCGCCGCCGGCCGCATGGTCCAGCTCCCGCCCGGCGTCGACGAGAAGACCTTCCACCCGGACTCCGGCGGGGACCGCGTCAGGGCCCGGCTCGGGCTCACCGACCGGCCGGTCGTCGTCTGCGTGTCCCGGCTGGTGCCCCGCAAGGGCCAGGACACCCTGATCCTCGCGATGCCGGCGATCCTGGCCGAGGTGCCCGACGCGGTCCTGCTGATCGTCGGGGGCGGGCCGTACGCGGGGGAACTGAGGAAGCTGGCCGCGGAGACCGGGGTGCGGGACTCCGTGCGGTTCACCGGTCCCGTGCCGTGGGACGAACTGCCCGCGCACTACGGGGCCGGCGACGTCTTCGCGATGCCGTGCCGCACCCGGCGCGGCGGCCTCGACGTGGAGGGCCTCGGGATCGTCTACCTGGAGGCGTCGGCGACCGGGCTGCCGGTCGTGGCGGGCGACTCCGGCGGAGCCCCGGACGCCGTGCTCGACGGCGACACCGGGTGGGTGGTGCGGGGCGGCTCGGCCGAGGAGTCGGCGGAGCGGATCGCCGCACTGCTCGGCGACGCGGAGCTGCGGCAGCGGATGGGGGAGCGGGGCCGGGCCTGGGTCGAGGAGAAGTGGCGCTGGGACCTGCTGGCGGAGCGGCTGAAGGCGTTGCTCTGAGCGCCGCGGGGGCCCGCACCCGAACCGGGTGCGGGCCCCCGCGCACGCGTCAACCGGATCAGGCGCGGTAGATCGACTCCACCTCGTCGGCGAAGTCCTTCGCCACCACGTTCCGCTTCAGCTTCAGCGAGGGCGTGATGTGACCCGCCTCCTCGGTGAACTGGGCGGCCAGGACGCGGAACTTGCGCACCGACTCGGCCTTGGACACGGCCGCGTTGCCGTCGTCGATCGCGCGCTGAACCTCCGCCAGCAGCTCCGGGTCCTCGCGCAGCGACAGGGCGGTCGAGCCGACGGGCTTGCCGTGTTCCTCGGCCCAGTGGCCCAGAAACTCCTCGTCCAGCGTGACCAGCGCGCCCACGAACGGGCGGCCGTCGCCGACCACCATGCACTCCGCCACCAGGGCGTGCCCGCGGATGCGGTCCTCGATGACGGCCGGAGCGACGTTCTTGCCGCCCGCCGTGACGATGATCTCCTTCTTGCGGCCGGTGATCGCGAGGTAGCCGTCCTCGTCCAGCGTCCCGATGTCACCGGTGTGGAACCAGCCGTCGGCCAGCGCCTCGGCCGTCGCCGCGTCGTTGTTCCAGTAGCCCGAGAACAGGTGCTCGCCGTGCAGCAGCACCTCCCCGTCGTCGGCGATCCGCACGACGGAGCCGGGCAGCGGCTGGCCGACCGTGCCGATCTTCTGACGGTCCCACGGGTTGAAGGCGGTGGCCGCACACGACTCGGTCAGGCCGTAGCCCTCCAGGACGGTGAAGCCGATGCCGCGGTAGAAGTGGCCCAGCCGCTCGCCCAGCGGCGCGCCGCCGGAGATCGCGTACTCGCCGCGTCCGCCGAGCACCGCCCGCAGCTTGCTGAAGACCAGCCGGTCGAAGACCTTGTGCTTGAACTTCAGGCCGAGGGAGGGGCCCTGCGGGGTGGCCAGCGCCCGGCTGTAGGCGATCGCCGTGGTCGCGGCCTTGTCGAAGATCTTGCCCTTGCCGTCGGCCTGCGCCTTGGCGCGGGCCGAGTTGTAGACCTTCTCGAAGACCCGCGGCACCCCGAGGATGAGGGTGGGCCGGAACGAGGCCAGCTCATCGGTGAGGTTCTTGATGTCCGGTACGCAGCCGAGCTTGATCGGCGCCATCACGGAGGCGACCTCGACCAGGCGGCCGAAGACGTGCGCGGTGGGCAGGAAGAGCAGCACGGAGCACTCGCCGGTACGGAACAGCGGCTTCAGCCGCTCCACCACGTTGCCGCACTCCGCGAAGAAGCTGCGGTGCGTCAGCACACAGCCCTTGGGGCGGCCGGTGGTGCCCGAGGTGTAGACGATGGTGGCCGGATCGTCGGCCTTGGCGCTCACGCTGCGCAGGTCCACGGTCTCCTCGGAGACCGCCGCACCCTCCGCCCGCAGCGCGTCCACCGCGCCCTTGTCGATCTGCCAGACGTGGCGCAGCTCCGGCAGGCGGTCGCGCACCGAGGCCACGGCCTCCGCGTGGGCGTCGCTCTCCACGAGGACCGCGACCGCGCCCGAGTCGCCGAGGATCCACTGGACCTGCTCGGCCGAGCTCGTCTCGTACACCGGCACGGTGACGGCACCCGCGCTCCAGATCGCGAAGTCCAGCTGCACCCACTCGTAGCGGGTGCGGGACATCAGGGCGACCCGGTCACCGGGCTGGACGCCGGCGGCGATCAGCCCCTTGGCGGCCGCTCTGACCTCGGCCAGGAACTGGGTGGCGGTGACGTCCGTCCAGACTCCCGCCACTTTGCGGCTCATCACCGCGACATCGGCATGCTGAGCGGCATTGCGGCGGATGAGATCCGTCAGGTTGCCGTCCGAGGGGACCTCGTACAGGGCCGGAAGGCTGAACTCGCGCAAGACTGCTGCTCCTCATCGGGCTCCGGTGCCACGGCTCTGTGTGACGCACCGGCTGCGGTCCAAGACGGGGGGTGCTCAGTGGGGTGAGCACGACTGGACTGCCCGGACGTTACCCACCGGTACTCGGTTACGGATAGGGGGTTCAGGCCAGATGTCTTATGCGTCACACATCTCGCTCGTCCTCATCCG
The DNA here is from genome assembly GCF_040630435.1 of Streptomyces sp. NPDC005803. Classification (NCBI taxonomy): domain Bacteria; kingdom Bacillati; phylum Actinomycetota; class Actinomycetes; order Kitasatosporales; family Streptomycetaceae; genus Streptomyces; species Streptomyces sp. NPDC005803. The sequence goes on along the minus strand of NZ_JBEXXO010000004.1, from coordinate 327,346 downwards.
CACAGTAGTGCACCCCGTCGCGCCCCCGAAGGTAACCGCAGGTCCGGCCGCCCCTACCCACGTGGGCACCGGAGTCCTAGGGTGATCGTCATGCGAGCAGGACCGAACAGCCAGGGCGCCCCGACCGGACGGCGCACCCGCGTCCACGTGGTCAGCGACGTGCACGGGAACACCGAGGCGCTGGCCCGGGCCGGGGACGGCGCCGACGCCCTCGTCTGCCTCGGTGACCTGGTGCTCTTCCTCGACTACGCCGACCACTCGCGCGGCATCTTCCCCGATCTCTTCGGCGTCGAGAACGCCGACCGGATCGTCGCCCTGCGCACCGAACGCCGCTTCGAGGAGGCCCGGGACTTCGGCCGGGGGCTGTGGGCGGGGATGGACCGCAACGCCGCGATCGTCTCCGCGGTGCGCAAGCAGTACGCCGAGATGTTCGCCGCGCTGCCCACCCCGACGTACGCCACCTACGGCAATGTCGACATCCCCGGCCTGTGGCCCGAATACGCGGGGCCCGGCACCACCGTCCTGGACGGCGACCGGGTCGAGATCGGCGGCCGCGTCTTCGGCTTCGTCGGCGGCGGCCTGCGGACCCCCATGCGCACCCCGTACGAGATCAGCGACGAGGAGTACGCCGCCAAGATCGAGGCGGTCGGCCCGGTCGACGTGCTGTGCACGCACATCCCGCCCGAGGTCCCGGAGCTGACCTACGACACCGTGGCCCGCCGCTTCGAGCGCGGCAGCCGGGCGCTGCTCGACGCCATCCGCCGCACCCGCCCCCGTTACTCCCTGTTCGGCCACGTCCACCAGCCGCTGGCCCGCCGGATGCGGATCGGCCCCACGGAGTGCGTGAACGTCGGCCACTTCGCCTCGACCGGCCGCCCCTGGGCGCTGGAATGGTGACCCCACGCCCCGCCCGAACCGCCCGGTCCCTGGGACGAGGCGCCGCGCACACGCGATAGCCTTCTGGCGGCAGGCCTCTGCCGACCGACCGGTACACCGCACTGGAGGGCCACAGCGATGGCTGAACACACCAGCTCGAGCATCACGATCGAGGCGGCGCCGGCCGACGTCATGGGTGTGATCGCCGACTTCGACCGCTACCCGGAGTGGACCGGCGAGGTCAAGGAGGCAGAGGTGCTCGGCACCGACGACCGCGGCCGCGCCGAGAAGGTCCGCCTCGTCCTGGACGCCGGGGCGATCAAGGACGACCACACCCTCGCCTACACCTGGACCGGCGACTACGAGGTCAGCTGGACCCTGGTCAAGTCCCAGATGCTGCGCGCCATCGACGGCTCCTACGCCCTGGCGCCGCTCGGTGACGGCGACCGCACCGAGGTCACCTACCGGCTGACCGTCGACGTCAAGATCCCGATGCTCGGCATGATCAAGCGCAAGGCCGAGAAGGTCATCATCGACCGCGCCCTGGCCGGTCTCAAGAAGCGCGTCGAGTCCGCCCCGCAGGCCTGATCCGGTGCGTACGGTCCTGGTCACCGGCCTCGGCGGCGCCGGCCGTACCACCGTCGCGGCGGCCACCGCGCTGGCCGGCGCCCGCGGCGGCGCCCGTACGCTGCTGATCTCCGCCGACGCCGTACCCGGTTTCCCGACGGCCACCGAGCCCACCCGGGTGACCGGTGCGCTGTGGTCCGCCCGGATCGACTCAGGCGCGCACTTCCGCAGCGAACTCCTCACCCTCCAGGACCAGTTGTCCGGCGTGCTCGACCTCCTCGGCGGCAACCGCATGGAGGGCGAGGAGCTCACCGAACTCCCCGGCAGTGCCGAACTCGCCCTGCTGCACTCCCTGCGCCGCGCCGCACAGGGCGACTGGTCCCGCGACGGCTACGACCTCCTCGTCGTCGACCTGCCGCCCCTGCGCGAGGCCCTCGCCCTGCTGGCCCTGCCCGGACAACTGCGCCGCTACCTGCGCCGGCTGCTGCCCCAGGAACGCCAGGCCGCCCGCGCCCTGCGCCCCATGCTCGCGCACCTCGCCGGGGTGCCCATGCCCGCCCAGCGGCTGTACGAGGCCGCCGCCCGGCGCGACGCCGAGCTGGCGCGGGTCCAGGCGCTGATCGAGGACCGCGCGACCACCCTCCGGCTGGTCGCCGAACCGGGCCCCGCCGCCGAGGACGCCCTGCGCGCCGCCCGCACGGGGCTCGCCCTGCACGGTCTGCGGGTCGACGCGCTGGTGGCCAACCGGGTCCTGCCCCGGCACTCGTCCGACCCCTGGTTCGCCGCGCTCGCCGCGCAGCAGGAGAAGTGCCTCGACCACTGGCACGCGGAAGGGGCGGCCGACGCCCCGCCGCTGCGGGTGCCCCACCTCGGCCGGGACCCCCAGGGCCCCGACGACCTCACCGCCCTCGCCGTCCCGGACGACGCGCCGGACCTGTCCCCGGACAGCCGGGAGGGGGGCCGCGCCGACGACCCCTGGTGGATCGAGGAGGCCGCGGCCCCCGAAGGGCAGGACGGCGCCGACGGCATACTCGTCTGGTGCCTGCGCCTGCCCGGCGCCGTCAAGAAGGACCTCCAGCTGGTCCGGCGGGGGAGCGAACTGCTCCTCACCGTCGGCCCGTTCCACCGCATCGTGCCCCTGGAGTCCGCGCTCACCCGCTGCACCGTCTCCGGCGCGGCCCTCACGGACGGGGTGCTGCGGGTGCGCTTCACGCCGGACCCCGCGCTGTGGCCGCGCGCGAGCTGAACGGCGTACCACCGTTCAGGTACCGTCGTCGGTAGGGGTTCCGGATGCCGGGCCCCCGGCCCACCACGTCGCAGGAGTCCGCCATGAGCGAAGCCACCGATCGTCCCGCCGACGACGATGCGTGGGCACAGGCCTGCGCCGAGGACCTCGCCGCCGAGAAGGCCCGCCGCCGCGCCGAGTACGGCCCGCCGCCCGGCTCCGCCGCCGAGGAGCTGCGCAAGCTGGTCGACGCCGTGGCCGACAAGCTCGGGTCCCTCCAGACCCCGCTGTTCGGAGTGGCGGCCCAGGGTGCCGTTCAGCAGGTCATCAAGCAGGCGAAGTCCGCCGTCGAGCCCGTCATCGAACGTAATCCGGACGTTTTCGATCACATCGCCGCCGCCGGCAGCGAACTCCTCGCCGCCTACCGCTCTGCGGTCGAGGGCCAGGAACGCCGCTGGACCCAGGGTGCGGGGGACCCCGCGGGCACGGAAAAGAAGGCCGACGGCCCCACCGACCCCCGTGACGAGGGGCCCGGCGCAGGCGAACACATCGACCTGGACTGACCGGCGACGACAGGGCGGGGCCCGGCCTCGGGTACGGTTGGCTCAGCGGGGCTCGACCGAAACTGAGGGATTCATGGGACTCACCATCGGCGTCGATATCGGCGGCACGAAGATCGCAGCTGGAGTGGTCGACGAAGAGGGCCACATCCTCTCGACCTTCAAGGTGCCGACCCCGCCGACGGCCGAAGGCATCGTGGACGCCATCGCGGCGGCGGTGTCCGGCGCGAGCGAGGGGCACCCGGTCGAGGCGGTCGGTATCGGCGCGGCCGGATACGTCGACGACAAGCGGGCCACGGTGCTGTTCGCGCCGAACATCAACTGGCGGCACGAACCGCTGAAGGACAAGGTCGAGCAGCGCGTCGGCCTCCCGGTGGTGGTGGAGAACGACGCCAACGCGGCGGCCTGGGGCGAATACCGGTTCGGCGCCGGCCAGGGCCACGAGGACGTCATCTGCATCACGCTGGGCACGGGCCTCGGCGGCGGCATCATCATCGGCAACAAGCTGCGCCGCGGACGCTTCGGCGTGGCCGCCGAGTTCGGCCACATCCGGGTCGTTCCGGACGGGCTCCTCTGCGGCTGCGGCAGCCAGGGCTGCTGGGAGCAGTACGCCTCCGGCCGGGCGCTCGTCCGGTACGCGAAGCAGCGCGCCAACGCCACCCCGGAGAACGCCACGATCCTGCTCGCGCTCGGCGACGGCACGGTCGAGGGCATCGAGGGCAAGCACATCAGCGAGGCCGCCCGGCAGGGCTGCCCCGTGGCCGTCGACTCGTTCCGCGAACTGGCCCGCTGGGCCGGCGCCGGCCTGGCCGACCTCGCCTCGCTCTTCGACCCGTCCGCCTTCATCGTCGGCGGCGGCGTCTCGGACGAGGGCGAACTGGTCCTCGACCCGATCCGCAAGTCGTTCCGGCGCTGGCTGATCGGCGGCGAGTGGCGCCCGCACGCCCAGGTGCTCGCGGCCCAACTGGGCGGCAAGGCCGGACTCGTGGGTGCGGCGGACCTGGCCCGGCAGGGCTGATCCGACCGGATACGGACACACCGGACGCCCGTCGCGCCCCCTCGGGGAGCGGCGGGCGTCCGCCGTATCGTGAACCGCATGGCCATGATGTCGCTGCCCGACTCCCGTACCGAGCAGGACGGCTCGGCCGTCGTCAGAGTGCTCAGCTACAACGTCCGCTCGATGCGCGACGACTGCGAGGCACTCGCCCGCGTCATCAGCGCCTGCGCGCCCGACCTGGTCCTCGTCCAGGAGGCCCCGCGCTTCTTCCGCTGGCGAAAGCGCGCCGCCCGGCTCGCCGCGACCAGCGACCTGGTCGTCCTCGGCGGCGGAGCCACCGCGGCCGGGCCCCTGCTGCTCTGCTCGCTGCGCGCCACGGTGGAGCGCACCGAGGACATCCTGCTGCCGCTCACCCCGGGACTGCACCGCAGGGGCTTCGCCACCGCGGTGGTCCGGATCGCCGGCACCCGGATCGGCGTGCTGAGCTGCCATCTGAGCCTCGACCGAGCGGAGCGCCGCGCCCAGGCGGAGCGGCTGCTGGAGAGCGTGGAGGCGATGGGCGTGGACCACGTGGTCGTGGCCGGTGACCTCAACGACGTACCGAGCGGGCGCGCCTTCCGGCTGCTCGCCCGGCGGCTCCAGGACTGCTGGGCGGTACGGCCCCGGGGCGGTGAGCACACCTTCCCGCAGCACGACCCGCGCAGGCGGATCGACGCCGTCTTCGCGACCGGCGGCATCGAGGTGCTCGGCTGCGGGGTGCCGGCCGGGCTGCCCGGAGTGCACGAGGCCGACCTGCTGGCGGCGAGCGACCACCTGCCGGTGCTGGCCGCACTGCGCGTGCCGGGTCCCTCGCGGGGTGGCGGGGTTGCGTCCTCGATCGCCGGACGGGCTTGATCGCTGCGGGTCCTCCGCGGGGTGGCGGGGTTCCGTCCTCAATCGCCGGACGGGCTGGATTTGCGCGGGTCCCCCGCAGGGTCCCCTGCGGGGCGCTTCTGCCTGGTGGGTGGGGGTGGGGGCCCTCCGGGCAGACTCCTCAAAAATGGCGTGTGCACCCGATGACGAAATGGGACCCGGGTCGTACGCCATTTTCTGCGGGGACTGCCCTGCACGCCCCCACCCGCTTCGCTCGCGTCTGCACGCCGGCCCCGATGACCGTCGCAGACGCCAGGCGGCCGGGTTCGGGGGCGTGCAGGGGAGTCCCCGCAGGACGACGAACATCGACCCGGGTCCGCTGCGTACCCGCGGAACGTTCGTCGTTTGAGGAGACGCCCCGGAGGGACCCCGGACCCCCACCCACCGGGCAGGCGCCCACCCCGCGGGGCAAGCCGCACCAATCAAGCCCGTCCGGCGTTTGAGGACGGAACCCTCCGCCCCGGCAAGGGGCAACCACGACCAGGCGCCGCATCAGGACAAGGCACCGCCCCCCGCAGGGGACCCGCACCCCGCAGGGGACCCGCACCCCGCAAGGGGCCCGGTCAGACCACCGCGCCGCGGCCGGGGTCGTCGCCGTCCTCGTCGTCGTGCTCCATCCGCGCCACCAGCGTCACGAAACCGCCCAGGAAACCGCCGACACAGACCGTGGTCAGCCACCAGGTCATCTCCCACTGGAGCAGCACCGCGAGCAGCAGCAGGAGAGGGCCGCCGACCACCGCGAGCCAGGCGAACTTCGCCGTGACGTCGGCCTCCGGCAGCGGCGGCGGCTCCGGCGGCACGAAGTGCCCTTCGCCGCCGTCGTCGTCGATGTCACCCTCGGCGGGCTCCGCCGGCTCGTAGTCGCGCGGGCCGCCGACGCCCGGGGCGAAGACCACCGAGCTCCCGAGCGGCTTCTCCGGCGGCTTGGGCGCCCGCTTGCCGATGCCCTTGTCGGGGTCCAGAGCGGTGGTGTCGTCCTCCGGGAGCGCGAGGTCCTCGACGGACCGGAAGGGCCTGGCGCCCGGCGGATCCGGCGGCTCCTCCCCGTACCCGGCGACGATCGCCTTCCAGGCGGCGTCCTCGTCGATCGGGCGCTCGCCCTCCGCCCCCGCGGGCGCGGTCTCGGGCACCGGCGCACCGCCGTCCTCGTCGGGGACGGCCGGTCCCCCGGCGGGGAGCGGCTCGCGCTCCTCCTCGCTGCCTGTGCGCTCCGCGTCGTGCTCAGCCACCGGACGTGCTCCCCTTCTTTCCGACGCTCGGAGCGAGGCGGCCGATGAACGAGTAGCTCTCGTCGAAGATCCGCTCCGCATCGTGGTCCAACGTCGCGACGTGGTAGCTCTGTTCCAGGAGGATCTCCTCGACGTCCGTCGAGGAGATCCGGCTCAGGATCCGCGCGGTGTCGGCGGGCGGCACGACATGGTCCTGCGGGCTGTGCAGCAGCAGGACGGGCTGGGTCACCTGGGGCAGCTCGGCGTCCACCAGCCGGAAGAAATTCCGCACCGAGTGCGCCGCGTGCAGCGGCACCCGGTCGTAGCCCACCTCGCGGGACCCCTCCAGGGCGATGTCGCTCACCAGCCCCTTGGTCGTCCGCACCAGGTGGCGGGCGACCGGCAGCGCGTACGCCGACAGGCCGTGCACCTTGTTGGCCGGGTTGACCAGCACCAGACCCCGGACGGCGTCGCCGTGCTTCGCCGCGAGCCGCAACGACAGCGCGCCGCCCATGGACAGACCGCACACGAAGACCTGCTCGCACCGCTCCAGCAGCGCCCGCAGCTCCCGGTCCACCTCCGCGTACCAGTCCTGCCAGCCGGTCAGCTGCATGTCCTGCCAGCGCGTGCCGTGTCCGGGCAGCAGCGGCAGCGAGACCGTGAGCCCGCGCGCCGCCAGATGGTCGGCCCAGGGACGCAGCGACTGCGGGGAACCGGTGAATCCGTGACAGAGGAGGACGCCGACCTCTCCGCCCTCGTGGCGGAACGGCTCGGCTCCAGGAAGGACCGGCACCGGGGTCTCCTGTTCGTGAGGCTCGAAAGGGGAGCGAAAGGGGGAGTGCAGAAGGATTACTTCACCGTACGCGACCGGACCGACACCGACCAGGGCCGTCACCGGCCGGGGCCGTGGAGCGCGGCACCGGATGCTCTAAGGTCGGTCCGACAGCACACAGGAGGCACCCGAGTTGATCTACGGCGCTATGAAGTTCTCCATCGGCGGGTCTCTGAAGCTCGCCTTCAGGCCGTGGGTGGAGGGCCTGGAGAACATTCCCGCGCAGGGACCGGCGATCCTCGCCAGCAACCATCTGTCGTTCTCCGACTCCTTCTTCCTGCCGGCCGTCCTGGACCGCAAGGTCACCTTCATCGCCAAGTCCGAGTACTTCACCGCGCCCGGGGTCAAGGGCAAGCTGACGGCGGCCTTCTTCAAGGGCGTCGGACAGCTCCCGGTGGACCGCTCGGGCGCCCGCGGGGCCGGCGAGGCGGCGATCAAGGCCGGCATCGAGGTCATCGAGAGCGGCGGCCTCTTCGGCATCTACCCGGAGGGAACCCGCTCGCCCGACGGCCGCCTCTACCGCGGCAAGCCCGGCGGGCTCGCCCGGGTCGCGCTCGCCACCGGCGCCCCGGTCATCCCCGTCGCGATGATCGACACGGAGAAGATCCAGCCGCCCGGCCAAGTGATGCCCAGGCTGATGCGCCCGGGGATCAGGATCGGCGAGCCGCTCGACTTCAGCCGCTACCACGGCATGGAGGGCGACCGCTTCATCCTGCGCTCGGTCACCGACGAGGTGATGTACGAGATCATGAAGCTCTCCGGGCAGGAGTACGTCGACATCTACGCGACCGCGGCCAAGCGGCAGCTGGCCGACGAGGCGAAGCGCCGCGCGGAGGCCGCCAAGAAGGCCGCCGGCGGGCGGGACGAGTCGGGGACGGACAGCGGCGGCGTCTGAGAGGCTGTCCGAGGTCACCCGGCAGCCTCCGGGAGCGCGGCGGGGACCGTCCGGGGTGGGGGAGAAGAACATGGCCAGAGCCGTGCGCGTCGTGAGGATGTCGGTCGAGCAGCCGCTGTGGCGCGCCCTGACCGCGTACCGCATCCTGACGATGCTCTACGCGATCCTGCTCGCCGCCTTGGGGGGCGAGAAGTACGACCGGCCGTGGGTGGCCGTCGTCTTCCTGACGGTCATGGCCCTCTGGACGCTCGCCACCCTGCCGAAGGTCGCGGGCGCCGCGGCCTGCACCAAGCGCTTCCTGGGCGCGGACCTCACGCTCGCGCTCGCCGGCATCCTCGTCACCCCCCTCGCCGACTTCCAGGCCCAGCACGTCGACGGTTCGACCCTGCCGTCCATCTGGACCGCCGGATCCGTCCTGGCCTTCGCGATCAAGGGCGGCTGGCGGTGGGCGGCCTTCGCCTCCACCTTCGTCGGCGTCGCCAACCTGATCGAGCGCGGCGAACCCAGCCGCGACACCCTGCACAACGTCCTGCTGGTCTGGGTCGCCTCCATAGCCATCGGGTACGTCGTCGAGGTCGCCCGCGCCAGTGAGCGCACCCTCGCCCGCGCCCTGGAGATCGAGGCCGCCACCCGGGAGCGCGAACGCCTCGCCCGCGACATCCACGACAGTGTGCTCCAGGTCCTCGCCATGGTGCAGCGCCGGGGCACGGCCATCGGCGGCGAGGCCGCCGAACTGGGCCGGATGGCCGGGGAGCAGGAGGTCGCCCTGCGCACCCTCGTCTCCAGCGGCCTGGTGCCCCCCACCCGGGTCTCCGAGGACGCGGCCGAGGGCGCCGTCGTGCGGACCGTCGAGACGGACGACGACGACACCGGGGGCCCGGCCGAGACCGATCTACGGGCCCTGCTGGCCCCGCACGCCGGCTCCCGGGTGACCTTCGCGGAGCCCGGCGCTCCGGTGCTGCTCGCCCCCGCGGCGGCCGCGGAGCTGGCGGCGGCCGTCAGCGCGGCCCTGGACAATGTCCGGGTACACGTGGGGGAGAGCGCCCGGGCGTGGATCCTGGTCGAGGACTGGCCGGACGAGGTGATCGTCACGGTCCGGGACGACGGGCCGGGCATCCCGGAGGGCCGGCTCGCCCAGGCCGAGGGCGAGGGACGCCTGGGCGTCGCCCTGTCGATCCGCGGGCGACTGCGCGACCTGGGCGGTACGGCAGAGTTGATCTCGGTGCCCGGTCAGGGCACCGAAGTCGAATTGAAGGTGCCGAAGACGGCACGGGGGAAGGCGGGTTCAGTCCGATGAGCGCAGCAACCGAAGAGGGCTCCGGGCAGCGGCCCATCAGGGTGATGGTGGTCGACGACCACCCGATGTGGCGCGACGCCGTCGCCCGCGACCTCGCCGAGTCCGGCTTCGACGTGGTGGCGACCGCGGGCGACGGCCCGCAGGCCGTCCGCCGGGCCGGGGCCGTCACCCCGGACGTCCTGGTCCTCGACCTCAACCTGCCCGGGATGCCGGGCGTGCAGGTCTGCAAGGAGCTCGTCGGCTCGCAGCCCGGCCTGCGGGTCCTGGTGCTCTCCGCGAGCGGCGAGCACGCCGACGTGCTGGAAGCGGTCAAGTCCGGCGCCACCGGCTATCTGCTGAAGTCGGCGAGCACCCAGGAGCTGACCGATGCGGTCCGCAGCACCGCCGTCGGCGACCCGGTCTTCACCCCCGGGCTCGCCGGCCTCGTGCTCGGTGAGTACCGCAGGCTGGCCTCCGAACCCGCGCCCGTCGCCTCCGACGAGCCGAAGGCCCCGCAGCTGACCGACCGGGAGACCGAGGTGCTGCGGCTGGTGGCCAAGGGGCTCTCGTACAAACAGATCGCCGAGCGGCTGGTCATCTCGCACCGCACCGTCCAGAACCACGTCCAGAACACCCTGGGCAAGCTGCAGCTGCACAACAGGGTGGAGCTCGTGCGGTACGCCATAGAGCGCGGTCTCGACGACGTCTGAGACCAACGCCGGCGCATTGCACGGGAATTGACCGTCCGGCCCATCCCGAAGTGACCTGGGCCACCCTTAGCGTGGTGACGAGTGAGCTCACTTCGGCGAAGGGATGCTTCCATGCGGGTCGGAGTACTGACCGGGGGCGGCGACTGCCCCGGGCTCAACGCGGTCATGCGCGCCCTCGTCCGCAAGGGCGTGCAGGAGTACGGCTACGACTTCATCGGCTTCCGGGACGGCTGGCGCGGGGTGCTCGAGGGAGTGACGGTCCCGCTCTCCATCCCGGCGGTGCGCGGCATCCTGCCGCGCGGCGGCACCATCATCGGTTCCTCGCGCACCAACCCCCTCAAGGCCGACGACGGCGTGCGCCGGGTGCGGGAGACCCTCGCCGCGTACGAGGTCGACGCCCTCGTCACGATCGGCGGCGAGGACACCCTCGGCGTGGCCGCCACCCTGTCCGACACGCACGGCGTCCCCTGCGTCGGCGTACCGAAGACCATCGACAACGACCTGTCCGCCACCGACTACACCTTCGGCTTCGACACCGCCGTCTCCATCGCCACCGAAGCCATCGACCGGCTGCACACCACGGCCGAATCGCACATGCGCGTCCTCGTCGTCGAGGTGATGGGCCGCCACGCCGGCTGGATCGCGCTCCACTCGGGGCTGGCCGGCGGCGCCAACGTCATCCTCATCCCGGAACAGCGCTTCGACATCGACCAGGTCTGTGCCTGGGTGACCTCCCGCTTCCGGGCGAGCTACGCCCCGATCGTGGTGGTCGCCGAAGGGGCCGCGCCCGCGCAGGGCGAGATGGTCCTCAAGGACGGCTCGCACGACTCCTTCGGCCACGTCCGCCTCTCCGGCGTCGGCGAATGGCTGGCCAAGGAGATCGAGAGCCGCACCGGCAAGGAGGCCAGGACCACCGTGCTCGGCCATGTCCAGCGCGGCGGCACGCCCAGCGCCTTCGACCGCTGGCTGGCCACCCGCTTCGGACTGCACGCCATCGAAGCCGTGCGCGACGGCGACTTCGGCACGATGGTCGCCCTGCGCGGCACGGACATCGTGCGGGTGCCGATCGCGGAGGCCACCGCCCGGCTCAAGACCGTCGATCCGGCGCTCTACGCGGAGGCGGGGGTCTTCTTCGGCTGAGCGGCGGGCCGGGCGGGGCCTTATATTCGCGATGACCGGCCCCCGCGGGGCCCGCTCCCGGAGCGGGCCCCGCACCTCGCCCGCATCCGTCACGGGAGACGTCGTGGAAATCCTGGCCTTCGGTGTGCAGTCCGACGAGAAGCCGCTGATCGAGAAGGCCTTCGCCGGGAAGCACGAGGTGCGCTGTGTCGACGTCTTCCTCAACCGCGACACCGCCCCCATCGCGGCGGGCTACGAGATCATCTCCACCAGCGTCAACGCCGACCTGGGCGCCCAGGTCCTGCAGACCCTCGCCGCCGGCGGCACCCAGATGATCGCCCAGCGCTCCACCGGCTTCAACAACATCGACCTGGACGTCGCGGAGCGCCTGGCCCTGCGGGTCGCCCGGGTCTCCTGGTACTCGCCCTACTCGGTCGCCGAATTCGCCTGGACCCTCGCCCTGGCCGTCAACCGCCGCGTCGTCCGCGCCACGACCCGCACCAGGGACTTCGACTTCCGCCTCGACGGCCTCCTCGGCCGGGACATGCACGGCCGCACGGCCGGCGTCATCGGCACCGGCAAGATCGGCGAGGCCTTCACCCGGATCGCCCATGGCTTCGGCATGAACCTGCTCGGCTGGGACGTCGCCGAGAACCCGGCCTGCGTCGAGCTCGGCATGCGCTACGTCGACAAGGAGCAGCTCCTCGCCGCATCCGACCTCATCAGCCTGCACGTCCCGCTGCTGCCCTCGACCCACCACATCATCGGCAAGGACGCCCTGGCGCACATGAAGGACGACGCGATCCTCGTCAACTCCAGCCGCGGCGGCCTCATCGACACCAAGGCCCTGGTCGAGGAGTTGCGGGCGGGCCGGCTCCTCGGCGTCGGACTCGACGTGTACGAGGCGGAGGCCGGGCTGTTCTTCCTCGACAAGTCCCTGGAGGGCGTCGACGACGACACCCTGGCCCGGCTCGTCACCTTCCCGAACGTCCTCGTCACCTCGCACCAGGCCTACTACACCGAGGACGCGCTGGGCCAGATCATCGAGGCCACCGTCCAGAACGTCGACGACTACCTGGCCGGCCGCCGCAGCGGCAACGTGCTGGTCCCGGCGCCTCCCGGACCCTGACGACCTCGTCGGGGCCCGGGAGGCCGGAGCGTCAGCCGCGTACCGGAAGCCCCGCCAGGAGCTCGCCCACGATCGCCGATCCGCGCAGCGTCAGCACCGACTCGGGATGGAACTGCACCGAGGCGAACCCGTCCCCGCGCAGGGCGTGCAGTTCCCCGGTCGCCGGGTCCAGGCTCGTCTCGATGCCACGGGCTGCCAGTCCGGTGGCCGCCGCGTCGTCGCAGCGCGCGGTGAAACTGTTGTAGAAACCGACGGTCTCCGGGCGTCCGAACAGATCGATCCGGGTCTGCGCGCCCTGGTACGGGACGGTCTTGCGGACGATGTCCAGCCCCAGCTCCGCCGCGATCAGCTCATGGCCCAGGCACACCCCGAGCAGCCCGTGCCGGTGGTGGCGCACCAGCTCGGCGGCCAGCGAGCGCAGCAGCCGCATCTTGGGGTCGGCCGCGTCGCCCGGGTCCCCCGGGCCGGGGCCCAGCACGACGGGCCCCTCGTGCGCCCGAACGACCTCGCGCAGCCCCGGCTCGTCGTAGCGGCGCACCGACACCTGGAGGCCCGAGGCCTTCAGCAGATGCCCCAGCATCGAGGTGAAGGTGTCCTCGCCGTCGACCACCAGCGCATGACCGGACAGCGCGTCGGTGCGCTCCTGCATCCGCAGCCAGAACGGCGCCAGCCCCTCCCGCCGGGCATCCAGCGCCACCCGCACCCGCGGGTCGTCGGCCAGCCGGGGACGCGTCCCCTCCGCCCGCGGCCGTCCGGGCCGCACCCCCAGCGCGGTCAGCACCCCGGCCGCCTTCGCATGGGTCTCGGCGACCTCGCTCTCCGCGTCGGAGTGCCGCACCAGCGTCGCCCCGACCGGTACCCGCAGCTCTCCCCGGGCCGAGATGTCGGCGGTCCGGATGAGGATCGGCGAGTCCAGCGTCTGCGTACCGTCGGGGGCCTGCCGCAGCAGGGCCAGGGCGCCCGCGTAGTAGCCGCGCCCGCCGGACTCGTACCGCTCGATGACCCGGCAGGCGTTCTGCACGGGGGAGCCGGTGACCGTCGCCGCGAACATCGTCTCCTTCAGCACCTCCCGCACATCCAGCGAGGAGCGGCCGCGCAGCTCGTACTCCGTGTGCGCGAGATGGGCCATCTCCTTGAGCCGCGGCCCGATCACCACCCCGCCCATGTCACCGACGGTGCACATCATCTTGAGTTCCTCGTCGACCACCATGGAGAGCTCCTCGGTCTCCTTGCGGTCGCCGAGGAAGGCCAGCAGGTTCTCGGCGGTCGGCCCCTCGGCGGGGTAGCGGTAGGTGCCGCTGATCGGATTCATCACGACCGTCCCGCCCGACATCCGCACGTGCACCTCGGGACTGGCGCCGACCAGCGTCCGGTCCCCGGTGTGGACGACGAACGTCCAGTACGCGCCCCGCTCGCCGGCCAGCAGCCGCCGGAAGAGGGCCAGCGCGTCCGCCCGGCCGAACCCCGGGATCTCGCCCCGGAAGGTCCGCCGGATGACGAAGTTCGCGCCCTCACCCCGGCCGATCTCGTCCTCGATGACCCGCCGCACCGTCCCCGCGTACTCCTCGTCGGACACGTCGAACGCGCCGTCCTCGACCCGCACCGCGTGGGCGGGCAGCACGTCCAGCGTCTCGGCGAGGGACAGTTCGTACGTCTCGTCCGCGACCAGCACGGACAGCGGGGTGCCGTCGTCGCGGACGTCGAATCCGCGCTCGGCGATCTGCCGGAACGGCACCAGGGCCAGGGTGGGCCGCTCGCTCACGGGGATGTCGGCCAGCCGGCCGGCCTCCCGGACCCGGCCGATCAGCACCTCGACGGTGTCGTGGTCGTGGCCGGGGGTGCGCCTGCGCAACAGGGCGAAGGGCGGGCAGTCGTCGCCGAGGAGTCTCTGGACGATCGTGCGGGGTGTCGTGTGCGGTGCCATCTGGTGTTCCTTCCACTGGGATCAGCTGGGAGGAACGGCCCTGGACATGGGAAAGGCCGCCCCTCGGGCGGCCTCTGCGTCGGTGTACGCGCGATCAGTGGGCCGCCGGATGAGCGGTCCACCACCAGTTACGGGTCGAGTGCGCGAACATGCACGCACCTTAACCCATGACCGGGACACGAGGGGGCCCATTCCGCCGACCGGGCGGAATGGGCCCCCTCATAGATCAGGTCCGACGAGGTCAGACCAGCGTGTTGTAGATACCCCAGCCGCCGCCGACCTTCACCATCGGGGCGAACGGCTTCGTCATGTCGCCCGTGGACCGGTAGTACCAGAGCACGCCCGAGCTGTCCCGGGCGATCAGGTCCGGGATGCCGTCACGGTCCAGGTCGCTCGGGCCCAGGAGGTCCTTGTAGACCCCCCAGCCCCTGCCCACCTGGCTGCGCGCGGCGTACGGCGCGGCCGGGTTGCCGGTGCCGCTGTAGAGCCACAGCACACCGGCCGTGTCCCGGGCGACCAGGTCGGCCTTGCCGTCCCCGGTCAGGTCACCGGTGGAGACCAGCGTGTTGTAGACACCCCAGCCGCCGCCGACGCGGGCCTTCGTCGCGAACGGCTTCGCCGGGTCGCCGGTGCCCTGGTAGAACCAGAGGACGTTGGAGGCGTCGCGGGCGATGAGATCGGCCTTGCCGTCGCCGTTCAGGTCGCGGGCGCCCCACATGCCGTTGTAGACACCCCAGCCCGCGCCCACCTTGAGGCGGGTCTGGAACGGCTTGTCCGGGTTGCTGCCGCCCCGGTAGTACCAGAGCGTGCCGCCCGTGTCACGGGCCACCATGTCGCCCGTGCCGTCGGCCCGCAGCGCCGTCATCGCGGTGAGCGCGTTGTAACCCTGCCACCCCGGACCCACCCGGTAGCGGCCGTAGAACGGCGTCGTGGCGCTGCCGGTGCCCTGGTACTGCCAGAGCACACCGGCGGAGTCACGGCCCAGGATGTTGTACCGGTTCGTGCCCGCGTCCGGCGCGACGCTGGTGCCGGTCTGGACGTCGCTCGCCTTCACCCACGCGATGCGGTGGTTGTAGCGGATCGGGTAGAAGAGGTTCGTCTTCCCCTTCACCAGGGTGCGGTCGTTCGCGGCGGTACCCGCGAAGGTGCCCGCGAACCAGTAGTCGCCGGCCTGCGCGGGACCGACCTGGGGGTAGGCCTGGCCCGCGGGGACGGTGTACTTCGTCAGCGAGGCGTTGTTGCTGGCCTGCACCGGCACGCCGGTGCCCGTGTACGCCGCGTCCTCGGGGTAGGCGCGCCCGTACACCGGGATGGACGTCGCACCCGCCTTGGGCTTCAGCACCGTCTGGGCGGTCTTGCCGGCCGGGGCGGTGAACTGGCCGCTCGGGTTGTGGAACCAGGCCTTCTTGCCGCCGTACCAGATGGCGGTCCAGTCGGTCCGGGCCTCCGCGACGACGTACTTGCCACCGGCGACGACCTTGTTGCCCCAGTTCGGTCCGTCCGTGGACTTCACGTTGGGGATGTACGGGTCGGTGATCTTCGTGGCCGTGGTGGAGGGCGAGGTGTAGAGGTAGCCGAAGTTCGCCGGCTGCGTGGCGACGGTGCTGCCGCCGTACGTCAGCGCCGGCTGGTTGGCCGTGGTGAACGGGGGCACCACCTTGACCACCTGGCCGGCCTTGACCGGGCCGCCCGCGCCACTGGCGCCGGTCGGGGCGCCGATCAGGGACATGTAGTGGTTCCAGTCCCAGAAGGGGCCCGGGTCCCAGTGCTGGTTCGCGACGTTGCCGTCCAGCACGCCCGGCACCTCGTCGTGGCCGATGATGTGCTCACGGTCGAGCGTGATGCCGAAGCGCCCGGCCAGGTACTTCACGAGCGTCGCGGACGACTCGTACTGGGGCTCGGTGTACCAGCTGCCCGACTTGATCGCGTAGCCCTCGTGCTCGATACCGATCGAATGCATGTTCGCGGTCTTGTTGGCCGCGTGCCATGCCTCGTTCTTGGTCTCGACCATCTGGGTGACCAGACCGTCCTTGGCCCGGATCAGGTAGTGGGCGCTGGCGTAGGACGCCGGGTTCTGGAACGTCGCCAGCGAACCGTCGTAGCCACCCTCGGTGTCGTGGATGACGATGTAGCGGATGTCCTCGCCGCTGGCCGGGCGGTCGGCGACGTTGTAGTTGCCGAAGTCGTCCGGGGTGCTGCTGTTCTGCTTGAACCCGGCCGGCTTGAAGTCGCAGTTCAGCCCCGAGGGGCATTCCGGCGCGGGGACCGCGGTGATGCTCGCGTTCGTCGCCGCCAGCGGCATGTCCGCGGGCTTGACCGGGACGACCGACGGGTCGGCGGGCAGCGAGAGCTGCTGGCCGTCCGCGGTGAGGCGGCTCTCACCGCTCTTCACCGACTCGAAGACGCGGTTGGCGAAGAGCGTGGCGCCCTTGGTGTCGGAGGCCTGGCTGTAGCGCGCGACGGCCGGGTACCACTGGCCGGCCTCGTCGGGCAGCGAGTCGGTGGCCTCGCGCTGGTACTTCGCCAGCAGCGCCGCGCCCGCGCGGATGCTCTGCGCGGTGTCGTCCTGCACCTCGGTGGTCGACTCGTCGATCAGCTTCGCGGCCTCGTCGAGCGTGTGCAGCTCGGCGGCGTCGGTGTCGACCGGCTCCGGCAGGCCGCGCAGCGCGCGCTTGGCGTCGAAGTGCTTCATCACGGCCGGGTCGCCGCTCATGTTGAGGTGCGCGAGCCGCTCGGCGTCCGTCGGCTGCTCGATGTCGTCCTCGGTGACCCGGGTCAGACCCATCACGTTGTACGCGCCGCTGGTGCTCGGCTCGCCGTCGTGGCTCTCCCACAGCGTCTGCCGGTACGAGACCGCCATCAGCACGCTCTGGGGCACGTCGAACTCGGCCGCCGCCTCCGCGAACTGCTTCTGCAGCGCGCCGGCGGCGGGCACCGGCTTCCCGGCGGTGGTAGCGGTGCCCTGCGAGGCCATGGCCAGGGTGCCGATCGTGGCGGTCGCGACGACCGCCGCGCCGACCCCGTACAGCGCACGCCTTTTCTTGAGGTCCCTGCGGTGATTCCGCTTCAAAGCCCCACCCCTGTGGTCCACTTGTTCAATTCTGAAAGACGTGAGGCTAGCAGGCGCTTTCATGCTCCTCGCCACCGGCCGGTCCGAAGGGGCCGTCTCAGTCGTTGAGCACCCGGAAAACCAGTGGACGCGACCCCGTAATGTGGGAGCCGTGACCGTGAACGCCAATACCTCCGTCGCCGGTGGCAACACCTGGCGAGACCTTCCCGCGGCGCAGCAGCCCGAGTACCCCGACTCCGAGGCCCTGCGCGATGTACTCGCGGACCTCGCGTCGTATCCGCCGCTCGTCTTCGCCGGCGAGTGCGACCAGCTGCGCGCCCGCATGGGAGCCGTCGCCAAGGGCGAGGCGTTCCTGCTGCAGGGCGGTGACTGCGCCGAGGCCTTCGACGCCGTGTCGGCCGAGCACATCCGCGCCAAGCTGAAGACGCTGCTCCAGATGAGCGCCGTCCTCACCTACGCGGCCTCCGTGCCCGTCGTCAAGGTGGGCCGGATCGCCGGGCAGTACTCCAAGCCGCGCTCCAAGTCGACCGAGACCCGCGACGGCGTGACGCTGCCGACCTACCGCGGCGACTCGGTCAACGGCTTCGCCTTCACCGAGGCCGAGCGCATCCCGGACCCGGACCGGCTGAAGCAGATGTACCATGCATCCGCTTCGACGCTGAACCTCGTCCGCGCTTTCACCACCGGCGGTTACGCCGACCTGCGCCAGGTGCACGCCTGGAACCAGGACTTCGTGAAGTCGTCCCCGTCCGGCCAGCGCTACGAGGCCCTGGCCCGCGAGATCGACAACGCGCTGAACTTCATGAAGGCGTGCGGTACGGACCCGGCGGAGTTCAAGGCCGTCGAGTTCTACGCCTCGCACGAGGGCCTGCTGCTGGACTACGAGTCGGCGCTGACCCGCGTCGACTCGCGCACCGGTCAGCTGTACGACACCTCCGGCCACATGGTGTGGATCGGTGAGCGCACCCGCCAGATGGACGGTGCGCACATCGAGTTCGCCTCCAAGATCCGCAACCCCATCGGCATCAAGCTCGGCCCGACGACCACCGTCGACGAGGCCCTCGGCTACGTCGAGCGCCTCGACCCCGAGCGCGAGCCCGGCCGGCTGACCTTCATCGTCCGGATGGGCGCCGACAAGGTCCGCGACAAGCTCCCGGAGCTGGTCGAGAAGGTCACCGCGTCCGGCGCGACCGTGGCCTGGGTGACCGACCCGATGCACGGCAACACCTTCGAGGCCGCGTCCGGCCACAAGACCCGCCGCTTCGACGACGTCCTGGACGAGGTCAAGGGCTTCTTCGAGGTGCACAAGGGCCTCGGCACGCACCCGGGCGGCATCCACGTCGAGCTCACCGGTGACGACGTCACCGAGTGCGTCGGCGGCGGCCACGAGATCTTCGTGGACGATCTCCACCAGCGCTACGAGACGGCCTGCGACCCTCGGCTCAACCGCAGCCAGTCGCTCGACCTCGCGTTCCTGGTGGCCGAGATGTACCGCGACCAGTAGGACGTCACCGAACGCGACGCGCGTAGGACTGTGGGGCACGGATCGTTGTGATCCGTGCCCCACAGGGCGTCCCGGGGCTTTTGCCCGCCCTGAGCGCCGGGTAAGGTTAGGTAAGCCTCACCGATTATCGGGGCGGCGCCCATGACCTGTCCTGCCGGGAGGTGAACCGCATGTACGTCTGCTCGTGCTTCGGCGTTACGGAGCAGCAGGTCAGGAAGCATGCGGAAGAAGGCGCCTGCACGCCCCGCCAGATAGCCTCCGCCTGCAAGGCGGGGACCGACTGCGGCGGCTGCGTCCGCACCATCCAGGCGATGCTCGGCCGCGGCGCCTGCCCGCGCCGTGAGCTGCTCGACCAGAAGCAGGCCCCGGGCGCCGCGGACCGTGTCACGGCCGGAGCCGTTCCCGACGCCGGTCAGGGCAGCGCCCCCGGCGCGGACCCCGCCCTTCCCCGCACCGGCCCCGTTCTTCCCGGCGCCGCTCCGGGGCCGTTCGCCCTTCCTGACGCCGCCTGAGCCGGCGCGACCCGGCGGGACGGCCGGGCGGCCCCGCGCCGGTCAGCTCTCCGGCTGCTCGATGAGCTGCGCGATGTAGAGCGGTTCGCCCAGTTTCTCCACCAGTTCCAGCTGGGTGTCGAGATAGTCGATGTGGTGCTCCTCGTCCGCCAGGATCGACTCGAAGATGTTCGCGGACGTGATGTCGCCCTTGGCGCGCATCAGCTCGATGCCACGCTTGAGGCGGTCGATCGCCTCCACCTCGACCTGGCGGTCCGCCTGGAACATCTCGGTGACCGTCTGGCCCACCCGTACATGGAAGAGCCGCTGGTAGTTCGGCAGACCGTCCAGGAAGAGAATGCGGTCGGTCAGGATCTCGGCGTGCTTCATCTCGTCGAAGGACTCGGAGCGCGTGTACTTCGCGAGCTTCGTCCAGCCGAAGTTGTCCTGCATCTTCGCGTGCAGGAAGTACTGGTTGATGGCAGTCAATTCGGCGGTCAGCTGTTCGTTCAGGAACTCGAGGACCTCAGGGTCGCCCTGCATCGCGCAGGCTCCTTCCACACGGTGAACTGGGCACGTTGGCCGCATCCTCGCATCGCACCCGATGAGCGTCCAGTAAGTGCACACTTAGTATGAGTTGCCCGTATTGCCTCTGCCCTGGTCATGACCACCCCTGCCTGTCTGTCACCATGGAGTCATGGGTCAGCCGGAAAGCCGGGAACACCGCGCAGCAGAGCAGTCCGAGCTTCCGCCGGGACAGCGACTGCAGCGTGGCTGGCCGGTTACCCACTACGGGCCGGTACCCAAGTTCAAGCCCGACCGCTGGGAATTCCGGGTCTTCGGGGCCACGGCCGACGGCGAGAAGCACTGCTGGAACCATCAGGCGTTCTCC
The DNA here is from genome assembly GCF_040630435.1 of Streptomyces sp. NPDC005803. Taxonomy (NCBI): domain Bacteria; kingdom Bacillati; phylum Actinomycetota; class Actinomycetes; order Kitasatosporales; family Streptomycetaceae; genus Streptomyces; species Streptomyces sp. NPDC005803. The sequence goes on along the minus strand of NZ_JBEXXO010000004.1, from coordinate 307,159 downwards.
GCGCTGCCGTTCTCCTCGGTCGTCGCCGATCTGCACTGCGTGACGAAGTTCAGCATGCTCGGCGCCGAGTGGGGCGGAGTGCTCGCCCGCGACGTCGTGGCGCTGGCGCCGCCCGCGCCGCAGGTCACCCATGTGATGGTCTGGGCGGAGTACGGATTCAGCTCGAACCTGCGGCTCGACGACTTCACGTCCGAGCGGGCCCTGTTCGCCACCCACAAGGGCGGCGAACTGCTCACGGCCGAACACGGCTTCCCGCTCCGCCTCGTGGTCCCGCACCTGTATGCCTGGAAGGGCCCCAAGTGGGTCCGGGGCATCGAGTACATGAGCGCCGACCGCCGCGGCTTCTGGGAGGAGCGCGGCTACCACAACATCGGTGACCCGTGGAAGGAGCAGCGCTACTCCTACCAGGAGGAGCCCGGGGAAGGCCCCGAGCTCTGAACCGGTAGCGCGCTGCCCGTTTCCCGCCGCGCCGTCTCAGTGGTGGTAGCGGTGCACCACCGCGTGCCCCTTGCCGCGCCCGATCATCCACTTGTTCACCGGCGTGGTGACGACGAAGGCGACGGCGAGCGAGAGCGCGAGCGCCGCCCAGAAGAGGGCGTCCGAGAGGGTCGCGTCCATGGCGCCCGGCCACAGGACGATGACGCCGTTGTCGATCAGTTCCATCACCGCGATGGAGAGCGTGTCGGCCGCGAGCGCGACCCGGAACGCCGTCCGGAAGTCGACGCCGGCCCCCAGGATGGACCGCAGTGTCAGCGTGTAGCCGAAGAAGAACGCCAGGACGATCGCGAGGACCATCGTCGGCACGTTGCCCCAGCCGAAGGCCGTGCCGATCACCATGCCGAGGACCTCGCCGATGGCGCAGCCGGTGAGGCAGTGGAGCGTGGCACGTGCCGCCGTGGCCCAGCTCGCGCCGCCCGAGCCGTGGTCGGAGTGGTCAGCGTGGCCGGGGTGGTCGGCGTGGTCGAGACGGCCGGTGTGATCGTTGTGCTGGGCGTGCTCTTGCATGGTGATCCCCCAATGCCGAGGAGCGGTTCCTGCCGACAGCGGAAACCGTATACCCCCCTGGGGTATTCCTCAACACCTGTCCACCCGGTCAGTCCCGCCCGCGCAGCTCCTTGAGCCGGGCCACGTCCGCCGCATGGCCCTCCTTGCCGCCCGGCGTCTCGATGACGAGCGGAACGCCCTCGGTGGCGGGGTGGGAGAACAGCTGCCGGAACGGCTCCTCGCCGATGTGTCCCGCCCCGATGTTCTCGTGCCGGTCCTTGTGCGCCCCGGTCACGTCCTTGGAGTCGTTGGCGTGGATCAGCTTCAGCCGGCCCTCGCCCACTGTCTCCACCAGCCGGTCCAGCATCTCCTTCATGCCGGCCGGAGCGGCGAGGTCGTGTCCCGCCGCGAAGATGTGACAGGTGTCGAGACAGATACCGAGCTTCGGATGGGCGTCGAGCGCGTCGAAGTAGGGGCCGAAGTCCCAGGTCCGCGAGCAGAGCGAATACCCCTGCCCGGCGGTCGACTCCAGCAGCAGGAAGGGGTCGTCGTCGTGCGTCAGCTCGTCCAGCAGCGGCCGCATGTGGGTACGCACCTGAGCCAGTGCCTCCTCGCGCGGCCGGCCGTTGGTCGCCGAGCCGGTGTGCACCACGACGCCCAGGGCGCCGATCTCGCGCGCCCGGCGCAGGGAGTGGCGCAGGGAGTCCACGGACTTCTCCACGGTCGCCGGGGTGTGCGAGCCGAAGTTGATCAGATACGGGGCATGGACGTACGCGGGTATGGACTCGGCGGCGCACTCGGTGCGGAACAGATCGTCCTGCACCGGATTCCCGGCCGGCGTCGCCCAGCCGCGCGGATTGGCCACGAAGACCTGGACGGCCTCCGCGCCCATCTCGCGCGCGTAGGGCAGGCCGGCCTTGGCGAGGCCGCCGGCCACCGGGATGTGACCGCCGACGGGGTTGCGCATGCGGATCTAGAGCCCCTTGGTCTTGATGGTGATGGTGCTGCCCTCGGGCGCCTGGTCGCCGCCGTCGACGGACTGGCTCGCGATGGTGTCGCTGAAGGAGAGGAACGGGCGGTCGACCTTGACCTCGAAGCCCGCGTCCTCGAGCTCGCCGCGGGCGTCGTCGACGTCCTTGCCGGTGACGTCCGGGACGTCGATCATCCGCGGTCCCTTGGAGACGGTCAGCGTGATGGTGTCTCCCTCGGCGGCCTCGGCGCCCTCCTCGAGCGACTGGCGGGCGACGTCGCCCGCGTCCTCCGGCGAGTCGACCCGGCCGGGTGCGACGACGACCTTGAGGCCGGCGTCCTCCAGCTCCGCCCTGGCGTCGTCGACCGACCGGCCGGTGACGTCGGGGACGTCGACGGGACTGCCCTGGGAGACCACGAGCGCGACCGCCGAGTCCGGGTGGCGTTCGGCGCCCGCCTCGGGATCCGTACGCAGCACCTCGCCGGCGCTCACGTCGTCGCTGAACTCCTTGGTGATCATGCCGGGCACCAAGCCCCGGTTCTCCAGCCGCCGTCTGGCCTCGGCCAGCGCGACGCCGTGGACGTCCGGCACCTTCACGATCTCGGGACCGCGCGAGACGACCAGGGACACCGAGCCGTTGCCCCGGATCCGGGCGCCCGGCTCCGGGTCGCTGCTGACCACCTTGCCGCGGTCGACGGTGTCGCTGTAGGCCCGCCGTACGCCCTTCAGCTCCAGGCCGGCGTCCGAGAGCCGCCCCTTGGCCGCCTTCTCGCTCTGGCCCAGCAGCAGGGGGACGTGGGTGAACTGCCCGGAGTTGATGTACCAGACGCCACCGCCGATCCCCAGGACCAGCAGGACCGCGAGGACCGCCACGAGGACGCCGCGCGGGGGCCTGCCACGGCGCGGGCCCGCACGGCGGGCGGACGGCTGCGGGGGCGGCTGCGGTGGCATCTCCAGCCGGCTGGTGTGATGGGCGGTCCCCTGGTCCGGCGGCAGCACCCGCGGGATCACGCTCGTGCGGTCCTCGGCGGCATCGCGCACCTCCGCCAGGGCCTGCGGAGGAACGGCGTCGAGCTGGGTGTCGGTGAGGCCGGCACGGGCCTCGCGGGACCGGGCGAGCAGCGCGACGGCGTCGACCGGGCGCACCTCGGGGTCACGGGCGGTGGCGCTCGCCACCAGCGCGTCGAGCCCGGCCGCGAGACCCGGGACGATGTCCGAGGGCGCCGGGACGTCCTCGTTGAGGTGCTGGTAGATGACCTGCGCGGGGGTGTCCCCGGCGTGCGGCTTGGCGCCCGTGAGCATCTCGTACAGCACGACACCGCACGCGTACACGTCGGCGCGGGTGTCCGCGGTGCCGTGCTCGATCTGTTCGGGGGCGAGGTACGAGACGGTCCCCAGGATCGTCCCGGTGGTGTTCGTGACCGAGCCCACGGCACGGACCAGGCCGAAGTCGGCGACCTTGACCCGGCCGTCGTCGCCTATCAGCACGTTCTCCGGCTTCATGTCCCGGTGGACGAAGCCCGCCCGGTGCGCGGCCCCCAGGGCGGCGAGCACCGGCTCCAGGATGTCCAGCGCCGCCCGCGGCTGCAGGGCCCCCCGCTCGCGCAGCACATCGCGCAGCGTGCACCCCGCCACGTACTCCATCGCCAGGTAGACGTAACCCCCCTGGGCGCCCTGGTCGAAGACCGCGACCACATTGGGGTGCGCGAGCCGGGCCACCGACTTGGCCTCGCGGATGAAGCGCTCGACGAACGAGGCGTCGGTCGCGAGCGCCGGATGCATCACCTTGAGGGCGAGCACCCGGTCCAGCCGGGTGTCCATGGCCCGGTAGACCGTGGCCATGCCGCCCACGGCGATGCGGGCATCGACGCGGTAGCGGCCGTCGAGCAGCTGCCCGACGAGAGGGTCCTGGAGGGTCGTATCCACGCAGCCGAGTCTACGAGCCACCGCGGACACGGCCGACTGGCCGGGGCGATCCAGGCCCGTACTGCAGCCGAGCCGTGACAGGGACATGCGATCCCTGTCCACGGAATCGCCGTGTCCCGGGACCGGAGCGTGCCGTGGACACGGCGATGAGATCCGCCTCACGCACCGCCCCGGCCGGCGGGCTCAGGACGCGGGTGGCGATCGCCCCGCCCTGGCCGGGGGCTCAGGACGTCGACCGCTCCGTGGCACGGCAACGATCGCCCCGCCCCGGCCCGCGGGTCAGAACGCCGGGCGCTCCGGATCCAGTACCGCCCGCCCCTCGGCCGGCGACGAGGCCTCGGCGAAGTGGCGGCGGGGGATCCGCCCCGCGCGGTACGCGAGCCGCCCGCCCTCCACCGCGTGGCGCATCGCGGCGGCCATCAGCTCGGGTTCCTGGGCGCGGGTGACCGCCGACGCCAGCATCACGGCCGCGCACCCCAGCTCCATGGCCAGCGCGGCGTCCGACGCGGTGCCCGCGCCCGCGTCCAGGATCACGGGCACCCGCGCCTGCTCGGCGATCAGCTGGAAGTTGTGCGGGTTGCGGATGCCCAGGCCCGAGCCGATGGGGGAGCCGAGCGGCATGATCGCCGCACACCCCACGTCCTCCAGCTTCCGGGCCAGCACCGGGTCGTCGTTCGTGTACGGCAGGACGGTGAAACCGTCGTCCACCAGGGTCTCCGCGGCGTCCAGCAGCTCGATCGGGTCGGGCAGCAGCGTGCGCTCGTCCGCCACCACCTCCAGCTTGACCCAGTCGGTGCCGAGCGCCTCGCGGGCGAGCCGGGCGGTGAGCACGGCCTCGCCCGCCGTGAAGCAGCCCGCCGTGTTCGGCAGCACGCGGATGGAGAGCCGCTCCAGTACGGAGAGCACGGAGCCCTGCACGGTCGGGTCGAGGCGCCGCATCGCCACCGTGGTCAGCTCGGTGCCGGACGCGGCCAGGGAACGCTCCAGCACGTCCAGACTGGGCGCCCCGCCCGTCCCCATGATCAGCCGGGAGTCGAGGACCGTGCCGCCGAGGGAGAAGAGGTCGTCGGACATGGTTCAGCCTCCCTGGACCGCGGTGAGGACCTCGACCCGGTCGCCGTCGGCGAGCGCGGCCGCGCCCCACCGGCCGCGCGGCACGACGGTCTCGTTCAGGGCGGCCGCGACGCCCGAGGAAGCGCCGGTCAGCGAGGCGACCAGGGCGTCCAGAGTGGTCCCCGGCGTGAGGGAGACGGCCTCACCGTTCACGGAGACGGTCATGGAGGCGGGGGTGGAGGCGGAGGTGGAGGCGGGCTCGGTCATGCGGGCTGTTCCTGACGTACGGGGGCGGCGGCGGGCGAGAACCGGCCGGGGGAGAAGGGGCGGGCCACCTCGGGCAGCCCGCCGCCGGCCAGCAGCTGTGCCATGACGTCCCCGGTGACGGGGGTGAGGAGCACCCCGTTGCGGTGGTGGCCGGTGGCGAGGTGGAGACCGGGCAGCGCGGTGCGGCCGAGCAGCGGGGCGTTGTCGGGGGAGGCGGGGCGCAGACCGGCGCGGGTCTCGGTGAGCGGCAGCTCGGTGATGCCCGGCACCAGCTCGTGAGCGTCGCGCAGCAGCTCGTACACCCCGCCGGCCGTGACGGTGGTGTCCCAGCCCATCTCCTCGCTGGTGGCGCCGATGACCAGCTCGCCGTTCTCGCGCGGTACGAGATAGACGTGGCTGCCCCGGACCACGGCCCGCACGGTGCGGGAGAGGAAGGGGGCGTACGCGGTGGGCACGGTCAGCCGGAGGACCTGGCCCTTCACCGGGCGGACCGGGGGCAGGACGTGCTCCGGCACCCCCGCCAGCCGGCCGCTGAGGCTGCCCGCCGCGAGCACGACCTGGTCGGCCGCGGGCTGCGTACCGTCGGCCAGTACGGCTCCGGCGGCCCGGTCACCGGTGACCGCGAGCCGCTCGGCCCGTTGGCGGTGGAAGACGACCCCGGCCCGTTCGCAGGCCGTCACCAGCGCGGCGGCCAGCCGTCGCGGATCGACCTGGTGGTCGCCGTCGACCCGCAGCCCGCCGCGTACGCCCGGGGCGAGCATCGGCTCCAGGCGGCGGCACTCACGGCCGGTGAGCCACTCCGACTCCAGCCCCGAGCGGCGCTGCAGGGCGTGGAGTTCGCGCAGATGGGCACGGTCGTCGGCGTCGAGCGCGACGGCCAGGGTGCCGCAGGCCCGGAAGCCGATGTCCTGCCCGCTCGCCGCCTCCAGTTCGGCGGCGAACGCCGGATAACGCGCGGCGGAGGCGACGTTGAGACCGAGCAGCGTCTCCTCGCCGTAGTGGAGTTCGGTGACGGCGGCGAGCATCCCGGCCGCGACCTGGGCGGCGCCGCCGCCCGGCGCGGGGTCGACGACCGCGGTGGCCAGACCACGCTGCGCGGCCCGCCACGCGGTCACCAGGCCGATGACGCCGCCCCCGATGACGAGGACGTCGGACCCGTTCGCACGGTGCTTACGCATGGGCGTCCAGCCCCTCCCTTCGCCGGCATGACCCGGATCAGGTTCGTACGGTCGGAGGCCGCCCAGCCTCCCTCTCAGCCCGGTGCGTCCGGGCTCCCGCGAGTGTGTGGGCACCACCCTAGACCTCCGTCACCGGGCGCGGGCAAGGGAGCCGTCGGTGGGGTGCGCCCGGGCAAGGGCGCGGCGATCCGGTGGCCGGAAGGCGGCACCGATTCCTGACGATTCGTCAGGTGCTTATGGTGGACGGGTGGACGAGCAGACCGGACAACAGCAGACAGAGTCGCGGCAGAGCCGCCGCGTCGTGATCGTCGGAGCGGGCGTGGCGGGCGTGCAGACCGCCGTGGCCCTGCGCGAACAGGGCTTCGCCGGCCCCGTCACGCTGATCGGCGCCGAACCGCACCAGCCCTACGACCGGCCGCCGCTGTCGAAGGCGGTCCTCCTCGGCAAGGCCGAGGACTCGGCCTTCGACATCGACTTCGAGGCGCTGGACGTCACCCTGCGGCTCGGCCTCGACGTGACCGCCCTGCGCGCGGCCGAGCACGCACTGGACACCCCGGACGGTCCCGTCCCCTACGACGTGCTGGTCCTCGCCACCGGCGCCGAGCCCCTGGCGCTGCCCGGCTCCGAGGGCGTCTCGGGGGTCCACCTCCTGCGCACGCTGGACGACGCGGCCCGGCTGCGGCCGGTCCTCGAACGGCAGCACGACGTCGTGGTCGTCGGGGCGGGCTGGATCGGCGCCGAATTCGCCACCGCGGCCCGCGCGGCCGGCTGCGCGGTCACCGTCGTCGAGGCCGCGGACCGCCCCCTGGCCGGCGCCCTGCCCGCCGAGGTGGCGGCCCCCATGGCCGGCTGGTACGCCGAGAGCGGCGCCGCACTCCTCACCGGCGCGCGGGTCGCCACCGTCGAGCCCGGCCGGGTCGTCCTGGCGGACGGCCGCACGGTCCCGGCCGGCGCGGTCGTCGTCGGCATCGGCGCCCGCCCCGCCACCGGCTGGCTGGCCGGATCGGGGATCGCGCTCGGCCCGGACGGATCGGTGACCGCCGACGCGTCGCTGCGCACCTCGCTCCCCGATGTGTACGCGGTCGGGGACTGCGCCTCCTTCCCCTCGGCCCGGTACGGCGAGCGGCTGCTCGTCCACCACTGGGACAACGCCCTCCAGGGGCCCCGGACCGTCGCCGCCGCCGTCACCGCCCCCGAAGGCGCCGGGCAGCCCCCGGTCTACGACCCCGTGCCCTACTTCTGGTCCGAGCAGTTCGGCCGCTTCGTCCAGTACGCGGGCCACCACACGGCGGCCGACACCCTGGTGTGGCGCGGTGATCCGGCCGAGCCGTCGTGGACGGTGTGCTGGCTGCGGGCCGGCGCGCTCGTCGCCGTACTGGCGGTCGGCCGTCCGCGCGATCTGGCGCAGGGCCGCAGGCTCGTCGAATCGGGGGCGCGACTCGCCCCCGACCGGGTCGCCGACCCCTCCGTGCCCCTCAAATCGGCCACGCTCTGACCGCCTGACCGGCCCCCGTACGGCCGGGCCCGGGTACCGGCTGTCGGTCCGGGATGGCACGCTTGTCCCCGTGACCGAGATTGACGCAAAGATCGATGCTCTCGTCCCCGCCTGGCTCTACCTGCCCGACATCGCGGAAATGCTCGATGTCGAGGTGACGCGCGTGCGCCAGCTGGTCAAGGAGGGCCAGCTCATCGCCGTACGACGTGGTGAGAACCGGGCGCTCCAGGTGCCTGCCGCCTTCATCGACGGCACCAAGGTGGTCAAGGGCCTTTCGGGGACCCTGACGCTCCTGAGGGACGACGGCTACTCCGACGCGGAGATGCTGGAATGGCTCTTCACCCCCGACCCGACCCTGCCGGGCACGCCCGCGCAGGCGCTGAGTGAGAACCGTGGCACGGAGGTGAAGCGCCGCGCCCAGGCGCTCGCCGTCTGAGACGCCGCACAGGGGATGCGGGCCGCCCGACGCGGCCCGCATCCCGCGCGGCACCACACCGAACCACCGTCATCGTCGTCCCCGGGGGGAACCGCACCATGTCCACGCCTCGCGCGCTGCTGTCCGACGCCCGGCTCTACCTGTGCACGGACGCGCGCCGGCGCCAGGGCGACCTTCCCGCCTTCCTCGACGCCGTGCTCTCCAGCGGCGTGGACATCATCCAGCTGCGGGACAAGGGCATGGAGGCGGCCGAGGAACTCGAACACCTCGCGCTCTTCGCCGACGCCTGCAAGCGCCACGGCAAGCTCCTCGCGGTCAACGACCGGGCCGACGTCGCCCACGCCATCGGCTCCGACGTGCTGCACCTGGGCCAGGGCGATCTGCCGGTCCCGGCCGCCCGCGCGATCCTCGGCGGGGACGTCCTCGTCGGGCGCTCCACCCACGCCGAGTCCGAGGTCGACGCGGCCGTCGCCGAGCCCGGCGTGGACTACTTCTGCACCGGCCCCTGCTGGCCCACCCCGACCAAGCCGGGCCGCCACGCCCCCGGCCTGGACCTCGTGCGCTACACCGCCTCGCTCGCTCCCGCCCGTCCGTGGTTCGCCATCGGCGGCATCGACGCGGCCAACCTCGACGAGGTGCTGGACGCCGGGGCGCGCCGGATCGTCGTCGTGCGGGCCGTCACCGAGGCGTCCGATCCGGCCGCCGCCGCCGCCGGGCTGGCCGGAAGGATCCGGGACCGCGCCGGCGTGTGACCGCCGGGACCGAGGGCCGCTTTCGGGACAGGAGTGTCCGAAGCGTGGACAAACTTCGGGCAATCAAGCCAAATTGCCCCAGTTCGGTTGGGAGCCCGCCGCGCCCTGGTTAACCTGCCGGTATGGCCCTTGGCACACCCTCCACCAGGACAGATCACGCGCGCACCGTGCGTGAGATGCTCGCGACCGGCAAGACCTCGTACTCCTTCGAGTTCTGGGCGCCCAAGACCGAGAAGGGCGAGCGGAACCTCTGGAACGCGCTCCGCCGGGTCGAGGCGGTGCGACCGAGTTTCGTCTCCGTGACGTACGGAGCCGGTGGATCCACCCGGGCCGGGACGGTGAAGGCGACCCAGGACATCGCCGCGGAGTCCACGCTCACCCCCGTCGCGCACCTCACGGCGGTCGACCATTCCGTCGCCGAACTGCGCAACATGGTGGGCCAGTACGCGGACGCCGGAATCCGGAACATCCTCGCCGTGCGCGGAGACCCGCCGGGCGACCCGATGGGCCCGTGGGTGGAGCACCCGCAGGGCGTGCGGTACGCGGCGGACCTCGTCCGGCTGATCAAGGAATCCGGTGACTTCTGTGTCGGCGTCGCGGCCTTCCCCGAACGGCATCCGCGCTCGGCCGACTGGGACACCGACATCCGGCACTTCGTGGACAAGTGCCGCGCCGGTGCGGACTACGCGATCACGCAGATGTTCTTCGACCCGGAGAGTTATCTCCACATGCGTGACCGGGTGGTCGCCGCGGGTTGCGAAACCCCGGTCATTCCCGAGGTCATGCCCCTCACCAGCGTTCGGCAATTGGAGAGATTCGCGCAGCTCAGCAACGCGACCCTGCCCGAGGACCTGAAAGAACGCATCCTCGCCGCCAAGGACGATCCCGCCGCTGTACGCTCCATTGGCATCGACTTCGCAACGCGGTTCTGCGCGAAGCTGCTCTCCGAGGGTGTCCCCGGGCTGCACTTCATCACGCTGAACAACTCGACGGCGACGCTCGAAATCTACGAAAATCTCGGACTGCACAAGCAGTCGTGACCGGCCGTACCCGCCGCGACCCGGGGCGGTGGCCGTAGAAGGGGGCGGGCATGGGCTGGACGGTCCTCTACATCGCGTTCGGCATCGTCGCGCTGTGGCTGCTCGGCGAGGTGCTGCTGCAGTACAAGGCGCGCCTGCGCTGGCGTCTGCTCGCCTTCACCGGCTTCGTCGGTGTCGTCATCGGTGTCCTCGTACCGTCCGTGTTCGTCATCGCCGTCGGCGCGATAGCGTTCGCGACGGGCCAGACCTACGTCACGCTCTCCTTCCGCCGCGGCTTCTCGACCGGCTGGGCCATAGGGGGCAGCCCCGGGGTGAGCCGGCGCCGCCGCGGCGGCGCCGAGCGCGAGGCCACGCTGCAGGTCTCGGACCTGGAGATGGAGCCCGGCCCCGGGACACCGCCGCAGCCGGAGACCGCACCCCAGGCCGAGGCGGCCGCCGTCTACGCCCCGGAGCCGATGCCGGACGACACCGGGCAGTACGGCGTCTACACCGGCTTCCCCCGCCAGGACCAGCAGCAGGAACCCCAGCAGCCCCAAGGGCAGCCGCAGTACGCCGCGTACGACCCGTACACCGGCTACCCCGCGCAGGGTCAGGACACGTACGGCGGCCAGGACGCGTACACGGGAGCCGGTCAGTACGACTACGGAACGGACCAGCAGCAGTACGCCGCGTACTCCGACCCGTACATCGGCACCACCACGAGCACCCCGCAGTACGGCGCGTACGGGAACGAGGGGAGCTACGACGGCTACGGCGGCCGGCAGTCCGGCGACCCCTACGCCCAGCCCCAGGGGTACGCGTCCGACACCCCGCCCGGCGGTGTCTGGGTGCCGCAGCAGCGCGAGGGCGAGCAGTACCCGCCGGCGCCGCCGGAGCAGCCCGCCCAGCCGGCGCCGTACGCGAACGGCTACGACACGGGCTACAACGAGCAGTACCGCTACTGAGCCGGGAGCGCGCCGGATCTCTCCGCCGGGCCGGCAGGCCCTGCCGCCCGGGGGCGGGTGCCGCGGCCTCCGGGCCGCGCCCCTTCACCGCGACCCGCGGAATCCGTCCCCCTCGAGGATGAGCCCCGCGACCAGCGCCCCGGACATTCCCGCGTGCGCGGGACCGCCGCCCGGATGCGACCAGCCGCCCGCCAGGAACAGCCCCGGCAGCCGGGTGCGATTGCCCGCGTGCAGGTACCCGCCCCCGGCGCCCGCCAGCGCGGGCGGGGGGACCGCGCCGCCCGGCGCACCCGTCTCGGCCGCGGTCTCCGCGGGTGTCCGCACCTCCATGCGGAGCACCCGGTCCCGCAGATCCGGCACGGCCGCGCCCGCGGTGTCGATCAACGTGTCCGCGTAGCGCGCCCGCAGCGCCTCGTCCGTCCAGTCCACCGGGCCGTGCGGGGCGACCGTCGCCGTCAGCGTCAGCGCCTCGTGGGCCTCGTCGGGGCGGGTCGAGGGATCGTCCGGGCGCAGCACCGTCACCGTGGGGTGCGCGGCGAGCCGGCCGGCGAAGACCGCCTCGCGCTCGGCCGCACCGTCCGCCGGATGGACCAGCGTCCGGTGCGCGGCATCCGCGGGCCGGGCGCCGCGCAGCGACAGCAGGACGAGGAACCGGCCCGTCGGGCCGCAGCCCTCCGGCCGCGGCTGCACCGCCACGTCGCCGTCCTGCCAGAGCTCCTGACCGGGCATCAGGCCCGGGTGCGGCCGGACCCCCAGTACCACGTGAGCCGCCTCGGCGACCGTGCCGTCCGCCAGCTCCACGCCTGCCGCCCGGCCGTCCTTCTCCAGGACGCGGGCCACCTCGGCGCCGAAGACGAACTCCACCTTCCGGGCCAGGCACCGCTCGTACACCGCCTGCGCCAGCGCCCGCATGCCGCCGCTGACGTACCAACTGCCGAACGTCTCCTCCATGTACGGCAGCAGGGCCGTGCTCGCCGGGGCGCTCAGCGGATCGAGGCCGTACGACAGGGCGTACCCGTCCAGCAGGGCGGCCAGCCGGGGGTCCGCCAGCTCCCAGGAGCCGATCTCCGTCACCGTGCCGGCCTGAAGAGCAGGGCGCAGCAGCCGTCGCCGCACGGGCGCCGGATACGGATCGCGGGTCAGCACCTGCCAGTCGGGGCGCAGCGGCTCCTCCAGCAGCGGCCGCCGGGACCGGTCCCACGCCTCCCTGGCCCGGTCGAGGAACGCGCCCCAGCGCGCGCCCGCGCCCTCCCCGAGCGCGCCGTCCAGGGCCGCGACGACACCGGCCCGCGAGGCGTTCGGCAGGGACACGTCGGTGCCGTCCGCGAAGACGTGGCGGCTGGCGGGGTCGACCTGGGTCAGCGTCACGCACCGCTCCAGCGGCTCCTTGCCCGTCTTCACGAACAGGTCGCGGTAGACGGCGGGCAGATGCAGCAGACCGGGCCCCGTGTCGAACGCGAAGCCGTCCAGAGCATGGCGGCCGACCGAGCCGCCGTACGTCTTCGACCGCTCGTACACCGTCACCTGGTGGCCTGCCACAGCCAGCCGGGCGGCCGCCGACATCGCGCCCAACCCGGCGCCGATCACCGCAATACGTGCCATGACTGCGACTGTAACGGCCCCTGCCGACCGGTCAGCCGCCAGGCCAGGGGGAAGCGGAGCCGGCCAGGCGTTTCTCCTCGCGGCGCTGTGCCCTGCGGCGGCGGAACCGGCGGATCCGGGAGGCGAGGAAGGCCAGTGTCACCAGGCCGAGCAGCAGCAGTGCCGCGGCGAGGCCGGCCGCGATCCACGGGTGGAACAGGGCGAAGGCGACGAGCGCGGCGACCCCGAGGTCCTCCGCCGTGCTCACCGCGATGTTGCTGAACGGTTCCGGTGACGTGTTGACCGCCATCCTGGTCCCCGCCTTCACCAGATGGCTCAGCAGCGCGGTCGACCCCCCGATGGCCCCTCCGGCGAGCTCCGGCAGCGAACCGCTCCCACCCGCCAGCAGCGCCGCCACGACCGCACCGGCGAGCGGCCTGACGACCGTGTGCACCGAGTCCCAGACCGAGTCCACGTACGGGATCTTGTCCGCCACCAGCTCGCACAGGAAGAGCACACCGGCCACGACGAGGACGTCGGCGCGCTGCAGTGAGGCGGGCACCTCGTCGCTGACGCCGGTCGCGCCGAAGAGGCCGAGGAGGAGGACCACCGCGTAGGCGTTGATCCCGCTCGCCCAGCCGCTCGTGAAAACCAGGGGGAGTACGGACACGGGGGCGATCGTAACCACGGGGGCGCCGGCGCGGGAGGGCGCGCGTACGCAGGCGTGAGTACCGGTACTCAGGGCGGCAGATGAGTAGGCACGCGGATGGGGCGCGACCTGCGCGGACGGCAGAGTGTGGACCACGGGAGGGGCGCCGCGCCAGAACCGCCGGCACGGGGCGGCGGAGCGGGCGCGGCACTCTTCTCCGAACGGGGGTGCGCGGCACAGGACCCGGGACCACGGGGGAACACGGGGTCACGGGGGGAGGGTTCTCCGGCAGCACGGAAGGCGCCGGTCCGGCGAGGCTCGGGGGGATCGAGCCCCGTCGGACCGGCGCCTTCCGTGCGTCCGGGTGCCGGGGGAGCCGGGATCAGCGCCCGCTGACCCGTCCGTGCAGCAGCAGGGACAGCGCGGAGTGCACGTCGTCGATGGACCGCTCCGGCTGGAACGCCTGCCAGTCCAGCGCCGCCACCAGCACCATGCCGACCAGGGCGGCGGCTGTCAGCGGGATGTCGATCTCCTCGCTGAGCTCGCCGCCCGCGACGCCCTCCCTGAGGACGCCCTCGACCACGGCGACGGCCTCCTGACGCACCACCAGCAGGGTGGCCTGCCAGGCGCGGTTGGTGCGCCACAGCTCGGCCACGTACAGCTGGGTGAAGGCCGGGTAGCGGTCGATGAAGACCAGACCGGCCCGGATCATGGCGTCGAGTGCCTCGACCCGGCTGCCGCCGCGCTCGTCGGTCTCCTCCGCCGCCGCACGCAGCGAGGAGGTGAGCAGCCCGACGCCGTGGCGCAGGAGCTCTTCGAAGAGCTCGGTCTTGCTCTTGAAGTTGTAGTACACCGTGCCCTTGGCGACCCCGGCACGCTCGGCGATCTCGTCCACCGTGGTGGCCGAGAAGCCCTTCTCGGCGATGAGGGTCACGGCCGCTTCGTAGAGCTTCTGCCGGGTGGCCTGGCGGCGTGTGGCGCTACTGCTTTCCATGCTCCTGATTCTCACAGGTCCCGGAGCGCTCACAGACTCAGCTCCGGGTGCAGCCGGTCCAGGGTCCACATCTGCTTGCGGCGCGCGGAGAGGGCCGTCAGCGCGAGCGCCCCGGCGGTGAAGGCCGCGAGCACCGCGCAGGCCTGCCAGACCGGGCCGAGTCCGCCGCCCGTGATCAGCCGGCGCAGACCCTCGACGATGTAGCTCATCGGCAGGTACGGATGGATCGCGTTGAAGAAGCCGGGGCTCGTCTGTACGGGGTACGTGCCGCCTGCCGAGGTCAGCTGGAGCATCAGCGCCGCGAGGACGAGGATGCGGCCCGCCGCTCCGAACCGGGCGTTCAGCCACTGCACGAGCGCGCCGAAACAGCAGGCGACCAGGGCCAGGAAGCCGAGGGTCCCGGCGGCGTGGGCCATCTGCAGACCGAGCCCCCAGTGCAGTACGGACATCAGCGCGGCCACCTGGAGCAGGCCGATCGCGGCCACCGGCAGCCAGCCCGCCAAGGCGATGCGCCAGGCGGGCGCCCCGGCGGCCAGGGCACGCCGGTTCAGCGGCTGGATCAGCATGTACGCCACCATCGCGCCGACCCAGAGGGAGAGCGGGATGAAGTAGGGGGCGAAGCCGGTGCCGTAGTTGGGGGCCGCGTGCAGCGACCGGGAGGCCAGCTGCACGGGGTCGGCCATGACCTCCGTACGGGCGTCGCGGTCCTTCTTGCCGTAGTCGGGGATCTTGCCGGTCCCGTCGTCGAGCCCCTTGGCGAGCGTGGCCGAACCGTCGGCGAGCCGGAGCATGCCGCCGTCCAGGCTCGTCGCGCCCTTCTTGAGGTCGCCGACCCCGGTGTTCAGCTCGGCGGAGCCGGTCTTCGCCGTGGTCAGGCCGGTGTGCAGGCGGTCCGCGCCCTTGGCGACCTTGCGGGCGCCGGTGTTGAGCGCGTTGATCTTCTTGACGGCGCTCTCCAGGTCCTCGTCCAGGTGGGGCGAGCGGTCGGCGAGGGCGTCGGCCTGCTTCTGCAGGGTGGTCAGCTGACCGCGGAGTGCCTTGAGGTCGCCGTTCTGGTTCTTGACCAGGGCGTTCACGTCGTCGGCCACGGCGGCGACGTCCGCCGCCGCCGTCACGGCCCGCTTCAGCGGTGCGCAGACGGCCGGATCGGGGAGCGGCTGCTCCTCGCACCGGGCGCGGTGGACCTCGGTGAGGTCCTCGGAGGCCGTGTGGGCGGCGGTGGCGGCCGTGGGCGCCGCCTTCACCAGCAGGTCGAGGTTGTCCCGTACGGTCTGCGAGGTGTCGGCGACGAGGCGGGCCGTGTCGCCGATCGACTTGCCGTTGTCCTTGAGGAAGGGGCGCACGTCGGCGGCCACCCCGTTGACCTTGTCGGCGAGGAGCTGGGTGCCGTCCGCGACCTGGCGCGAGCCCGTCTCCAGGTCGCCGGCCCCCTTGTCCAGCCGCACGATGCCGGTGGCGAGGCGCCCGCTGCCGGCCTTCGCGTCCTTCAGTCCGTCCGCGAGGTCCTTCGAGCCCTTCTTCGCCTTGCCGATGCCGCTCTCCAGGTCGGCGGCGCCCTTGGCGGCCTTCGCGGTCGAGTCGTGCAGATCGGAGAAGCTGATGAAGATGCGGTCCAGGAAGCCCCGGGAGGCGTTGGCCGACGCGGCGGTGCGGACCTCGGAGAACACCGTCCGGGAGATCTGGCCGACGATGTAGTTGTTCGCGTCGTTGGTGCGCACCTGGAGCGCCCCCGTCTCGGGGGAGTCTCCGGCGCTGGAGGCGATGCGCCGGCTGAAGTCCGAGGGCATGGTCAGCGAGAGGTAGTACGTGCCGTCCTCGACGCCCTGGCGGGCCTCGGCCGCGCTGACCTCGTGCCAGTCGAAGACCTTGGAGTCGAGGAGCTTGCCGGTGATCTCGTCCCCGGCCTCGATGCGCCTGCCCGCGGCGGTGGCGCCCTTGTCGTCGTTGACCAGGGCGACGGGAATGCGGTCCAGGCGTCCGTACGGGTCCCAGAAGGACCACAGGTACAGGGCGCCGTAGAGCAGGGGCAGCAGCAGGAGCGCGGCCAGTGCGGCGCGCGGCAGTTTCCCCCGGCCGAAGCGCCGGAGCTCAAGCGCGGCCAGTCTCGGCGAACGCATCGGCCTTCCCTTCGTCGTGTCCCGGGGCCGCGGGCTCCACGGCGTCGTCGGGTGCGGTGGTGTCCGTGGCGCCGGGGACCGTCTCCCCGGTGCGCACGATGACGGCGTCCTCGGGAGCCTGGCTGCACACGGCCAGCACGGTCGTGCCGTCGGCGGCGAGTGAACGCAGCAGCTCCCACGCCTCGGCGCGTTCGGCATCGGAGAGCTTGAGGTCCGTGTCGTCCACGGCGAGCAGCCGCGGCCGGCCCATCAGCGCGAGGGCGACCGAGAGCCGCAGCGCCTCCAGCCGCTCCAGATCCCGTACGGAGGTCCGCTCACCCTTGGGCAGGGTGGCGGGGGCGAGTCCGGCCGCCTCCAGCGCGGCGTCGATCCGGGCCCGGGCCGTGGCGACGCGCTCGCGGCGCGGCCGCAGCAGGGCACGCGGCGAGCCGTCGAAGCGGCGCTGCAACAGGGCCCGTTCACGCAGGTGCTCGGCGACGGTGAACGCCGGGTCGAGCTCGCTGACCCCGGGCACCGGGCCCAGTGCCGCGATGCGGCGTACCGCGTCGGCCCGGCGTGGCAGGCGCAGACCGCCGGTGGTGGCCTCGCCCTCGGTGGGGCGCATCCGTCCGGTGAGGGTGAGAAGCAGGCAGGTGCGGCCCGAGCCGGACGGGCCCTCGATCGCGATCAGGGCCCCGGGGGCGCCACTGAAGGTCACGCCCCGGAAGGCCCATCCGCGCGGCCCTCTGAGGCCGAGACCGCCGGCGGTGACGGCTGCCCCGTGCGGGCTGTCCAGGCTGTCCACAGGTCCTCCCCGTCCATCTTTTAAACTGACCAGTCAGTGCAAAAAGGTAGCCGGAACGCGCGAATGAAGCAAAAAGGCCAGGTCAGATGGGGTTTGAGGCCGATTGTCAGTGGGGGCCGTCACGATGGATACAGACGGCCACGAAGCCGTTACGAGACAGGAGGTTCTGTCATGGCCCACTCGTCCGCAGCAGCCGCTCCGCGACGCCGCGCAGACGGCCCTGCCCCCTCACCGACCGGTCCGGCGCACGACGTCCACCCCGTCCTCCGGCGCGCCACGGCGCCGCCCGCCGCTCTCGATCTCCTCGCCCAGGCCCGCGCCGGCCTCGAAGAGGCAGCTGTTCTCGACGTACCGAACGAGCGCTACGCCACCGCCCACCTCGCCGCTCTGCGCACCGCGGCCGCGGTGCTCGCCGTCCGCGGGCGTCCCGAGACGTCCCGTCGGCGCCGGGAGCGGATCCGCAGCGCCTGGGAGGTCCTGCCCGAAGTCGCCCCGGAGCTCACCGAGTGGAGCGCCCTGTTCGCCTCGGGCGCACCGCGCCGGGCCCGGGCGGAGGCGGGGATACCCGGTGCGGCCGGCCGGCGTGACGCGGACGACCTGCTGCGTGACGCGGCGATGTTCCTGCGCCTGGTGGAGAGGCTGCTGGTGCTCCAGCCGGTCCTTCCGCAACCCCGCGGGGAGCGGTCCGACGCGGGATGACGGGGACGGCGGCGCGAGGCAATAGGGTGGGCGGGACCTATCACCTGCGCTGTTCACGCCCGCCCTCAGCGGCGGCGCCGTGCCGAGGAGTCAACTGCCGTGTCGGACCAGCTGCGCCCCCGCGCCTCCCTCCGTACCGCCGTGGTCTGGGAGGTCCTCAAGGACGCTCTCGACCGCCAGGTCAAGGCGACCGGCAGGGACGCCCTGGACGTACTGGACACCGGCGGCGGCACGGGCAACTTCGCCGTGCCCGTCGCGCGTCTGGGGCACCGGGTCACCGTGGTCGACCCGAGCCCCAACGCGTTGTTCGCGCTGGAGCGCCGCGCCGCCGAGGCCGGGGTCGACGACCGGGTCAACGGCGTCCAGGGCGACATCCTCGCCCTGTTCGACGTGGTGGGGCGCGGGGGCTACGACGCGGTGCTCTGCCACGGGGTCCTGGAGTACGTGGACGACCCCGCCGCCGGGGTGCGGCAAGCGGTGGAGGCGCTCCGTCCGTCCGGCGCGCTCAGCCTGCTCGCCGCCGGGCTCGGCGGTGCGGTCCTGGCCCGGGCGCTCGCCGGTCACTTCACCGAGGCCCGCCACGCGCTCAGCGACCCGGCCGGCCGCTGGGGCGAGGGCGACCCGGTGCCGCGGCGGTACACGGCGGAGCAGCTCACCGGGCTCGTCGAGGACGCGGACGTCGAGGTCGGCGCGGTCCACGGGGTGCGTGTCTTCGCCGACCTGGTGCCGGGCGGTCTCGTGGACACCGAACCCGGTGCGATGGAGGCCCTGCTCAAGCTGGAGGCCGCGGCCGCCGAGCTGCCCGCGTTCCACTCGGTGGCGACCCAGCTGCACGTCCTGGGCACGCGGCGGGCCTGAGCCGGTGCGAGCCGGTGACCGGTTCGTGACGGCAGCGCGGCTGATCAGCAACGCAGCTGCAGACGGAGTACGCCCCAGCAGCCCCGATCAGGGCCTTGGCCCCGTATGATCGGGGGACACCATCCGGCATGACGGATCGGAGGTTGGGGAATCAACGCCTCAGCAGCTGAGCCGTCGTGGCGGCCCGGACTGGCTGATTGGCAATGAGGGCGGGTTTCACGGGGGCGATTCCCTGCCTATCCTGGAAGGGCCGCATACCGGCCGCCCCCCGCGGCCGACGACGAGGAGGACTCCGTGCCGCTCTCGGAGCACGAGCAGCGAATGCTCGAGCAAATGGAGCGAGCGCTGTACGCCGAAGATCCCAAGTTCGCGACAGCGCTCGAGGGAAGTGGGCTGCGTACATACACCCGGCGACGGGTCTACCAGGCAATTGCTGGCTTCCTGGTGGGAATCGCGCTCCTCATGGCCGGAATGGTCGCCCAGCAGTTCTGGGTCATCAGCGTGGTGGGATTCCTCATCATGCTGGGCTGCGCGGTGCTCGCGGTGACGGGCTGGCGCAAGGCGCCCAAGCCCGGCGAGCAGCAGGCGGTCCGCGCGGGTGGTGCGGGTCGACAGCCCAAACAGCGCCGGTCCGTGATGAACCGGATCGAACAACGGTGGCAGCGCCGCCGTGACGAGCAGGGCGAGTAGACGCTCGGAGCACTTATCGCTCAGCACACTTATGGGTGAGGGGCGGTCGCATTTCTGCGACCGCCCCTCACCCATGCGTCCGCACGAAGGCCGGCCCCCCGGCCCACCTGGCCCGGTCCGGTCCCGGCTGGCCGCGCCCGGCCGTGCCGTTGTCCGTCGTCCCGCGCCCGGTCGGCCGTCTGTCCCGCGCCCGCGCCGTTGTCCGTCCCGCGCCCGGTCGGCCGTCTGTCCCGCGCCCGCCCGTGCTGTCTGTCCGTCCCCGGCCCGCGCTGTCCGTCTCCCGCCCGGCCCGTCGTCCGGCGGCGCTGCCGGGGTGCTCCGTACGCCGCCCGAGGACGAAGGGCGAAGCCCGCTGCCGGGCGCCCACCGCCGGGCGCCCGCTGCCCGGCCCCCTGCCGGGGCGGGCAAGAAGTGGGCCGGGCCCGGCGGGCGAGGTGTCCGCACACCGACCCGCTCCCCGAGCGGAGGACGGAAACCGGCCCGCTCCCCGGGCGGGGGACGCATGCCGACCCGCTCCCCGGGCGGGGGACGGACGCCTGCCCGCTCCCCGAGCGGAGGACGGACGCTGACCCGCTCCCCGAGCGGAGGACGGACGCTGACCCCCTCCCGGGCGGGGGACGGACGCTGACCCCCTCCCGGGCGGGGGACGCATGCCGACCCGCTCCCCGTGCGGGGGAGGGGCCCGAGGGGCCTCCCGGGCGGGGCGTCAGCCCTGCTGGCGGGAGGGGCGGCGCAGCCACGCGGGCCGTTGGGGCGCCCGCCACCGGCCAGCCAGCGCCGCCCGGCGCTCCGACACCGCCCACACCACTCGTACGGCCGATCGCGGTGCCACGACCGCGCGGAGCCGGGTGAACCGGTCGGCGGAGCCTCGCAGACCCGCCCGTACCGCCTGTGCGTCCTCCCCGAGCCCCGAGACCGGTTGCGGGTCCGGCGCGTAGAGCACCCGCTCCACCGCGCCCGCGACGCGGTGCACCGCCGCGGCCGCCTCGATGTCCAGCCGCCCGGCTTCGACCACCCGGGCCGCGGCCTTACGCGGGGTGCGGGACTCATCCGGTTCGATGCCGTGGTCCCAGGCGGTGTCGGTGATCTCCTGCCAGGCCGCCAGCGTTCTCGCGGTCGCGTCCGCCGGGGTCCGCCCGGTGGAGGATCCGAGCCGCCGGGCCCGCACGCGTATGCGCCAGAACATGGGCAGCAACGGGAGCAGCAGAACGAGCACGGTCACCAGGACCACTCCGAGCACGGTGCCCGCCGGTGTTCCCGTGTCCGTGGGCGCCGCCGCTCCCGGAAGCGCCGAGCTGCCGCACTCGCCCTGTCGCCGCATCTGTGCCGGGCAGCTGTCCGAGGGGGACGGACTGGCCGGCACAGCCGCCGAGGCGTTCGCCTCCGGCAGGGCCGGATCGGCGGAGTCACCGGTGGGCGCGTCCGGCACGGTGTACGACGGGGTGGAGCCACGCGTCGGCGTGGGCTCGAAGCGGGTCCACCCCACGCCCTCGAAATACAGCTCCGGCCAGGCATGCGCGTCACGCAGACCGACCGACACCGAACCGTCCGCCTGAGCCGTGCCGGGCGTGAAGCCCACGGCGACCCGGGCGGGAATGCCCAGCGTCCGGGCCATCGCGGCCATGGTGAACGAGAAGTGGACGCAGAAGCCGCGCCGGTCCTTCAGGAAGCGGCCGATCGCCGCGCTGCCCGTACCCGAGTTCACCGAGGTGTCGTAGGTGAACCCGCCCTCGGAGGCGAAGTAGTTCTGCAGCTTCACCGCCTGCTCGTAGGCGTTGGCGGCCCCCTTCGTCACCTCGTCGGCCGTGTTCCTGACCACCTCGGGCAGGGAGGCGGGCACCTGGGTGTACTCGCGGCGCAGGGCCGCCGGGGCCGCGCCCGCGCCCGCGAGCTGGTCGGCCGTCGGCTGTACGACGAGGCTGGAGACCTCGTACTGCGCGCCGCCGGTGGTCTCCCCGTCGTCCCCGACGAGGGTGCGGCCCTCGGGCTCGTACCTCCAGCGACCGCCGATCCGGACCTCGGTGGCCGGATAGGGCAGCGGCAGATAGGTCTGCCGGTACGAACGGGATGCGGAGATGTTCGTGCTGATCTCCGTCACGGCGACGTCCGGCGACAGACCCGCCGGTTCCGGGAGCCGCTTCGGTACGTCCTTCAGCCGACGGGTCGAGGCCCGCCACTCGTTCCCGTTGAACTGGTCCAGGGCCAGGATCCGGAGGTAGGAGTCCTGCGCACCGGAGGCGTTGGTGCGGTACGACATCACCTGCCGGTTCTCCGGCTGGTTGAGGTTGTTCTGCAGGGAGACCAGCGGGTTCACCGCGGAGATGGTGCCGCCACCGCCCCCCTTGCCGTTGCCGCCCCCGGTACCGGCCAGCAGCCCGCTGTCGAGCGCGGGCAGGGCCGCGGGCACGACCAGCGCGATGCCCAGGGCGAGGGCGCCGATGCGCCGCCCCGTGCGCACCGGGGCGAGCGCCCGGCCGCCGGTGCCCGAGGACAGACCTCCGCCCCGGGGCACGGCGGCCCCCGCGAAGACCCGCCCCCACTGGGAGAGCCGGTCACGCCCCTCGGCCAGCAGGAGGAGCAGATAGCCGCAGGCGGCCAGCAGGAACCACAGCCAGTCCGCGTCGCCGTCGGAGAGACCCGCGGCGACGGAGTAGAGGGCCAGCAGCGGCAGCCCGGCCGGAGCGGCGCTGCGGAACGTGACCGCGAGCGCGTCCACCGCGAGCCCGACCAGCAGCACACCGCCCACCAGCATCAGCCGGATGCCCGCCGTGGCCGGCGCCGGGATCGCGTACTGCCCGACGTCGTCCGCGCCCACCGTCAGCAGGTCCGCGAGCCGCTGCACGGACTGCGGACCGGGCAGGAAGCCCGCCAGCGCCTCCTGCCGGGCGAACGCCACGGTCAGCAGCACCACCAGGACCAGCGCCTGCGCGGCGACGGTCACCAGCCGCGGCAGCGACACCCGCCGGGCGAGCGCGCCCACGCCGCACTGGACGGCCAGCAGGAACGAGGCCTGCAGGATCCAGGTGACCGGGTCGACCAGAGGCAGCATCGAACAAGCCGCCATCAGCGTCGCCGCGAAGGCGCAGAGCGCCAGCCGACCACGACCGCTCATGACCGTCCCCTCATGACCGGCCACCGGAGAAACCCGTTGTGCCGTCCGTCGTGCCGCCCACCGAGCCGGTCAGCGTCCCCTGATGGCCCGCCTGCTGCCACAGCCGGGCCAGATCCATGCCGGGCCGGACCGGCACCGCCGTCCAGCCCGACTCGCGCAGCAGCCTGAGCCGCCGCTCGCCCGCCGCCTCGGAGGCGGGCGACTCGCCGTGTACCCAGGCGGCGCTGTCCAGGACGAAGGCCACGGCCCCGCCGCTGCGCTGCCGCATCCGGGCCGCCACCGCGGCCTGCTCCTCGTCCAGCTCGCCGAGGAAGGCGATCAGCAGGCCCTCGTCGCCGCCGCGCAGCACGTCGTACGCGCGGGCGAGACCGCCGCCGTCGGAGTGGTCGACCACGGCGAGGGTGTCCATCATCAGTCCGGCGGAGTCGGCCGAGTCCTGGGTGGAGCCGGCGAAGCCGCTCCCGCCCTCGCCCGGCACCGCCGTGCCGTCGTCCGTCAGCAGCCGGACCGCGAAGCCCCGCTCCAGCATGTGCACCAGCGCGGACGCCGCACCGGAGACGGCCCACTCGAACGCCGAGTCGGGGCCCGTCCCCTGGTAGGCGATCCGCCGCGTGTCCAGCAGCACCGTGCACCTCGCCCGCTGCGGCTGCTCCTCGCGGCGCACCATCAGCTCGCCGTAGCGCGCGGTGGACCGCCAGTGGACGCGGCGCAGATCGTCCCCGTGCCGGTAGCCGCGCGGGATGACGTCGTCCTCACCGGCCAGCGCGAGCGACCGCTGCCGCCCCTCGCCGTAACCGGAGGCCTCGCCCGCCAGCCGCACCGGGGGCAGCGGTTCGGTCCGCGGGATGACGACCAGCGTGTCGTACGCGCTGAACGAACGCGTCAGCTCGCACATCCCGAACGGGTCGCTCAGCCGCAGCTGCAGGGGACCGAGCGGGTAGCGCCCGCGCAGATCCGACCGCACCCGGTAGGACACCTCGCGCCGGCCGCCCGCCTCCACCCGGTCCAGGACGAACCGGGGCCGGGGCCCGAGCACGTACGGAACCCGGTCCTGGAGCATGAGCAGGCCGGTGGGCAGCCGAGAGACGTTGTCCACCCGCAGGTGGACCCGCGCCTCGGAGCCCGCGGGCACCCGGGACGGGGAGAGCCGCCGGGTGCCGGCGACCCGGTAGCGGGTGCGGAAGAGCACCGTCACACAGACCAGGGGCAGTACGGCGAGCAGCAGGCCGACCCGCAGCAGATCCCCCTGGCCCAGTACATAGGCGCAGACCGCGGCGGCCACGCCGGCCGCGAGGAAGGACCGTCCGCGGGTGGTCAGGCCGCCCAGGGCGGCCCGCAGACCGCCCTTGTCGTCGCTGTCGTCCATCGCGGCCGGCCCCCCGGCGGCCATCAGATCCGCCGCGCGCCGGGCTGCTGCCGGCCGCCGTACTCCGCGCCCGGCCGGTGCTGGGGCGCCGGGACGGCCGCACCGCCCGACGCCGTCGGCACGGGGGTCTGCTGAAGGATCTCCAGCACCACCTGCTCGGCGGTGCGGCGGTTCAACTGGGCCTGGGCGGTGGGCAGCAGCCGGTGGGCGAGCACCGCGACGGCGAGGGCCTGCACATCGTCCGGCAGGCAGTAGTCCCGGCCGCTCAGCGCGGCGGAGGCCTTGGCGGC
This sequence comes from Streptomyces sp. NPDC005803, assembly GCF_040630435.1. Lineage (NCBI taxonomy): Bacteria > Bacillati > Actinomycetota > Actinomycetes > Kitasatosporales > Streptomycetaceae > Streptomyces > Streptomyces sp. NPDC005803. Next base: position 282,974 of record NZ_JBEXXO010000004.1, on the reverse strand, counting down.
GCGCAGCAGGTGGAGGGTGGCACGGGGCGAGGCGCCGAGTCTGAGATCGGGGTGGCCGCGGGTGGCTCCGACGAGCTGCACCGCGTACCGCCGGACGGCCTCGGCGACGTGGACCGTGCGCACCGCCTCGATCAGCTTGACGATGTCGTGGGCGTGCGCCACCGGCTGGAGGTCGTCGAGAGGCGAGAGGCCGCCGTGCACGTCGAGCATCCGCAACTCGGCCTCGGCGCTGGGGTAGCCGATCGACACCCGGGCCATGAACCGGTCGCGCTGGGCCTCGGGCAGCGGGTACGTGCCCTCCATCTCCACCGGGTTCTGCGTGGCCACGACCATGAAGGGGTCGGGCAGCTCGTAGGTGTGCCCGTCGATGGTGACCTGGCGCTCCTCCATCGACTCCAGGAGCGCCGACTGGGTCTTGGGCGAGGCGCGGTTGATCTCGTCGCCGATCACGATCTGGGCGAAGATCGCGCCCGGCTTGAACTCGAAGTCACGGCGCTGCTGATCGAAGATGGACACACCCGTGATGTCCGAGGGCAACAGGTCCGGTGTGAACTGGATGCGCCGCACCGAACAGTCGATGGACCGTGCCAGCGCCTTGGCCAGCATGGTCTTGCCCACCCCGGGGACGTCCTCGATCAGCAGATGGCCCTCCGCGAGCAGCACGGTCAGCGAGAGGCGGACGACCTCGGGCTTGCCCTCGATCACACCTTCCACCGACCTGCGTACCCGCTCCGCTGTGGTGGTCAGATCTGTGAGGCTCGCTCGATCGTCATAGGTCGTCACCCGGCCCTCCTCGGCCCTGCCCCGCGCCCACCAGGAGCGCGGGAATTCCCCAGTCACGGGCCGGCGCACTCGTGCGGCCCGGCCCACCCCGAAACACGGACACCGCGCCGGACGGGGTCCGGCGGGGTGCCACACCCGCATTCTTGTTGCCGTTACCGCTTCGTGTCACTCGCCTGTGGATAACCGGGGCCGATATGCCGGGTTGGGGAGGATTTTCACTGCGGGAGGGTGCGGGAGGCGACCCTCCCGCACCCCCTGATCAGGAAACCGGGAGGATCTCGCGCAGCAGGCCGGTGGTCACGTCGAAGACGAAACCGCGCACGTCGTCGGTGTGCAGCAGGAACGGCGAGGTGCGCACGCGCTGCATCGACTGCCGCACGTCCTGGTCCGCGTCGGTGTAGGCCTCCACCGCCCAGGCCGGCCGCTGGCCGACCTCCATCTCCAGTTCCTGGCGGAACTCCTCGGTGATGGACTCCATGCCGCAGGTCGTGTGGTGGATCAGGATCACGCTGCGCGTGCCGAGGGCCCGCTGGCTGATCGACAGCGAGCGGATCACGTCGTCGGTGACCACGCCGCCCGCGTTGCGGATGGTGTGACAGTCGCCGAGCGCCAGCCCGAGCGCCTTGTGCAGGTCGAGCCGGGCGTCCATGCAGGCGACCACGGCGACGCGCAGCACCGGCTTGGCGTCCATTCCGGGATCGACGAACTCGGAGGCGTACTGGACGTTCGCCTCGACGAGTCGGTCGGTGACGGTGCCGCCGGTGCGGGCCTGGGTGGCGACGGCGGCGGAGGGCTCGGCGGGAGAGTGCGCAGAAGTCGACATGGTCACGACGTTAGCTTCCCCGGGCTGGTCCGGCGTGGTGGCGAAGCGGACAAAGAACGTCAACGTCGCTTGTTGTGAGGTAACCCACAAGCCTCACGGCCGGTCACCCGGCCGGGTGAACAAAGGGAGGCCGACGCGCTGTCGGGTTGATTGATCGGGAATCGATCGAATGGCAGGGTGGACTAAAGTGACGGGAAGTTACCGACACCCTGCACATTCCGATCTTTCCCCCGTGTGCGCGGCGTACGTACGGCCCGGCCCTCTCCCGCTCGCCGGTCGGCTGACGCCCCTTCCCCGGCGCCGGCGGGCCTCCCCTTCGCGAGCGGGCGGGGACCAGGCCGTACGTGCAGCGCCCCGGGACCTGAGCCTGAGAGGGCGCATGAGCCAGACCCGACACGTCCCGGTGATGCTCCAGCGGTGCCTGGACCTGTTGGCCCCGGCTCTGGAGGCCCCGGGCCCGCAGCCGCCCGTGGTCGTCGACTGCACCCTGGGGCTCGGCGGACACAGCGAGGCGCTGCTCTCCGCCTTCCCCACCGCCCGGCTGATCGCGCTCGACCGCGACAAGGAGGCGTTGCGCCTCTCCGGTGAACGGCTCGCCCCGTACGGCGACCGCGCCACGCTGGTGCACGCCGTCTACGACGAACTGCCCGAGGTGCTCGACCGGCTCGGCGTCCCCAAGGTCCAGGGCGTCCTGTTCGACCTCGGCGTCTCCTCCATGCAACTGGACGAGGCCGACCGCGGATTCGCGTACGCCCAGGACGCCCCGCTCGACATGCGGATGGACCAGACGACCGGCATCGGCGCGGCCGAGGTGCTCAACACCTACCCGCCGGGCGAACTGGTCAGGATCCTGCGCGCGTACGGCGAGGAGAAGCAGGCCAAGCGGATCGTCTCCGCCGTCGTGCGCGAACGCGAGAAGGAACCGTTCAGCAACAGCGCCCGGCTCGTCGAGTTGATCCGTGACTCGCTGCCGCAGGCCGCCAAGCGCACCGGCGGCAACCCGGCCAAGCGCACCTTCCAGGCTCTGCGCATCGAGGTCAACGGCGAGCTCACCGTGCTGGAGCGGGCGATCCCGGCCGCGGTCCGCAGCCTCGCCGTCGGCGGGCGCATCGCCGTCCTGTCGTACCACTCGCTGGAGGACCGCCTGGTCAAGCAGGTGTTCGCGGCGGGCGCGGCCAACACCGCACCGCCGGGTCTGCCGGTCGTCCCCGAGCGCTACCAGCCTCGGCTCAAGCTGCTGACCCGCGGCGCCGAACTGCCCACCGAGGAGGAGGTCGCCGAGAACCGGCGTGCCGCCCCCGCCCGCCTGCGCGGAGCCCAGCGGATCCGCGAGGAGGAGCGATGAGCGGCCGGTACCCGCAGGCCCCGCGAGGAGGAGCGATGAGCGGCCGGTACCCGCAGGCCCCGCGAGGAGGAGCGATGAGCGGCCGGTACCCGCAGGCTTCGCGGACCCGGCCCGAGGACGGAGTGGCGCGGTGAGCAAAACGGCCGGCCGGCTGAAAGGGCGTGCCGCGCGGCTCAGCCGGCTGATGCCGGCCGGGCCGAGCAACGCGGCCAGGGCCCCCTTCGTCCTGCTGGTCGTCCTTCTCCTGGGCGGGGGCCTGATCACCCTGCTGCTGCTGAATTCCGCGCTCAACGAAGGATCGTTCCGGCTGAGCGAGCTGAAGAAGCGGACCACGGACCTCACCGACGATCAGCAGGCCCTGCAGCGCGACGTCGACAGCGCCTCCGAACCCGACGCCCTGGCGCGCCGCGCACGGGAGCTGGGCATGGTCCCCGGCGGCAGCCCCGCCTTCCTCGACCCGAACGGCAGGGTGCGCGGCGTGCCCTCCGTCGCCAGCGCCCTGCCGACCACCGCGGAGCCGACGCCGCAGACCCCCGCTGCCGCCCTGCCCCACTCGCCCCTGCCGGGATCCGCCCCCGCGCCCACGGCGTCGGGCGCCGTCGCCGGGCCGGGCGCGTCCGCGACGGCGACCGGCGCCGCCCCGGTGGACCCGAGCCCTTCCGCGAACGCGGCTACCCCGGCAGAACAGACCTCCACGAGCCCCGGCAGGTGACGCAGTGCCTCCCCAGGAACCACCGCGCCGACGGGTGCCCGGTCCCGCGCGTCCGCGTAACGCGGCGGCCCGCTCCGGCCGCCCCCGGCCCGCCGCCCGCCCCGAGCCACGACGGCGGCCCTCGTCCGCCGCGCCGCGCGGACGAGCCCCCCGCGCCCGCTCCGGCCGGCCGCTGCGCCTGGGCAGCCCACGGCCCCGCCTGCGGCTGGTCAGCCTGGCCCTGACCCTCGTCATGATCGCGTTCGTCGTCCGGCTCCTCCAGGTGCAGGCCGTGGACGCCAACGCGTACGCGGCCAAGGCCGAGAAGAACCGCTACCTCAGCTACACCGTCGCCGCCGAGCGCGGCGAGATCACCGACCGCGGCGGCATCGCGCTGGCCACCAGCGTCGACGCGTACGACATCACCGCCGACCCCAAGATGTTCACGCCCGAGGACAGCAAGGCACCCGACGCCCCCCAGCAGGCCGCCGCGCTCCTCGCGCCCATCCTCGGCGTCGACGCGGCCGAACTGACCAAGAAGCTGGCGAAGCCCAAGAGCCGGTACACGGTGCTGGCCCGCAGGCAGACCCCGCAGGTCTGGACGCAGATCAAGGACCTCAAGTCCGTCTTCGCCGAGAAGGCCGAGAAGGACAAGGCGGCCGGCGGTTCCGGGGCCAACGTGCTGGCCGGTGTCTTCCAGGAGTCGACCACCAAGCGCGTCTACCCCAACGGGGGACTCGCCGCCGGGATACTGGGTTACGTCAACGCCGAGGGCAAGGGCGCGGGCGGACTCGAATCGCAGCTGGACAAGGAGCTCGCGGGCGAGGACGGCACCATCAAGTACGCCCAGTCCGGCGGCCGCCGGGTGCCCACCGCGGGCACCAAGGAGGTCCCGGCCGTCGCCGGCTCCGACATCGAGCTGACCATCGACCGTGACATCCAGTGGGCGGCCCAGAAGGCCATCGCCGACCAGGTCGCGAAGTCCCAGGCCGACCGCGGCTACGTCGTCGTGCAGAACACCCGCACCGGGGAGGTCCTCGCCATGGCCAACGCCCCCGGTTTCGACCCCAACGACCTCTCGCAGGCCGACGGCGCCTCGCTGGGCAACGCGGCGCTCCAGGACGTGTACGAGCCCGGTTCCACCAGCAAGGTCATGTCGATGGCCGCCGTGCTGGAGGAGGGGGTGGCCACACCCGGCACGCATGTCACGGTGCCCAACCGGCTGCACCGCGGCGACCGGCTCTTCAAGGACGACATCGACCACAAGACCTGGTACCTCACGCTCAACGGCGTACTCGCCAAGTCCAGCAACATCGGCACCATCCTGGCCACCGGCCAGCTGGGCAAGACCCAGGCCGAGTCGAACAAGGTGCTCTACTCCTACCTGCGTAAGTTCGGCATCGGCTCACCGACCGGACTCGGCTACCCGGGTGAGACCGCAGGCATCCTCGCCAAGCCGCAGGACTGGTCGACCTCGCAGCAGTACACGATCCCGTTCGGCCAGGGCCTCTCGCTCAACGCCATGCAGGCCGCCTCGGTCTACTCGACGATCGCCAACGGCGGGGTCCGGATCGAACCGACCCTCGTCCGTGGCACCAAGGGCGCCGACGGCCGCTTCACCCCGGCCCAGGCGCCCGCGCAGACGAGGGTGGTCAGCGAGAAGACCGCCAAGACGCTCGCCACCATGCTGGAGTCGGTGGTCGACGACGAGGAGGGCACCGGGACGAAGGCGAAGATCCCCGGTTACCGGGTCGCGGGCAAGACCGGCACGGCCAACCGAGTCGATCCGGTACGCGGCGGCTACCACGGCTACACCGCCTCCTTCGCCGGATTCGCCCCCGCCGACAACCCGCAGATCACCGTCTACTGCGCCATCCAGAACCCCACCAAGGGCCTCTACTTCGGCGGCCAGATCTGCGGACCCATCTACAAGCAGGTCATGGAATTCGCGCTGAAGACGCTGCAGACCGCACCCTCCGGCAGTGAGCCGGCCCGGCTGCCGGTGTCCTTCAAACCCGGCGAGTGAACTCGGGGAGACCCTCAGTGACAACCATCACCCCTGATCCGGGGAACCGGAACGGGAACCACCGCACCCCCGCCCCCTCACTTCGCGAGAGGCCGGGTGCGCCCGGTACGCTCACCGCCGTGCCCCACGCTGAACAGTCCCGAACCACCCCGAAGGACGCCCCTGTGAACTACCCGGGAGCGCCCCGCCCGGATCGGCTGCGGCCGACCTCCCTGGTTGAGCTGGCAGCCCGGCTGGGAGTCGAACCGCCGGGCAGTGGCGAAGTCACCGGCATCACCCACGACTCCCGGGCCGTGCGCCCCGGAGACGTGTACGCGGCGCTGCCGGGTGCGCGCCTGCACGGTGCCGACTTCACCGCCCAGGCCGCCGGTCTCGGAGCCGCCGCGATCCTCACCGACCCGGCGGGCGCCGAACGTGCCGCAGCCACCGGACTTCCGGTGCTGGTCACCGAGGACCCGCGCGGCCGGATGGGCGAACTCGCCGCCGAGATCTACGGACACCCCGGCGCCGGCCTGCTGCAGATCGGCATCACCGGAACGTCCGGCAAGACCACGACCGCCTACCTCGTCGAGGGCGGCTTCCGCGGCGCCGGACGCAGCACCGGCCTCATCGGCACCGTGGAGATGCGGATCGGCGACGAGCGCATCAAATCCGAACGCACCACTCCCGAAGCCACCGACCTGCAGGCCCTGTTCGCCGTCATGCGGGAACGCGGCGCGGAGGCGGTGACGATGGAGGTCTCCAGCCACGCCCTGGTGCTCGGGCGGGTCGACGGCTGCGTCTTCGACGTCGCGGTCTTCAACAACCTCAGCCCGGAGCACATGGAGTTCCACTCCGGCATGGAGGACTACTTCCAGGCCAAGGCGCGGCTGTTCACCCCGCAGCGCAGCAGGCAGGGCGTCGTCAACTACGACGACGCCTACGGCCGCCGGCTGGTCACCGAGGCGTCCGTCCCCATCACCACGTTCTCCGCCGAGGGGCACCCGGACGCCGACTGGCGGGCCGAGAACGTCGAGGTGGGCCGGCTCGGCTCCACGTTCACCGTCGTCGGGCCCAAGGGCGAGCGGGCCGCCGCGAAGGCCCCGCTGCCCGGCCCGTTCAACGTCGCCAACACCCTGGCCGCGATCGTCACCCTCGCCGTCGCCGGCATCGACCCGCAGACCGCGGCCGACGGCGTCGCCGCGGTGCCCGGGGTGCCCGGCCGGCTGGAACGGGTCGACGCCGGACAGCCGTACCTCGCACTCGTCGACTACGCGCACAAGACCGACGCCGTCGAGTCGGTCCTGCGCTCCCTGCAGAAGGTCACCGAGGGCAAGCTGCACATCGTCCTCGGCTGCGGCGGCGACCGCGACACCACCAAACGCGGCCCGATGGGCGCCGCGGCGGCCCGGCTCGCCGACACCGCCGTACTGACCTCCGACAACCCCCGCTCCGAGGACCCCCTCGGCATCCTCGCCGCCATGCTCGCGGGCGCCGCGGACGTGCCCGTGCACGAACGCGGCGACGTCCTGGTCGACGCCGACCGGGCCGCCGCCATCGAGGCCGCCGTGGGCCGCGCCCGGCCCGGCGACACCGTGCTGATCGCCGGCAAGGGCCACGAACAGGGCCAGGACGTCCACGGAGTGGTGCGCCCCTTCGACGACCGGGTCGTCCTGCGCACGGCCATCGAGCGGTCCCTGGGGCGCGAGAGCGGCACCCCCCGTGCCTCCACCCACGAGAACAACAGTCAGGGATGACCAAGTGATCGCCCTTTCCCTCGCCGAGATCACCGAAATCGTCGGCGGGCAGTCGTACGACATACCGGATCCGGCCGTCACCGTCAGCGGGCCCGTCGTCATCGACTCCCGCAAGGTGCAGCAAGGCAGCCTCTTCGTCGCCTTCAGCGGCGAACGGGTCGACGGACACGACTACGCCGGGGGTGCCGTCGAGGCGGGCGCCGTCGCCGTCCTGGCGGCCCGCCCCCTCGGCGTCCCCGCGATCGTCGTGGACGACGTGGTCGCGGCGCTCGGCGCGCTCGCCCGCGCCGTCGTGGGACGCCTCGGCACCGCCGTCGTCGCCCTCACCGGCTCCGCGGGCAAGACCTCCACCAAGGACCTGATCGCCCAGCTCCTGGAGCGCAAGGGCCCCACCGTCTACCCGGCGGGCAACCTCAACAACGAGATCGGCCTGCCGCTCACCGCCCTGCGCGCCACCGAGGAGACCCAGCACCTGGTCCTCGAAATGGGTGCCCGCTACATCGGCGACATCCGTTACCTCACCGAACTCGTCCCGCCGCGCATCGGCCTCGTCCTCAACGTCGGCAGCGCGCACATCGGCGAGTTCGGCGGCAAGGAGCAGATCGCCCAGGCCAAGGGCGAGATGGTGGAGTCCCTCCCCGAGGACGGCCTCGCCGTACTCAACGCCGACGACCCGCTCGTCCGCGCCATGACCTCCCGGACCAAGGCCCGGGTGCTGCTCTTCGGCGAAGCCGCGGATGCGGACGTACGGGGTGAGAACGTCCGGCTCACCGAGGACGGCCGCCCCGCGTTCAGGCTTCACACACCCACCGGGTGCAGCGATGTGACCATGCGCCTGTACGGTGAGCATCACGTGTCGAACGCGCTCGCCGCGGCCGCCGTCGCCCATGAGCTGGGCCTGTCCGCAGACGAGATCGCCCTGGCGCTCTCCGAGTCGGGCACCCTCTCCCGCTGGCGCATGGAGGTCACCGAGCGTCCGGACGGCGTGACGTTCGTCAATGACGCCTACAACGCCAACCCCGAATCCATGAAGGCCGCGCTGCGCGCGCTGGCCGCCATGGGGAAGGGGCGTCGTACGTGGGCGGTGCTCGGCCAGATGGCCGAGCTCGGCGACGCCTCGCTCACCGAGCACGACGCGGTCGGACGGCTCGCCGTCCGGCTCAACGTCAGCAAGCTCGTCGCGGTCGGGGGCAGAGAAGCCTCCTGGCTGCAACTGGGCGCATACAACGAGGGTTCGTGGGGTGAGGAGTCGGTGCATGTGTCCGACGCACAGGCTGCCGTCGACCTGTTGCGCAGTGAACTGCGCCCGGGAGACGTCGTGCTGGTGAAGGCGTCCCGGTCGGTAGGCCTGGAGCAGGTTGTCATGGCACTGCTGGATAACGCGTCCGAGGGCGAGGTCGCCGGCCGATGAGGCAGATCCTCTTCGCGGGGGCCATCGGGCTCTTCCTGACCCTGGTCGGTACCCCGCTGCTGATCAAGCTCCTGGCCCGCAAGGGATACGGGCAGTTCATCCGGGACGACGGCCCGCGCACCCACGGATCGAAGAAGGGCACGCCCACCATGGGCGGCATCGCCTTCATCCTGGCGACGATCATCGCGTACATCCTGGCCAAGGTGATCACCGGCGAGGACATGCGCTTCTCCGGCGTACTGGTCCTCTTCCTGATGACCGGCATGGGACTCGTCGGCTTCCTCGACGACTACATCAAGATCGTCAAGCAGCGCTCGCTGGGTCTGCGCGCCAAGGCCAAGATGGCCGGCCAGCTGATAGTCGGCATCGCCTTCGCGGTGCTCTCGCTCCAGTTCGCCGACGCCCGCGGCAACACCCCGGCCTCCACCAAGCTCTCGTTCGTCGAGGACTTCGGCTGGTCGATCGGCCCGGTGCTGTTCGTGGTCTGGGCGCTCTTCATGATCCTCGCCATGTCCAACGGCGTGAACCTGACGGACGGTCTGGACGGCCTGGCCACCGGCGCGTCGGTGATGGTCTTCGGCGCCTACACCTTCATCGGGCTCTGGCAGTTCCAGGAGTCCTGCGCCAACGCGGCCACCCTCACCAACCCGAGCGCCTGTTTCGTGGTACGAGATCCACTCGACCTGGCGGTCGTGGCCTCCGCCCTCATGGGCTCCTGCTTCGGCTTCCTGTGGTGGAACACCTCACCCGCCAAGATCTTCATGGGTGACACCGGTTCGCTGGCCCTCGGCGGCGCCCTCGCCGGTCTGGCGATCTGCTCCCGCACCGAGTTCCTGATGGCGGTGCTCGGCGGCCTCTTCGTGATGATCACGATGTCCGTCGTCATCCAGGTCGGCTCGTTCAAGATGACCGGCAAGCGCGTCTTCCGGATGGCACCCCTCCAGCACCACTTCGAACTCAAGGGGTGGTCCGAAGTCCTTGTCGTGGTCCGCTTCTGGATCATCCAGGGCATGTGCGTGATCGTCGGCCTCGGCCTCTTCTACGCAGGATGGGCAGCCAAGAAGTGAGCAACGTGGACTGGCAGGGCAAGCACGTCACGGTCGCCGGGCTCGGGGTCTCCGGCATCCCGGCGGCCCGGGTGCTGCACGGCCTCGGCGCCGTCGTCACCGTGGTCAACGACGGGGACGACGAGCGCTCCCGCGGCCAGGCCGCGGAGCTGGAGGCGCAGGGCATCACCGTGCGCCTCGGCGACGGGGCCACCCTGCCGAAGTCCACCGAGCTCATCGTCACCACCCCGGGCTGGAAGCCCGACAAGCCGCTCTTCGCCGCAGCCGCCGAGGCGGGCGTCCCCGTCTGGGGCGACGTCGAACTCGCCTGGCGGCTGCGCGGGCCGGACGCCGCGCCCTGGCTCGCGGTCACCGGCACCAACGGCAAGACCACGACCGTACGGATGCTCGCCTCGATCCTGGAGGCCGCCGGGCTGCGCACCGCCGCCGTCGGCAACATCGGGGTCTCGCTCCTGGACGCGGTCCTCGGCGAGGAGACGTACGACGTCCTGGCCGTCGAGCTCTCCAGCTACCAGCTGCACTGGTCGCCCTCGCTGCGCGCCCACTCCGCGGCCGTCCTCAACCTCGCCCCCGACCACCTCGACTGGCACGGCTCCATGGAGGCGTACGCCGCCGACAAGGGCCGGATCTACGAGGGCAACACCGTCGCCTGCGTCTACAACGTGGCGGACCCGGCCACCGAGGACCTGGTGCGCGAGGCGGACGTGGAGGAGGGCTGCCGGGCCATCGGCTTCACCCTCGGCACCCCCGGGCCCTCCCAGCTCGGGGTCGTCGACGGCATCCTCGTCGACCGCGCCTTCGTGACGAACCGGCAGAAGCAGGCCCAGGAACTCGCCGAGGTCGCGGACGTGAACCCGCCCGCCCCGCACAACATCGCCAACGCGCTGGCCGCCGCGGCGCTGGCCCGGGCCTTCGGCGTGGAGCCCGCCGCCGTGCGCGACGGGCTGCGGGCCTTCCGGCCCGACCCGCACCGCATCGAACGCGTCGCGGAGGTCGGCGGGGTCACCTACATCGACGACTCCAAGGCCACCAACACCCACGCCGCCGAAGCCTCCCTGGCGGCCTACGACCCGATCGTCTGGATCGCCGGAGGCCTGGCCAAGGGCGCCACCTTCGACGAGCTGGTGACCGGGTGCGCGGGGCGCCTGCGGGGCGTCGTGCTGATGGGCGCCGACCGGGCGCTCATCCGCGAAGCCCTCGCGCGACACGCGCCCGAGGTCCCGGTGACCGACCTCGACCGGACCGACACTGGGGCGATGTCCGAGGCGGTCCGCGAGGCGGCACGGCTCGCCCGGCCGGGAGACACCGTACTGATGGCCCCGGCCTGCGCCTCGATGGACATGTTCGTCAATTACAACAAGCGGGGCGAGGCCTTCGCGGACGCCGTCCGCGCACTCGCCGCCGAGAACGCCTGACGGCCCCGGCCTCCGCGCCGTACCGTCCCGGAGCACCCGGGTGCGTACGGCCGTGCCGGGGCCGGGCCCTCGGCACCGAAGCCCCGGGCACGAGCAGTGGAGGGGACAGGGACCATGCCGGCCGAAGAGAGCTCTGCCGCACGGGGCGGGGACCGCTCACGGGCGACCTCGGCGATCAGCCGGGCGCTCCGTCCGCCGCTCCTCGCGGCCGGGGGCGCCCCGTATCCCTCCGGCCTCGCCCTGCGCGTACGGCCCGCCGCCGGCGCCCGGCGGCCCCCTGTGGCCCGTTCCAGGACCTCCGGCGGCCCCCGCTCCCCCCGGGGCGGCGGAGTGCGGCGGCTGTACGAGCAGGCGCGCCGGGCCTGGGACCGTCCGCTGACCGCGTACTACCTGATCCTGGGCGCCGGGCTGCTCATCACCGTGCTCGGTCTCGTGATGGTCTACTCCGCCTCGATGATCAAGGCGCTGGAACTCGGCAAACCGGGTACGTACTTCTTCCGCAAGCAGTTCCTCGCCGCCGTCATCGGGGCCGGGCTGATGGCGGCCGCCGCCCGGATGCCCGTCAAACTGCACCGGGCCCTGTCCTACCCCCTGCTGATGGGCGCCGTCTTCCTGATGGTGCTGGTCCAGGTGCCGGGGATAGGGATGTCGGTCAACGGCAACCGGAACTGGCTCTACCTGGGCGGCCCCTTCCAGCTCCAGCCCAGTGAGTTCGGCAAGCTGGCCCTCGTCCTGTGGGGAGCCGACCTGCTCGCCCGCAAACAGGACAAACGGCTGCTGAACCAGTGGAAGCACATGCTCGTGCCGCTGGTCCCGGTCGCCTTCATGCTGCTCGGGCTGATCATGCTCGGGGGTGACATGGGCACTGCGATCATTCTCACGGCCGTCCTGTTCGGCCTGCTCTGGCTGGCCGGAGCGCCCACCCGGCTGTTCGCCGGAGTGCTCGCGACCGCGGGCCTGATCGCCTTCGTGCTGATCAAGACCAGCCCGAACCGGATGTCCCGCCTCGACTGCATGGGCGCCAGCGAACCGGGCCCCGGCGGCTCGTGCTGGCAGGCCGTGCACGGCATCTACGCCCTGGCGTCCGGCGGCTGGTTCGGATCCGGGCTCGGCGCCAGTGTGGAAAAATGGGGCCAACTGCCTGAACCCCACACCGACTTCATCTTCGCCATCACCGGGGAGGAACTCGGGTTGGCGGGGACGCTGTCGGTACTCGCCCTGTTCGCGGCTCTAGGCTATGCGGGTATCCGCGTGGCCGGACGCACGGAGGACCCCTTCGTGAGGTACGCAGCGGGAGGTGTGACCACCTGGATCACGGCTCAGGCCGTGATCAACATCGGTGCGGTGCTCGGCCTGCTGCCGATCGCCGGTGTCCCGCTCCCGTTGTTCTCCTACGGGGGGTCGGCCCTGCTGCCGACCATGTTCGCTGTCGGGCTGCTGATCGCGTTCGCGCGAGCGGATCCCGCAGCGAAGGCGGCCCTGGCCATGCGGAGGCCCGGGGTGAGATGGAAGACGATGAGACGGCGCGTCAAGAAGCGTCCGTCCGGAGAGCGGTGAATTTCGGTGCATGTCGTACTCGCCGGTGGGGGGACCGCCGGCCACATCGAGCCCGCGCTCGCCCTCGCGGACGCCCTGCGCAGGCAGGACCCGAGCGTGGGAATCACCGCTCTGGGCACGGAGCGCGGACTCGAGACCAGGCTCGTACCCGAGCGGGGGTACGAACTCGCCCTGATCCCGGCCGTACCGCTGCCGCGCAAACCCACCCCTGAACTCATCACCGTCCCGGGCAGGCTGCGCGGCACCATCAAGGCCGCCGAGCAGATCCTGGAGCGCACCAGGGCGGACTGCGTGGTCGGCTTCGGCGGCTACGTGGCGCTGCCCGGCTACCTCGCCGCCAAGCGCGCCGGCGTGCCGATCGTGGTGCACGAGGCCAACGCCCGGCCCGGCCTGGCCAACAAGATCGGTTCCCGGTACGCCCACGGGGTCGCCGTCTCCACCCCCGACAGCAAGCTGCGCGGCGCCCGCTACATCGGCATCCCGCTGCGCCGCACCATCGCCACCCTGGACCGCGCCCGGGTCCGTCCGGAGGCGCGTGCCGCCTTCGGCCTCGACCCCAACCTGCCGACCCTGCTGGTCTCCGGCGGCTCGCAGGGCGCCCGCCACCTCAACGAGGTGGTCCAGCGGGTCGCGCCGCTGCTCCAGCGCTCCGGCATCCAGATCCTGCACGTGGTCGGACCGAAGAACGAAATGCCGCGCGTGGACAACATGCCCGGGATGCCGCCCTACATCCCGGTACCGTACGTGGACCGGATGGACCTCGCGTACGCGGCGGCCGACATGATGCTCTGCCGCGCGGGCGCGATGACCGTCGCCGAACTCTCCGCCGTCGGGCTGCCCGCCGCCTACGTCCCGTTGCCGATCGGCAACGGCGAACAGCGGCTCAACGCCCAGCCGGTGGTCAACGCCGGCGGCGGACTGCTGGTGGACGACGCGGCGCTCACCCCCGAGTGGGTGCAGGGCAACGTCCTTCCGGTGCTGTCGGATCCGCACCGGCTGTACGAAATGTCCCGCGCCGCCGCCGAGTTCGGCCGCCGGGACGCCGACGATCTGCTGGTCGGCATGGTGTACGAGGCGATTGCCGCACGCCGAGGCGCGTGAGGCGGACGGGTCCGGGGGCGCCGCCCCCGGACCCGGCATAAGGAGCGAGCGTGGCCGGACCGACGACCGCCCAGCGCGGTGCAGGGCAACAGAAGGACACCCGGGACCGCCTGCCGCGCCCGGGGGCGCAGGGGCCCCGGATGTCCCGGGGCACGCTCCTGCTGGTGATCGTCGGGGCCGTGCTGCTGCTCGGCTCCGGGGCCGTCTGGGCGCTCTACGGGTCCTCCTGGCTCCGTGCCGAAGAGGTCCGGATCACCGGGGTCGACGTGCTGACACCGGCCGAGGTGGAGACCGCGGCGGAGGTGCCGATGGGCGACCCGCTGATCTCCGTCGACACGGACGCCATCGCCGCGAGGTTGCGCCAGAAGTTGCCTCGTGTCGACTCGGTGGATGTCGTACGGTCATGGCCGCACGGCATCGGACTTAAGGTGACCGAACGACAGCCGGTCGTTTTGCTGAAAAAGGGTGCGAAGTTCATCGAAGTGGACGCCGAGGGCGTGCGCTTCGCCACGGTGGACAAGGCTCCCGGGCGGGTACCCCTGCTGGAGCTGACGCCTGGTCAGTCCGCGAGTGTGCGCCGGTTCGGCAGCGACCGGCTGGTGCGGGAGGCGGTCCGGGTCGCGAACGATCTTCCGGACGGTGTCGCCTCGGCGACCCGGGTCGTGCGGGTCGCCTCGTACGACTCGGTCTCTCTGGAGCTCACCGGGGACCGCACGGTCGTCTGGGGGAGCAGCGAAGAAGGTGCGGTGAAGGCGAAAGTCCTCACCGCTCTCATGAAAGCCGCTCCCAAAGCGGGACACTTCGACGTGAGTGCACCCACCGCTCCGGCAGTGTCGGGTAGTTGACGCACATTTGGCCTGGCCAGCACCCTGGTTGGTCAGCGCTACGGGTGATCACATAGGGTGAAAAGAAAAACGGGAGGTTCGGCGTGTTCGTTGAACGTGCGCCACTTGTCGACTTAGTGTCCTGTTCGGAAGAGTCCATGAAGCAGACACACTGGTAACCCTAAACTTCAACGTTAGGGTTTGGGTCGGCGTTCGGACCGTCCCAATCGGCATCCGTCGTCGCGGCGGGAGTACCGCCAAGCGACGACACGTAACTCGAGGCGAGAGGCCTTCGACGTGGCAGCACCGCAGAACTACCTCGCAGTCATCAAGGTCATCGGTGTCGGCGGCGGTGGTGTCAATGCCATCAACCGAATGATCGAGGTCGGTCTCAAGGGCGTCGAGTTCATCGCGATCAACACGGATGCGCAAGCCCTGTTGATGAGCGACGCCGACGTCAAGCTCGACGTCGGCCGTGAACTCACCCGGGGCCTCGGCGCCGGGGCGAACCCGGCCGTCGGTCGCAAGGCGGCAGAGGACCACCGTGAAGAGATCGAGGAGGTCCTCAAGGGGGCCGACATGGTCTTCGTCACCGCAGGCGAAGGCGGTGGCACCGGCACCGGTGGCGCACCCGTCGTCGCCAACATCGCGCGCTCGCTAGGCGCCCTGACGATCGGTGTGGTCACCCGCCCGTTCACCTTCGAGGGCCGGCGTCGCGCGAACCAGGCGGAGGACGGCATCGCCGAACTCCGCGAAGAGGTCGACACCCTCATCGTCATTCCCAACGACCGACTGCTGTCCATCTCGGACCGCCAGGTCAGCGTGCTCGACGCGTTCAAGTCGGCCGACCAGGTCCTGCTCTCGGGTGTCCAGGGCATCACCGACCTCATCACCACCCCGGGTCTGATCAACCTCGACTTCGCCGACGTCAAGTCGGTCATGTCCGAGGCGGGATCGGCGCTCATGGGGATCGGCTCGGCCCGTGGCGACGACCGCGCGGTGGCCGCCGCGGAGATGGCGATCTCCTCGCCGCTCCTGGAGGCGTCCATCGACGGCGCCCGCGGTGTCCTGCTCTCCATCTCCGGTGGCAGCGACCTCGGTCTCTTCGAGATCAACGAGGCCGCCCAGCTGGTGAGCGAGGCGGCGCACCCCGAGGCGAACATCATTTTCGGCGCGGTCATCGACGACGCGCTGGGCGACGAGGTGCGGGTCACCGTGATCGCGGCGGGCTTCGACGGCGGACAGCCGCCGGCCCGGCGGGAGAACGTCCTGGGTGCGAGCTCCGCCAAGCGCGAGGAGCCGGCTCCGCCGGTCCGGGCCGCCGAGCCCGTGCGCCAGACGGGCGGACTGGGCTCCGTGCCCCCGCGCGAGGAGCCCCCGGTCCAGGCCGAGCCGGTTCCGGCGGCCCATGAGAGCCACCTTCCCCCGGTCTCCCCGCCGCACGTCCCGCCGGCCCGTCCCTACCAGGACTCCCAGGCCGAAGAGCTGGACGTTCCGGACTTCTTGAAGTGATAGATCCGCACCACTCGGTGAGCTCAAAGGATTCTGTTCCTTCGGACGGCGGCGCTCACTTCTCCTTCACCGACAGGTGGGGCGGGGTGAGCGCCGCTCCGTACGCGGAGCTCAACCTCGGCGGCGCGGTCGGTGACGACCCCGCTGCCGTTCTGGCCAACCGGGAACGGGCCGCCCGGGCCCGCGGGATCGATCCGGACCGGGTCGTCTGGATGAACCAGGTGCACGGGCGGGAGGTCGCCGTGGTCGAGGCGCCCTGGGGCGACGCGCGCGAGATCCCCGCCGTGGACGCGGTGGTGACCGCGCGGCGCGGGCTCCCGCTCGCCGTCCTCACCGCCGACTGCACCCCGGTCCTGCTCGCCGACCCGGCCGCCGGAGTCGTCGCGGCAGCACACGCGGGCCGCCCCGGTCTGGTCGCCGGGGTCGTGCCCGCCGCGGTCGGGGCCATGGTCGCACTCGGCGCGGACCCCGCCCGGATCGTCGCCCGCACCGGGCCCGCCGTCTGCGGCCGGTGCTACGAGGTGCCGGCCGGTATGCGGGACGAGGTCGCGGCGGTCGTCCCCGCCTCGTGGTCCGAGACCAGCTGGGGCACCCCCGCGGTGGACGTCACCGCCGGCGTCCACGCGCAACTGGCGGACCTCGGCGTGACCGACCGGCGGGCGTCGTCCTTCTGCACGCTCGAATCGGGCGATCACTTCTCGTACCGGCGCGACCGCACCACGGGGCGGCTCGCCGGATATGTCTGGCTGGACGGATAGGGCATGACGGATCGTAAGGCACAACTCGCCGCGAATCTGGCACAGGTGGAGGAACGTATTGCTTCCGCCTGCGCCGCCGCCGGTCGCCGGCGGGAGGAAGTGACCCTCATCGTGGTCACCAAGACCTACCCCGCGAGCGATGTACGGGTCCTGCACGAACTCGGTGTGCGCCATGTCGCGGAGAATCGTGACCAGGACGCGGCCCCCAAGGCCACCGAATGTGCGGATCTGTCCCTCACATGGCATTTTGTGGGTCAATTGCAGACGAACAAGGTCCGTTCCGTGGCGAGTTATGCCGATGTCGTGCAGTCTGTGGACCGTACGAAGCTGGTGACCGCCCTCTCCGCCGCCGCCGACCGCGGCGGGCGCGAACTCGGGTGTCTCCTCCAGGTCGCCCTCGACGCCGAGAGCGGCGAGCGGGGGGAGCGCGGGGGCGTCGCACCCGACGGGATCGAGGAGTTGGCCGACGCGGTCGCCGCCGCGCCCGGACTGCGGCTGGACGGTCTGATGACCGTCGCGCCGCTCGCCGGGCCGTTCGCCGGAAGGCAACGAGCGGCGTTCGACCGGCTGATGGAATTCTCATCCCGGCTGCGCGGGAACCATCCGGCTGCGAACATGGTCTCTGCAGGGATGAGTGCGGACCTCGAGGACGCCGTTGCGGCCGGAGCGACACATGTGCGCGTCGGTACTGCGGTACTCGGAGTCCGACCCGGGCTCGGGTAACGTCGCCAAGAAGTCGGACCACAGCAGAAAATATGGTCATTACCGCCTTTGGCGGGCAGACCACAGTGGATCGCGGGCACTTGGTGACAGATGCCGATCCACCACAGAGCGGAGGACTCAGAGCATGGCCGGCGCGATGCGCAAGATGGCGGTCTACCTCGGCCTCGTGGAGGACGATGGGTACGACGGTCCGGGGTTCGACCCCGACGACGAATTCGAACCCGAGCCGGAACCCGACCGCGACCGGCGGCGGCACCAGCCCGCACATCAGGTGGAGCGGGAGCGGGACGAACCGGTGCGAGTCGTGCAGCCGCCGGCGCAGCGCGAGCCGGTCCAGATCCCGGCGGAGCGAGAGCGACCCGCCCGGATCGCACCCGTGGCATCCATCACACCTGAACGCCCGAACATGGAGAAGAACGCACCGGTGATCATGCCCAAGGTCGTGTCCGAGCGGGAGCCGTACCGCATCACCACACTGCACCCCAGGACCTACAACGAGGCCCGTACCATCGGGGAACACTTCCGTGAGGGCACTCCGGTGATCATGAATCTCACGGAGATGGACGATACGGACGCAAAGCGACTTGTCGACTTTGCCGCGGGACTCGTCTTCGGTCTCCATGGCAGCATTGAGCGAGTGACACAGAAGGTGTTCCTGTTGTCGCCTGCTAACGTCGATGTCACGGCGGAGGACAAGGCCCGCATCGCAGAGGGCGGATTCTTCAACCAGAGCTGAGAACACGACACCGGGAACGACCCGGCCGCAAGGCCGGAGCTACGAGAGCCAGGGGAGAGGTACACGCGAGGATGGGCGTCGCACAAAGTGTTGTCTACATCGCGTTGATGTGTTTCCTCATCGTGCTGATCTTCCGGCTGGTCATGGACTACGTCTTCCAGTTCGCACGTTCATGGCAGCCGGGCAAGCCGATGGTGGTGGTCCTCGAGACCACTTACACGGTCACCGATCCACCGCTGAAGCTCCTGCGGCGGTTCATTCCGCCGCTGCGTCTCGGGGGCGTGGCACTCGACCTGTCCTTCTTCGTTCTGATGATCATCGTTTCCATCCTGATCAGCATCGTGACCAGGCTGTGAGCGATACGGTCCTGCCGACTGCCGACGACTACGTAGAGGTGAAGAAGAGATGCCGCTGACCCCCGAGGACGTGCGGAACAAGCAGTTCACGACGGTCCGCCTCCGAGAAGGCTACGACGAGGACGAGGTCGATGCCTTCCTCGACGAGGTCGAGTCCGAGCTGACCCGCCTGCTCCGTGAGAACGAGGACCTGCGCGCCAAGCTGGCCGCCGCCACGCGTGCCGCCGCGCAGAACCAGCAGCAGCAGGGTATGCGCAAGCCGGAGCCGCAGGACCGTCCCGGTGCACCTGTGCCCGCCGCCATATCGGGTCCGCCGGTCCAGCAGCAGCAGCCGCCGCAGATGGGTCCGCCCCAGCTGCCCGGTGGTGCTCCGCAGCTGCCCGCCGGTCCCAGCGGTCACGGCCCCCAGGGTCCGCACGGCCCCGGTCCCCAGGGCCCGCACGGCCCCGGCCCGATGCAGGGCGGTCCCATGGGTGGCCCGATGGGCGGCCCCATGGGCGGTCACAACCCGCAGCAGCAGCAGATGCAGCAGATGCAGCAGCCGCCGCAGATGCAGCAGCAGGGCCCTGGCGGCGACAGCGCCGCCCGTGTCCTGTCCCTGGCGCAGCAGACCGCCGACCAGGCGATCGCGGAGGCCCGTTCCGAGGCCAACAAGATCGTCGGCGAGGCGCGCAGCCGTGCCGAGGGCCTGGAGCGCGACGCACGCGCCAAGGCGGACGCGCTGGAGCGGGACGCGCAGGAGAAGCACCGCGTGGCGATGGGCTCGCTGGAGTCGGCCCGCGCGACGCTGGAGCGCAAGGTCGAGGACCTGCGTGGCTTCGAGCGCGAGTACCGGACCCGTCTGAAGTCCTACCTGGAGAGCCAGCTGCGTCAGCTGGAGACCCAGGCGGACGACTCGCTGGCGCCGCCGCGGACCCCCGCGGCCGCTTCGCTGCCGCCGTCGCCCTCGCTGGCTCCGGCCGGTGCGGGCGCCATGGGTCACACCATGGGCGGCAACCACGGCGGTCACGGCAGCCAGCAGATGGGCGGCAACCCGTCCATGGGCGGTGGGCCCTCCTACGGTGGCCAGCAGCAGATGTCGCCGGCGATGACCCAGCCGATGGCACCGGTGCGGCCGCAGGCGCCGCAGCCGATGCAGCAGGCGCCTTCGCCGATGCGTGGGTTCCTGATCGACGAGGACGACAACTGACCGGTACGCGCTCGGTGAGCGCGTAGCCGTCGGCAGGCTGAGGGCCGGGCCCCGGGGTTTTCCCCGGGGCCCGGCCCTTTGCCGTGGGCGGCGCGGCCGGGGTGGCGGTGTCGCCGGGGTGGTGGCGCGGCCGGGGTGGTGGTGTCGCCAGGGTGGTGGTGTCGCCGGGCCGTGGGGTCGGGGTCCGGGGGCGGGGCCGCTGCGCGGGGCGTGTTCCCCTACCCGCCCCTTCCCGTAACCGGGGCTCCGCCCCGGGCCCCGCTCCTCAATCGCCGGAGGGGCTGGGGAGGCACGCCGGAGGCGGAGAGGTGGCGGCGCGGGGCTGAGAGGTGGCCGCGCAGGGCTGGGAGGTGTCGGCGGAGGGGCTTAGAGGTGCCGGCCGGGGCTGTGTGGTCGGCGTCGGCCGTGAGTGGGGCTCCGCCCCGGGCCCCGCTCCTCAATCGCCGGAGGGGCTGGGGAGGCTCGCCGGAGGCTGAGAGGTGGCGGCGCAGGGCTGAGAGGTGGCCGCGCAGGGCTGAGAGGTGGCCGCGCAGGGCTGGGAGGTGTCGGCGGAGGGCTCAGAGGTGCCGGCCGGGGCTGTGTGGTCGGCGTCGGCCGTGAGTGGGGCTCCGCCCCGGACCCCGCTCCTCAATCGCCGGAGGGGCTGGGGAGGCACGCCGGAGGCTGAGAGGTATGGGCCTGTGAGCGGGGCTCCGCCCCGTAGCCCGCGCCCGGGGTCGGGAAAGCAACGGGCCCGGCCGGAACGTGTCCGGCCGGGCCCCTGTGGTGCTGTGGGCTACCGCTCCGTCTTGCGGAGGCGGAACGTCAGGGACAGGCCCTCGTCCTCGAACGGCTCGCCGTACGCCGTGTCCGCCTCACCCTGCGCGTAGTCGAGGGCCAGGACCTCGTCCGCGATCAGGGACGCGTGCTCGGTCAGGGCCTCGGCCGTCGCCGGTGACGTGGACGTCCAGCGGACGGCGATGCGGTCCGCCACGTCCAGGCCGCTGTTCTTGCGCGCCTCCTGGATCAGACGGATCGCGTCGCGGGCCAGGCCCGCACGCCGCAGCTCCGGGGTGATCTCCAGGTCCAGGGCGACCGTCGCGCCCGAGTCGGACGCGACCGACCAGCCCTCGCGCGGGGTCTCCGTGATGATGACCTCGTCAGGGGCGAGGGTGACCTGTTCCCCGTCGACCTCGACCGATGCCGTGCCCTCGCGCAGGGCCAGCGACAGCGCCGCCGCGTCCGCGTTCGCGACGGCCTTCGCCACCGCCTGGACGCCCTTGCCGAACCGCTTGCCCAGGGCCCGGAAGTTCGCCTTCGCCGTCGTGTCGACCAGCGAGCCGCCCACCTCGGACAGGGAGGCCAGGGAAGAGACGTTCAGCTCCTCCGTGATCTGTCCGTGCAGCTCGGGCGAGAGGGTGTCGAAGCCCGAGGCCGCGACCAGGGCGCGGGACAGCGGCTGGCGGGTCTTGACGCCCGACTCGGCACGCGTGGCGCGCCCCAGCTCGACCAGGCGGCGCACCAGCGCCATCTGCGTGGAGAGCGCCGGGTCGATCGCGGACAGGTCCGCCTTCGGCCAGGTGGACAGGTGCACCGAGGCGGGGGCGTCCGGCGTGACCGGTGCGACGAGGTCCTGCCAGACCCGCTCGGTGATGAACGGGGTCAGCGGGGCCATCAGCCGGGTGACCGTCTCGACGACGTCGTGCAGGGTGCGCAGCGCCGCCTTGTCGCCCTGCCAGAAGCGGCGGCGGGAGCGGCGGACGTACCAGTTGGACAGGTCGTCGACGAACGCCGACAGCAGCTTTCCGGCGCGCTGGGTGTCGTAACCCTCCAGCGCCTCGGTGACCTGGTCCACCAGGGCGTTCAGCTCGCTGAGCAGCCAGCGGTCCAGGACCGTGCGGTCGGCCGGTGCCGGGTCGGCGGCCGAGGGCGCCCAGTTCGACGTACGGGCGTACAGGGCCTGGAAGGCGACCGTGTTCCAGTACGTGAGGAGCGTCTTGCGGACGACCTCCTGGATCGTGCCGTGACCGACCCGGCGCGCCGCCCACGGGGAGCCGCCCGCCGCCATGAACCAGCGGACCGCGTCGGCGCCGTGCTGGTCCATGAGCGGGATCGGCTGGAGGATGTTGCCCAGGTGCTTGGACATCTTGCGGCCGTCCTCGGCGAGGATGTGGCCCAGGCAGACCACGTTCTCGTACGACGACTTGTCGAAGACCAGGGTGCCGATCGCCATCAGCGTGTAGAACCACCCGCGCGTCTGGTCGATGGCCTCCGAGATGAACTGCGCCGGGTAGCGGCTCTCGAAGAGCTCCTTGTTCTTGTACGGGTAGCCCCACTGCGCGAACGGCATCGAGCCCGAGTCGTACCAGGCGTCGATGACCTCCGGGACGCGGTAGGCCTCCAGCTGGCAGTTCTCGTGCGTGCAGGTGAACGTGATCTCGTCGATGAACGGCCGGTGCGGGTCCAGGCCGGACAGGTCGGTGCCGGTGAGCTCGGTCAGCTCGGCGCGCGAGCCCACGCAGGTGAGGTGGTCGTCCTCGCAGCGCCAGATCGGCAGCGGTGTGCCCCAGTAGCGGTTGCGGGAGAGGGCCCAGTCGACGTTGTTGTTCAGCCAGTCACCGAAGCGGCCGTTCTTGACCGACTCCGGGAACCAGTTGGTCTTCTCGTTCTCCTCGAGGAGCCGGTCCTTGACCGCGGTCGTGCGGATGTACCAGGACGGCTGCGCGTAGTAGAGCAGCGCGGTGTGGCAGCGCCAGCAGTGCGGGTAGCTGTGCTCGTACGGGACGTGCCGGAAGAGCAGGCCGCGGTCCTTGAGGTCCTCGGTGAGCGCCTCGTCGGCCTTCTTGAAGAAGACGCCGCCGACCAGCGGCACGTCCTCCTCGAAGGTGCCGTCGGGGCGGACCGGGTTGACCACCGGGAGTCCGTACGCCTTGCAGACCAGGAGGTCGTCGGCGCCGAAGGCGGGGGACTGGTGCACCAGACCCGTACCGTCCTCGGTCGTCACGTACTCGGCGTTCACGACGTAGTGCGCCTCGGCGGGGAAGTCCACCAGCGCGAACGGGCGCTCGTACGTCCAGCGCTCCATCTCGCGGCCCGTGAACGACCGGCCGGTCAGCTCCCACCCCTCGCCCAGCGCCTTCTCGACGAGCGGTCGCGCCACGACCAGCTTCTCCTCGCCGTTCGTCGCGACCACGTACTCGACCTCGGGGTGCGCGGCGACGGCCGTGTTGGAGACCAGGGTCCAGGGGGTCGTCGTCCAGACCAGGAGGGCGGCCTCGCCGGCCAGCGGGCCGGAGGTCAGCGGGAAGCGTACGAAGACCGAGGGATCGACGACCGTCTCGTACCCCTGGGCCAGCTCGTGGTCGGAGAGGCCGGTGCCGCAGCGCGGGCACCAGGGGGCGACGCGGTGGTCCTGGGTCAGCAGACCCTTGTTGAAGATCTCCTTCAGCGACCACCAGACGGACTCGACGTACTCGGGGTCCATCGTGCGGTACGCGTCGTCGAGGTCGACCCAGTAGCCCATCCGGGTCGTGAGCTCGGTGAAGGCGTCGGTGTGGCGGGTCACGGACTCGCGGCACTTGGCGTTGAACTCGGCGATGCCGTACGCCTCGATGTCCTTCTTGCCGTTGAAGCCCAGTTCCTTCTCGACCGCGAGCTCGACCGGCAGACCGTGGCAGTCCCAGCCGGCCTTCCGGCCGACGTGGTAGCCCTGCATGGTGCGGAAGCGCGGGAAGACGTCCTTGAAGACGCGGGCCTCGATGTGGTGGGCGCCCGGCATGCCGTTGGCGGTCGGCGGGCCCTCGTAGAAGACCCACTCGGGGCGGCCCTCGGACTGTTCGAGGCTTTGGTCGAAGACCTTGTTCTCGCGCCAGAAGTCGAGCACGGCGTGCTCCAGCGCGGGCAGGTCGACCTGGGCGGGTACCTGGCGGTACTGCGGCGATGTCATGTGCGGCTTCCTCCGGCGGACGTTTTCCTCTTCCGTCGGAGGGACGAGAACCGATGCCGGATCCCGCGGTACCACCCTCCTTGGCCCCGGGTGTGCGCCCGTGGCCCCCTCATTGGGGTGCGATGCCGGTTCTACTAGCCCTGCGGCGTTCTTCCGACGGCTCCGGGTGATGTTCACGACGCGCTCGCCCCCGGGCTCCCACCGTCCCCGGGTCGCTCCTGGCTGCGTACGACGCTACTCGTCCCATCCACGCCTCTCGCTGAGGCCAGTGTACGGGCCCCGGGGACGGTGGCCGACCGGTTTTCGGGCAGCCCCGGGGTGACCCGAATGGCCAGACGGGACGCGACGGGTCCCGGCGCTGCCCGGCGGGCCGCCGGAAGGCGGATTACCCGGCGGGGAGCTGGGCACAACGGTTTCAGGCGCGCGGTGATCCGGACACGGGGAGGGGCGATGCGGCGGCGTGCCCCGTTGCCGCGGGGCTGGGGTCGATTTATCGTCCCAGCACGACTCGCGAGCAAGATCACAGAGCGTGAAGGGGCCGCGGCCATGGTGGCGAAGAAGACCGCCGCAGAGAAGACGGCGTCAGCCAGATCCACGGGCGCGGCAGCCGGGGAGACGACGGGAGAGACCGGCCGGGACAGCCCTTCGGACGCGGATACGCACAGCGCGACGGAGGCCGGGCCCGAGGACCCCGCCGGGCCGCCCGCCGCGGCCGGGAACGACCCGAAGAAGGCCGGGAGGAAGGCTGCCGGGAAGTCGGCGGCCGACAAGAAGGCAGCCGGGAAGAAGACGACCAGGAAGGCGGCGGCGAAGAAGACCGCCGCGAAGAAGACCGCGGCCGGGGATCCGGCCGCGGACGGACCGGCTCCGGACGGGGCCGGCCGCGACGAGGAGCCGGCCGGGACGGCCCCGGCACCGGCGCGGACGAGCGCGGCCGGGAAGACCACGGCCGAGAAGGCTTCGAAGAAGGCCGCCGAGGCGGCCACGGAGGCGGCCGAGGCCGCCGAGCAGACAGGAGCCCACACGGTGGTAGCCAAGAAGAGCGCGGCCCGTACCCGCCCGGCCGGCGGGAGCGCGGCACCCGTGCCCCCGGCGCGGGCCGCGGCGACGGCCCCGGGGGAGCTGGCCGTACGGCCCGGAGAGGACCCCTGGACGCCTCAGGAGGTCTCGGCCGCGCACACGGAGCTGACCGGCGAGATCACGCGGCTGCGCGACGAGCTGGAGGCGTCGGGCCTGGCGCTGGCCGGGCTGATGCGGGACTCCGGCGACGGGGCGGGTGACGACGAGGCGGACACCGGCACCAAGAACATCACCCGCGAGCACGAGATGTCGCTCGCCGCGAACGCCCAGGAGATGCTGGAGCAGACCGAACGGGCACTGGCCCGGCTCGACGCGGGCACGTACGGACTCTGCGAGATCTGCGGCAACCCGATCGGCAAGGCGCGCATGCAGGCGTTCCCCCGGGCCACCCTCTGCGTCGAGGACAAACAGAAGCAGGAGCGACGCGGCTGATTCCCACCGCCGTGTCGTACCCTCGTCCCCAGAGGCTGTCGGGTGATCTGCGATCGGGCGGCCACGCCCCGGCACGCACGCCTCCCGCGATGCCCGGATGTCCTGGTAGTTCCGCTACGAGGACATCCCGGCGCCTCGCCCCCGCGTGCGCCGGACCGCGTCCGCCTTCCGATCGCAGATCACCCGACAGCCTCTCCGTCGGAACTAGGTTGAGGGACTCACGTGGCAGAGGCGGAGCGCATCATCGGTACGCCGGACATCCCCGAGGCTGAGGGGAACGAAGGAGCCGAGCCGGAGCGGACGGCCGGGGACACGTCCCCGGAGGCCGCCGAGCCGGACGCCGGGGACGGGGAAGCGCCGGTCGACCGGTCGCCGGCCACGCGCCGGCGACGGATCATCCTGCTCTTCTGCGTCGCCGTCCTCGCCTACCTGCTCGACCTGGGCAGCAAGATGCTCGTGGTGGCGAAGCTGGAGCACCAGGAGCCCATCGAGATCTTCGGCGACTGGCTCAAACTCGACGCGATCCGCAACGCGGGGGCCGCGTTCGGCCTCGGCGAGGCCTTCACGATCATCTTCACCGTCATCGCGGCGACCGTCATCGTGGTGATCGCCCGGCTCGCGCGCAAGCTGTACAGCCTGCCGTGGGCGATCGCGCTCGGTCTGCTGCTCGGCGGCGCCCTCGGCAACCTCACCGACCGCGTCTTCCGCTCGCCCGGCGTCTTCGAGGGCGCGGTGGTGGACTTCATCGCCCCCGCGCACTTCGCCGTCTTCAACCTGGCGGACTCCGCGATCGTCTGCGGAGGCATCCTGATCGTGCTGCTCTCCTTCAAGGGCCTCGACCCCGACGGCACCGTGCACAAGGATTAGGACCCGTCGGCCGGGCCACGGCCGGGGCGGCGACCGGTCCGAGGCACGGGCCCCGGGCCACGCAAGGCATACTCGACAGGTGAGTACGCAACCCGAGGTCCGCACCCTGCCCGTCCCCGATGGCCTGGAGGGCGAGCGCGTCGACGCCGCCATCTCCCGCATGTTCGGCTTCTCCCGCACCAAGGCCGCGGAGCTGGCCGCCGCCGGGAAGGTGCAGGTGGACGGTTCGGTGGTCGGGAAGTCCGAGCGGGTCCGGGGCGGCGCCTGGCTGGAAGTGGAGATGCCGCAGGCTCCCGCGCCGGTGCAGATCGTGGCCGAGCCCGTCGAGGGCATGGAGATCGTCCACGACGACGACGACATCGTCGTGATCGTGAAGCCGGTCGGCGTCGCCGCGCACCCGAGCCCCGGGTGGACCGGTACCACCGTCATCGGCGGTCTCGCCGCGGCCGGGTACCGGATCTCGACCTCGGGCGCCGCCGAGCGCCAGGGCATCGTGCACCGGCTCGACGTCGGCACCTCCGGGCTGATGGTCGTCGCCAAGTCCGAGCGCGCCTACACGCTGCTGAAGGCCCAGTTCCGCGACCGGGTCGTCGAGAAGAAGTACCACGCGCTGGTCCAGGGCCACCCGGACCCCATGAGCGGCACCATCGACGCCCCCATCGGCCGCCACCCCACCCACGACTACAAGTGGGCGGTCGTCGCCGAGGGCAAGCCCTCCGTGACGCACTACGACCTGATCGAGGCGTACCGCGCCGCCAGCCTCCTGGACATCAAGCTGGAGACGGGCCGCACGCACCAGATCCGGGTGCACATGTCCGCCCACCGCCACCCCTGCGTCGGCGACCTGACCTACGGCGCCGACCCGACCATGGCCAAGCGCCTCGGCCTGACGCGGCAGTGGCTGCACGCGGTCCGGCTCGGCTTCGAGCACCCCTCGGACGGCAGCTGGGTGGAGTTCTCCAGCACCTACCCGGACGACCTCCAGCAGGCCCTCGACAAGATCGCGGCAGAGAGCGAATGACCTCCTACACCACCCGCACGGTCACCGGCGAGCAGGACCGTGCCGCCTGCTTCCAGATCCGCAAGGACGTCTTCGTCGGCGAGCAGAACGTGCCCGAGGAGATCGAGTACGACGCCTACGACGCGGAGGCGCTGCACGTCATCGCCGTCGCCGCGGACGGCACGGCGCTCGGCACGGGGCGGCTGCTCCACGGCCCGGCCGCCGCGGCCAAAACGGGCGGCGACCTCACCGTAGGCTCGCTCGGCCGGCTCGCCGTGACCAAGGAGGCGCGCGGCCTCGGCGTCGGCGCGGCGCTGGTGCGGGCCATCGAGGACGCCGCCCGCGCGCTCGGTCTGTCCGCCGTCGACCTGCACGCACAGACGCACGCGCTCGGCTTCTACGAGCGGCTCGGGTACGTGGCCTACGGCCCCGAGTTCCCGGACGCGGGCATCGCGCACCGGGCGATGCGCCGCGCCGTGGACGCGTAGCCCTTCCTCGTCCGCGCGGCACCCCTCGCGAGTTCGCACGGCATCCCTCGCCGAGTCCGGGCGGCACCCCTGCGGCGCGTGCGGGGGGACGGCCCCCGGTGGGCGCGGGGGCGGGCCGACAGCCCGGGCGGGCTCCGGGGCGCGGGGGTGTCGGCCGGATCGCGGGGCCTGCATGGCAGGCTTGAACCCCAGGCCGGCCGGTTACCGAGGCCGGCTCGGCGCGCTCCGGAAGGCACCTCGTGGATCAAATGGCACTGCTGCTCCTGCTCCTGCTCGGAGCCGTGGTCACGGTGCCCCTCGGGGAACGGCTCCGGCTTCCCGCGCCGGTGCTGATGACGCTCGCGGGCGTCGGGATGGCCTTCCTCAGCTTCGTACCGAACGTGGACATCCCGCCCGAGATCATTCTTCCCGCGCTGCTGCCACCCCTGCTCTACGCCTCCGTGCAGCGCACCTCCTGGCGGCAGTTCGCCGCCAACAAGCGGCCGATCTTCCTGCTGGCCGTGGCGCTGGTCTTCCTGACGACGGCCGCCGTCGCCGCGGTGGCCAACGCGGTCGTCCCCGGACTGCCCCTCGCCGCGGCCGTCGCGCTCGGCGCGCTCGTCGCCCCGCCCGACCCGGTCGCGGCCACCGCCGTCGCCGGATCGGTCGGACTGCCCCGCAGGCTCGTCTCGATCCTGGAGGGCGAGGGGCTGTTCAACGACGTGACCGCGATCGTGCTCTACCACGTGGCGATCGCCGCCGCGGTCAGCGGGACCTTCTCGCTGCCCGAGGCGTTCGGACTGCTGGTCCTGTCCGCCGTCGTCGCCGTCGCGGTCGGCGTCGCGCTCGGCTGGCTCACCATCAAACTCATGGACCTGCTCGGCGATGCCACGCTGCAGGTCGGTCTCACCCTCCTGGTCCCCTTCGTCAGCTACGTGCTCGCCGAGGAGCTGATGGGCTCCGGCGTGCTCGCCGTCCTGACGACGGCCCTCTTCCTCGCGGAGCACGCCACCGACGCCGACGACGTCCTGGGCCGGCTCACGGGCCGCACCTTCTGGGAGATCGTCGACACCCTCGTCACCGGCGTGGCCTTCGGGCTGATCGGCCTCGAACTGCACAACGTCTTCGGGACCGCCGACGGGCGTGAGCTGGAGATGGCCGGCTGGGCGCTGGCCGTCGTCGCCGTCGTCGTCGGCGTACGGCTGCTCTATCTGCTCCCCGCGACCTGGCTGGCCAAGCGGCTGCACACCCGCCGCGACGTGAGCGAGGAGATCCCCACCAGCTGGCGGGAGACCGTGATCATGTGGTGGGCCGGGATGCGCGGCGTGGCCTCGGTGGCCCTCGCCCTCGCGATCCCGCTGAAGACGGACGACGGAAAGCCCTTCCCCGGCCGCGACGAGATCGTCTTCATCGCCTTCGCCGTGATCATGGTCACCCTGGTCTTCCAGGGCCTCACGCTCCCGTGGCTGGTGCGCCGGCTGGGGGTCCGGGCGGACACGGACGCCGAGGCCGCGCTGGAGCGGGACCTCGCGATCCGGGCCGCCAAGGCGGCCAAGCAGCGGCTCAAGGAGATCCAGGAGGTCGAGGAGTTCCCCGACGACGTCGTGGACCGTCTCCAGCGGCTGGCCTACGACGTCGGCGCCCGGATCAGCCCCGACATAGTCGACAACGAACGGCGCGAGGCCTACGCCCAGCGCGCCGAGCGGTTCAAGGCCGTCAGCCGCATCCAGCGCGAGATGCTCTCGGCCGCCCGCCACGCGGTGCTCTCCGCGCGCAGCGAGGCCGGCGCTGACCCCGAGGTGGTGGACCGGGTGCTGCGGCAGCTGGACGTGCGCAGCCTGCGCTGACCCGTGGCGGGGGAGTCCCGCTCAGCCGCGCCCGGTGCGCGGCGCCCCGGCCCAGCCCGCCGGCTTCTCGTCCACGATGCCCACGGCCGGCCACACGTCACCGGGCGGCAGCGCGGCGGGGGCCGTGGCGATCCTCGGCAGCGCGTACGGATGGTGGTCGCGCAGCCAGCCGATCAGCTGCTCGCGGACCGCACAGCGCACCGTCCAGATGTCGTCCGCGTCCTTCGCCGTGACGACCGCGCGCACCTGGATCGTGGAGGGCGTGGTGTCGGTCACCGCCAGCGACCAGTCCCGGCCGTCCCACGCGGCGCACTCGCCCAGGATGTCCCGCAGCTGGTCGCGCATGGCGGCGACCGGCGCGGAGTGGTCGAGGTGGAAGAAGACCGAACCGGTCATCTGGACCCCGCCGCGCGACCAGTTCTCGAAGGGCTTGCTGGTGAAGTACGAGACCGGCATCGTGATCCGCCGCTCGTCCCAGGTCCGGACCGCGAGGAAGGTCAGCGTGATCTCCTCGATCGTGCCCCACTCGCCGTCCACCACCACCGTGTCGCCGATGCGCACCATGTCGCCGAACGCGATCTGCAGCCCCGCGAAGAGGTTGCCGAGCGTGGACTGGGCGGCGACACCCGCGACGATGCCGAGGACGCCCGCCGAGGCCAGCATCGAGGTGCCGACCGTCTGCATGGCGGGGAACGTCAGGAGCATCGCGGCGACCGCGACGGTCGTCGCGATCGCGATGACCACCCGCTGGATCAGCGTCACCTGCGTCCGCACCCGGCGCACCCGCGCCGGATCCCGGGTGTTCGCCGCGTAGCGCGCGTACACCGAGTCCACCACCGCCACGGCGATCCGCACCACCAGGAAGGCCGACGCCCCGATCAGCACCAGGGTCAGCACCTGCCCGATGCCCGCCCGGTGGTCGCGGACCAGGTCGAGCCGGGTATGGGCGTAGGTGGCCCGCAGCAGCGCCGTGCCCAGCGTCAGCTGGAACGGTATCCGGCAGCGCCGCAGCAGGCCCCACAGCGGCGTCTCGTGGTGCCGTTCGTCGGTACGCCTGAGCAGCAGGTCGAGCAGCCAGCCCGCCACCAGCGTGATCACGACCGACCCGCCGAGGACGATCAGCGGGCGCAGTACGTTCTCCATGCTGTCGCTCTCCATCCGCTCGAACGTAACTGGCACCATGGGCCTCATGAACATCATGCTTTTCCACTCGACGTACGGTCTGCGCCCCGCGGTCCACGCGGCAGCCGACCGGCTGCGCGCCGCCGGGCACGAGGTGCGCGTGCCCGATCTCTTCGAGGGCCACACCTTTGATTCCGTCGAGGAGGGGCTGGCCTTCAAGGAGGAGACGGGCAAGGAGGAGCTGCTGAAACGGGCGGTGCTGGCCGCGGCGCCCTACTCCGACACCGGTCTGGTGTACGCCGGCTTCTCGCTCGGCGCGTCGGTCGCCCAGACGCTGGCGCTCGGGGACGCGAAGGCGCGCGGGCTGCTGCTCTTCCACGGCACGTCGGACATCGCGGAGAGCGCATCGGTGGACGAGCTGCCCGTCCAGCTGCACGTCGCCGACCCGGACCCGTTCGAGACGCACGACTGGCTGAACTCCTGGTACCTGCAGATGCAGCGCACCGGCGCCGATGTCGAGATCTACCGCTACCCCGGGGCGGGCCACCTGTTCACCGACGCGGAGCTGCCGGACTTCGACCAGGCCGCCGCGGAACTGGCCTGGAAGGTCGCGATCGGTTTCCTCGCCACCCTGTGAGGGACGCGAGGGGCCCCGCGCACGCGACGGCGCGGGGCCCCTCGGCGGAACGGAGCGGGATCAGCCGCGGTACGCGGTCCAGCTGTCGCTCATCCGCTGCACCTGGCCCGCGGTGAACTGGTACATGCAGGAGTCGTACGTGTAGTCCATGAAGTTGTGGATCGGGTCGACGCCGGTCTTGTTGGTGCAGGTGTCGCGCCCGGTCGGGCACTCGAACGCGGCGCTCTTCTCCGCGGGGGTGTCGGAGACGTAGTCGCCGTTGCCGTTACAGCCGCCCTGGAACGTGTGGTAGAGCCCCATCCAGTGGCCGACCTCGTGCGTCGCCGTGTCGCCCTGGTCGTAGTTGGTGGCGGAGCCGCCCGGCAGCGAGGCGTCCAGGATCACCACGCCGTCCATGGAGGGGCTGGAGTTGTAGGAGCTCGGGAAGGTCGCCCAGCCGAGCAGCCCGCCTCCGAGGTTGGCCGTGTAGACGTTGAGCGCGTTCTTGCCGCCCTTGCGCAGGGCCGTCTTCATGGCCTTCTCGGCCGACGAGCCCGAGGAGAGGTTGTACCAGGAGGCGTTGTCCGTGTAGTCGGTGCCCGCCAGGGAGAACTGGAAGCCGGTAGGGGTGTTGCCGGTGCCCTGGCCGCTGTACGCGGCGTTCAGGACGCTCATCTGGCTGCTGATGGCGCCCGCGGTGAGCTTGCCCGTGGTGCCGGAGTGGATGACGTGGAAGTAGACCGGCACGGTCGCGCCGGCGGCCAGGGTGGAGCCGGTGACCCGGCGCTCGGCGACTCTCTGCTTCAGCTGCTTGTCCATGGCCGCGGCCTGGGAGGTGGTGAGCTCGTTGGGTTCCGCGGCGTGCTGCGGGCCCGAGGGGCGCGACTGGCGGGCGGCGGCGCCGGCCGGGGCGCCGGCGCAGGCCTCGGCCGAGGGGGCGGCGGTGGCCTTGCCGGATGCGGCGGTGGCGCCGGTGGAGACGGTGAGCGGTGCCAGGGCCAGGGTTCCGGCCAGGACGGCGGTGCCGATCGCACGGTGGCGCATACGCGGGGATATACGGGCAAGAGTGCGCACAGGGTCTCCTAGCGGATGTGGTGGGGAGGGATTTCCTCACCCGCCGCCGGGAGATTACGTGGGCATGTCATATGGGCGGGAGAATCGATCCGGCCCAATCATTCCTGGAGCAAACCAGGGCAACAGGAAGAAAATCTGCTGTCTGCTCCGGAGTTTGAAAGGCGGACGTGATGTCCCCCGTCGTTCCGGTGGCCGGTGTGTCCGCATTGGATCCGTGCGTGACGGCGTCCGACGCGGGCCTGTCACCCGCCCGCAACACCTCCCGCGATGGCTGGATCTCGACGGTCCGGGCGCGCGGCGGACGCGAACGGGCAGGTGAACCCGGTGGGTCCACCTGCCCGTTCGACCGGAATCGTGCGAATCAGCCCTTCAGCGCCGCGGTGATCGCGCTGTTGAAGTCCGCCACCGACATCGGGGCGTTCTTGTTGTCCGAGCCGGTCAGCGTCTTGCCGTCCATCTTCAGCGTCGGGGTGCCCTGGACGCCGCTCTTGTCGAAGGTGGCGGACATCTTCATCGCCCAGGCGTCGTACGTGCCGTCCTTGACGTTCTTCTGGAAGGCCGCGTTGCCCTTCAGCGCGTCGACCGTCTCGGCGACCTCGATCAGGTACGAGTCGTCCTTGAACTTGTCCTCCGTCTCCTGCGGGTGGTACTTCGCGGAGTAGAGGGCGTACTTGTAGTCGAGGAAGGCCTCGGGGCTCACGTCGAGCGCCGCTCCCAGCGCGCTCAGCGCGTTCTTCGAGCCCTCGCCGTTGTCACTGTTGTCGATGAACGTGGCACCGATGTACTTGACCTTGTACTTGCCGGCGTCGACGTCCTTGTGGACGGTCTCGCCGACGGTCTGCTCGAACGTGGCGCAGATCGGGCAGCGGGAGTCCTCGTACAGCTCCAGGGTCTTCTTGGCGGTCGACTTGCCGACCACCACGGTCGTGCCGTTCTCGCCCGAGGTGTTCTTCGGGGCGGTGACGCTCTTCGCGTCGCCCGCCTCGTCCCAGTGGCCCGGCTTGTTCAGCTGCATCACGCCGTAGCTGACGCCCGCGGCGATCGCGAGGACGGCGACGATCGAGACGCCGACGACGACCTGCCGGCGCGTCTTGTCCTTCTTGGCCTGCCGCTCGCGCTCGACGCGCAGCCGCTCGCGGGCGGCGGACTTGTTGGCCTGGCTGTTGCGCTTGCTCATGATCGGTTCTCCGTGGGGTGCGTGGCGTTACGTCGTCAGGGACTTGCGTGCTCAGGCGGTGGCGCAGGCCGAGCGCGGTGGTCCCCTCCGTCCCACGGAGTGCACCAGGAGACGGGCGTGGGCCGGCAGATGCGGGCCGGGGCCGGCGGCGGGGACCTTGAGGCGTACGGAGCGGCGGGCCGCTCCCGCCACGGCCACCGCTATCAGCAGCGGCCGGAACGCCAGCAGCGCGAACGCGCCCAGCAGCCCGGCGAGCGCCAGCTCACCGCGGTGCAGCCAGGCGGCGGCGAGCAGCCCCACCGTCACGTGCGCGGCCAGCAGCAGCCACGGCACCAGCGGACCGGGCGAGGCCAGCAGCGCGGCCGCGCCGTGGCCGCCCGCGGTCACCGAGACCAGCGGCGTGCCCACCTCGCCGACGCTGCCCAGCCCCGGCGCGCCCTTCCCGACCTCGCCGCCGCCGCACAGCACATCGACACCGACCGAGCGCAGCGGCCCCGCGATCGGGCCGCCCGCCGCGCCGTAACAGAGGTGCTGGCCGGTGGTGAAGACGGTGTCCGCGGCCAGCTCCAGCGGCACCAGCAGCCCGGCGATGGCCCCGAAGCCGCGCTCCCGGCCGGCCAGCGCGTAGGCCACCGCGAAGACGGCGCCCGCCAGCACGGCCACGAGGGTCAGCGGCAGCGGGACCCGGGAGAGCAGGACATGGGAGGCAGCGGAGAGCGTCACGACGAGCGCTGTGAAAAGCGCCGCGCGTACGACTCTGAGCTGCGTTCCGGAGATGTCCATCGTCGAGGAGTGTCGCATGTGAACCTGTAGGCGACCGCTAAAGGACCCTTCCGGTGTGGGCGGGCTTACAGCCCCGGGATGCGGCCGTTGCGGAAGAGGTCCACGAAGATCTGGTGGTCCGCGCGCGCCCGGGCCCCGTAGCTGTGGGCGAAGTCCACCAGCAGATTCCCGAAGCCCTCCTCGTCCGCCGCGATCGCCGCGTCGATCGCCCGCTCGGTGGAGAACGGCACCAACGAGTGACCGCTCTCGTCGTCCGCCGCGGAGTGCATCGTCGCCGTCGCCCGGCCGAGGTCGGCGACGACCGCCGCGATCTCCTCGGGCTCGTCGATGTCGGACCAGTCCAGGTCGACCGCGTACGGCGACACCTCGGCGACCAGCTGCCCGGCCCCGTCGAGCTCGGTCCAGCCCAGCCACGGGTCGGAGTGCGCCTGCAGCGCGCGCTGCGAGATGACCGTGCGGTGCCCCTCGTGCTGGAAGTAGTTCCGCACCGCCGCGTCCGTGATGTGCCGGGAGACGGCGGGGGTCTGCGCCTGCTTGAGATAGATCACGACATCGTTCTCCAGGGCGTCGCTGTTGCCCTCCAGAAGGATGTTGTACGAGGGCAGCCCGGCCGATCCGATGCCGATCCCGCGACGGCCGACGACGTCCTTGACCCGGTAGGAGTCCGGGCGGGCCAGACTCGACTCCGGCAGCGTCTCCAGGTAGCCGTCGAACGCCGCCAGGACCTTGTAGCGCGTCGCCGCGTCGAGGTCGATCGTGCCGCCGCCCTCCGCGAAGCGGCGCTCGAAGTCACGGATCTCGGTCATCGAGTCGAGCAGCGAGAACCGGGTCAGCGAGCGGGCGACGCGCAGGGCGCCCAGCAGCGGCCCCTCGGCGGTGTCCAGCGTGAACGGCGGCACCTCGTCGTTCTTCGCGCCCGTCGCCAGCGCGTGGATGCGCTCGCGGTAGGCCGCCGCGTAGACCCGGACGAGCTCGGTGATCTGGTCGTCGCCCAGCGCCTTCGCGTAGCCGATCAGGGCCACGGAGGCGGCGAAGCGCTTGAGGTCCCAGGTGAAGGGGCCGACGTACGCCTCGTCGAAGTCGTTGACGTTGAAGACCAGGCGGCCGTTGGCGTCCATGTACGTGCCGAAGTTCTCCGCGTGCAGATCGCCGTGGATCCACACCCGGCCGGTGCGCTCGTCGAGGTACGGGCCGCCGTGCCGCTCCCGCTCCAGGTCGTTGTAGAAGAGACAGGCCGTGCCCCGGTAGAAGGCGAAGGCCGAGCCCGCCATCTTGCGGAACTTCACGCGGAAGGCGGCCGGATCGGCGGCCAGCAGCTCACCGAAAGCGGTGTCGAAGACCTCCAGGATCTGCTCCCCGCGCTGCGTCGCGCCGGTCTGCGTTTCCGACATCTCTGGGTGCCTCCTGGTACCTGGCCTGCATGACGACGTACATGACAAAAGGGACGGGCGTCCTCGCCCCTCCAACGCGCGACCGTATCGCGGAGTGCCCGTCGTCCGTCACCTCGGAGACGTAGACTTCCACGCTGTCCCCCTCAGGTCGTGTCCGCACAGGCCCGTCCGGCCCGCGACGCCGCTTCGCGGACAGTCCCAGCCCGTCATCCCCAGTTCTCCCGGAGGCACAGCGCCGTGACCAAGCCGCCCTTCACGCACCTTCACGTCCACACCCAGTACTCGCTGCTGGACGGTGCCGCGCGGCTCAAGGACATGTTCGAGGCCTGTAACGAGATGGGCATGTCCCACATCGCGATGACGGACCACGGCAACCTGCACGGGGCGTACGACTTCTTCCACTCCGCCCGGAAGGCGAACGTGACGCCGATCATCGGGATCGAGGCGTACGTCGCTCCGGAGTCGCGCAAGCACAAGCGGAAGATCCAGTGGGGCCAGCCGCACCAGAAGCGCGACGACGTCTCCGGTTCGGGCGGTTACACCCACAAGACGATCTGGGCGGCCAACGCCAAGGGGCTGCACAACCTCTTCAAGCTGTCCTCGGACGCCTACGCCGAGGGCTGGCTCCAGAAGTGGCCGCGCATGGACAAGGAGACCATCTCCCAGTGGTCCGAGGGCCTGATCGCGTCCACCGGCTGCCCCTCCGGCGAGGTGCAGACCCGGCTGCGGCTCGGACAGTTCGACGAGGCGGTCCAGGCGGCCTCCGACTACAAGGACATCTTCGGCGAGGGCAGGTACTTCCTGGAGCTGATGGACCACGGCATCGAGATCGAGCGCCGGGTCCGTGACGGGCTCCTCGAAATCGGCAGGAAGCTGAACATCCCGCCGCTCGTGACGAACGACTCGCACTACACGTACGCCAGCGAGGCCACCGCGCACGACGCGCTGCTCTGCATCCAGACCGGCAAGAACCTCTCCGACCCGGACCGCTTCCGCTTCGACGGCACCGGTTACTACCTCAAGACCACGGACGAGATGTACGGCGTCGACTCGTCGGACGCCTGGCAGGAGGGGTGCGCCAACACCCTCCTGGTGGCGCAGCAGATCGACACCACCGGGATGTTCGAGAAGCGCGACCTGATGCCGAAGTTCGACATCCCGGACGGCTACACGGAGATCACCTGGTTCCAGGAGGAGGTCCGCGCCGGGATGAACCGCCGTTTCCCGGGCGGGGTCCCCGAGGACCGGCAGAAGCAGGTCGAGTACGAGATGGACATCATCATCCAGATGGGGTTCCCCGGGTACTTCCTGGTCGTCGCCGACTTCATCATGTGGGCCAAGAACAACGGCATCGCGGTCGGCCCCGGCCGGGGCTCCGCCGCCGGTTCGATCGTGTCGTACGCGATGGGCATCACCGACCTCGACCCGATCGAGCACGGGCTGATCTTCGAGCGGTTCCTCAACCCCGAGCGCGTCTCCATGCCCGATGTCGACATCGACTTCGACGAGCGCAGGCGCGTCGAGGTGATCAGGTACGTCACGGAGAAGTACGGCGCCGACAAGGTGGCCATGATCGGCACCTACGGCAAGATCAAGGCCAAGAACGCGATCAAGGACTCCGCCCGCGTCCTCGGCTACCCGTACGCGATGGGCGACCGGCTCACCAAGGCCATGCCCGCCGACGTCCTCGGCAAGGGCATCGACCTCAACGGCATCACCGACCCCACGCACCCGCGCTACAGCGAGGCGGGCGAGATCCGGGGGATGTACGAGAACGAGCCGGACGTGAAGAAGGTCATCGACACCGCGAAGGGTGTCGAGGGCCTGGTCCGGCAGATGGGCGTGCACGCCGCCGGCGTCATCATGTCCAGCGAGCCGATCGTCGACCACGCCCCCGTCTGGGTGCGGCACACCGACGGCGTCACCATCACGCAGTGGGACTACCCGCAGTGCGAGTCCCTCGGCCTGCTGAAGATGGACTTCCTGGGACTGCGCAACCTGACGATCATGGACGACGCCATCAAGATGGTGAAGTCCAACAAGGGCATCGACCTGGAGATGCTGGCGCTGCCGCTGGACGACCCCAAGACGTACGAGCTGCTCTGCCGCGGTGACACGCTCGGGGTGTTCCAGTTCGACGGCGGGCCTATGCGTTCCCTGCTGCGCCAGATGCAGCCCGACAACTTCGAGGACATCTCCGCCGTCTCGGCCCTGTACCGGCCGGGCCCGATGGGCATGAACTCGCACACGAACTACGCCGAGCGCAAGAACGGCCGCCAGGAGATCACTCCGATCCACCCGGAGCTGGAGGAGCCGCTCAAGGAGGTCCTCGGCCTCACCTACGGCCTGATCGTGTACCAGGAGCAGGTGCAGAAGGCCGCCCAGATCGTCGCCGGGTACTCGCTCGGCGAGGCCGACATCCTGCGCCGCGTGATGGGCAAGAAGAAGGCCGACGAGCTGGCGAAGAACTTCGTCCTGTTCGAGGCCGGCGCCAAGAAGAACGGCTTCTCCGACGCCGCGATCAAGGCGCTGTGGGACGTGCTGGTCCCGTTCGCCGGGTACGCCTTCAACAAGGCGCACTCCTCCGCGTACGGCCTGGTCACCTACTGGACCGGATACCTCAAGGCCAACTACCCCGCCGAGTACATGGCGGCGCTGCTCACCTCGGTCAAGGACGACAAGGACAAGTCGGCGGTCTACCTCAACGAGTGCCGGCGCATGGGCATCAAGGTGCTCCCGCCGAACGTCAACGAGTCCGAGTCGAACTTCGCCGCCCAGGGTGACGACGTCATCCTCTTCGGACTGACGGCCATCCGTAACGTCGGCCAGAACGTCGTCGACTCGATCATCCGGTGCCGCAAGACGAAGGGGAAGTACAGCAGCTTCCCCGACTTCCTGGACAAGGTCGAGGCGGTCGTCTGCAACAAGCGGACCGTGGAGTCGCTCATCAAGGCCGGCGCCTTCGACGAGATGGGCCACACCCGCAAGGGCCTCGTCGCCCACCACGAGCCCATGATCGACAACGTGGTGCAGGTCAAGCGCAAGGAGGCCGAGGGGCAGTTCGACCTCTTCGGCGGCGGCGAGGAGGACAGCGACGAGCCGGGCTTCGGGCTCGACGTGGAGTTCTCCGACGTCGAGTGGGAGAAGTCCTACCTGCTGGCCCAGGAGCGCGAGATGCTCGGGCTCTACGTCTCCGACCACCCGCTCTTCGGCATCGAGCACGTGCTGAGCGACAAGTCCGACGCGGCGATCTCGCAGCTCACCGGCGGCGAGCACAGCGACGGCGCGATCGTCACGATCGGCGGCATCATCTCCGGCCTCCAGCGCAAGATGACCAAGCAGGGCAACGCCTGGGCCATCGCCACCGTCGAGGACCTGGCCGGTTCGATCGAGTGCATGTTCTTCCCGGCCACCTACCAGCTGGTCTCCACCCAGCTCGTCGAGGACACCGTCGTCTTCGTCAAGGGCCGGCTCGACAAGCGCGAGGACGTGCCCCGCCTGGTCGCCATGGAGATGCAGGTCCCGGACATCTCCAACGCGGGCACCAACGCCCCGGTGGTCCTGACCATCCCCACCGTCAAGATCACCCCGCCCATGGTCAGCCGGCTCGGCGAGGTGCTCAACAGCCACCGGGGCGACACCGAGGTGCGGATCAAGCTGCAGGGCCCCCGCAAGACCACGGTGCTCCGGCTCGACCGGCACCGGGTGAAGGCCGACCCGGCGCTCTTCGGTGATCTGAAGGTGCTGCTCGGCCCGTCCTGCCTGGCCGGCTGAGCCACCGCCCGCCCGCACCCGCACGTGAGGGGCGCCCCGCGCAAGCGGGTGCGCCCCTCTCGGCTGCCGGCCTGTGGCCGTACCGGAGAAGTCCGGTCAGTTGTGGCCGAAGCGCCGCTGATGCTTACGCGCAACATCGGCAGGGCTGCCCTGGGACTGCGCCTGGGGCTGGTTCTGCGACTCGAAAGCCGTGGACCGCGCCTCCTGCGCACCGCGCTCCGACTCGGACGCGCGGTCCTGCTGGCTGCCCTGCTTGCGGTTCTTGTTCTTGGCCATGGTGTTCCTCCTCAGGGGACTCTCGGGGCCAGGACCGCTGTCAGATTCACATAATTGGATAAACACCGCATGTTGGATCATTACCGTGCGTAGCTAGGGGGTATGATGCGCCGTTTTCCGGATCCGCCACGCCGATGATCGAGTTCCGGCCGTTAACCCCCGCGTGGTCGGGCAGACTCGAAGGAAACCCTGAGTAAGCGGAGCGGGTCCCCGGGCGGGCGACGCCGCCCGGCGGCCGAACCGCCGAACCCGTTCCCGAATTCCTGGAAGAGGGTGGAACGCGTGGACCGTTGCGTCGTCCTGGTGGACGCCGGCTACTTGCTGGGCGCAGCCGCGAGTCTGCTGGCCGGAGAGCCCGCCCGGTCCCGCATCACCGTCGACCACGCGGCCCTGATCCAGGGTCTGCGGGAGCGGGCCGAGGCCGACACGGAACGGCCGCTGCTGCGGATCTACTGGTTCGACGGAGCCCCCGACCGCGTACCGCAGCCCGAACACCGCAGGCTGCGCGTCATGCCGCGGGTGACGGTACGGCTGGGCGCCCTCACCCGCAGTGACGGGCGGTGGGCCCAGAAGGGCGTCGACGCCGCGATGCACGCCGAGCTCACCGAACTCGCCAGGAACCGGGCCTGCTCGGACGTCGTCCTCGTGACCGGCGACGGCGACCTGCTGCCCGGCCTGATGTCCGCCAAGGAGCACGGCGTCGCCGTCCACCTCTGGGCCGTCCAGGCCGCCGACGGCGACTACAACCAGTCGGAGGACCTGGTCGCCGAAGCCGACGAGCGGCGCGTGCTGGACCGTGCCTGGATCACCCAGGCCGTACGGGCCAAGGACACCGGCGGCACCTGCGCCCCACCCCCCGCACCGCGCCCCGAGATCGCCGCGATCCTCTCCGCGCCCCTGCCCGAGGCGGCCCTCGCGGCCTCCGCCGAGCGGGCCTCGGAGGCCCAGGCCGAAGCCGCCCGCAACGGCACGCCCGCACCGCCCGGGGAGAACACCGGCCACGCCGCGCACGGCCATGGTGGCAGGGGCGTCCCCACCCCCAAGGACCTCGCGGGCACCCTGCGCGGCCCCGGCGCCCAGGCGGAGCGGCAGCACCCCGCCCCGCCGCCCGCCAACGCGACCCTGCGCTGGTCCTCCGACCGGGGCTGGGTGGAGCGCGGCGGCCCGCTCGGCGAACCCCCCGAGACCGCCTCCCTGCCGACGCTCGCCCAGCTCACCAGCGCCGAGCAGCGCTGGGCGGACCGGGAGGAGGACATCACCACGGTCGGCGGCGATCCCTTCGAAGTGGGGCAGGTCTTCGCACGGCGCTGGATGGAACGGCTCCCGGAGACCGTCCACCTGCAGAAGCTGTCCACCATGTACCCCCGCATCCCGCACCGCATCGACGGCGAACTCCTGCGCTACGCCGCCCGCTTCGGGCTGCTCGCCCACAAGGACGACCAGATCGACGAGCACGACCGGTACGCGATCCGGGCGGGATTCTGGCGCGAGATCGACGTGCGGGCCGCGGCGGAACACACCCCGGCGGGCGAGAAGCAGACCCCGGCGGCGGACCGGACCGCTCCCGCCGCCAAACCGGAGAACGCGGCGCCGTCCGGGGGCTGAGGTCACCCCGGCGCCCGAGTCGCTCAACCCTGCCCCCGTTTGCCGCGTTGATGTCCGATCGGTGCGGCCCCGGGCGTAATGCGGCCGCCCGGACCCCGTACCCTCGTACCTCGTGAGTACGGGCACAGCACAGGCGCAGACGGCGAACGGCACCGTGTGCGCGGTGCGTGACCTGGTCAAGACCTACCCCGCCGTCCGGGGCCGGCGCGGCACTCCCGCCACACCCGAGGTGCGCGCCACCGACGGCATCAGCCTGGACATCCGCCGCGGTGAGATCTTCGGGCTGCTCGGTCCCAACGGCGCCGGCAAGTCCACCCTCGTGCGACAGCTCACCGGATTGATGCGGCCCGACTCGGGCAGCGTCGACATGCTGGGCCACGACCTCGTGCGCCACCCCGAACGGGCCTCCCGGCTGATCGGCTACCTCGGGCAGGAGTCGACCGCGCTCGACGAGCTGACCGTCGGGCTCGCCGCCGAGACCACCGGACGGCTGCGCGGCCTGCCGGTGCGCGAGGCCCGTGCCGAACGCGACGCGGTGCTCGGCGAACTCGGCCTCGGCGAGATCGCCGGCCGCCCCCTGAACAAGCTCTCCGGCGGGCAGCGACGGCTCGCCTGCGTGGCGGCCGCGCTGGTCGGGGAGCGGCCGGTGCTCATCC
Organism: Streptomyces sp. NPDC005803; assembly: GCF_040630435.1. Lineage (NCBI taxonomy): Bacteria > Bacillati > Actinomycetota > Actinomycetes > Kitasatosporales > Streptomycetaceae > Streptomyces > Streptomyces sp. NPDC005803. Next base: position 240,829 of record NZ_JBEXXO010000004.1, on the reverse strand, counting down.
TCGACGAGCCGACGACCGGTATGGACCCGGTGGCCCGGCGTGCCGTCTGGGCCGCCGTGGACCGGCGGCGTGCCGAGCGCGGTGCGACGGTGCTGCTGGTCACCCACAACGTCATCGAGGCCGAGACCGTCCTCGACCGGGTCGCCGTCGTCGACCACGGAAAGGTCATCGCCTGCGACACCCCGGCCGGGCTCAAGGAGCGGGTCGCGGGCGAGGTCCGGGTGGAACTCGTGTGGCGCGAGCGCGCCCCGCTGGACGTACCCGAGGTCGCCGCGCTGCGGGCGTCCGCGCAGGAGTCCGGGCGCCGCTGGGTGCTGCGGCTCGGGCCCGACGAGGCGCGGGCGGCGGTCGCCGCCGTGACCGGCGGCGCGGCCTTCGCCGCCCTCGACGACTTCACCCTGGCGACGCCCAGCCTGGAGGATGTCTACCTGGCGCTCGGCGGGGACGCGACCAAGGGACTGGTGAAGGCATGAGCGGGAACAGGGCGGTGGCCGGAGCGGCCGGAGCGGACCGGTACGGGTGTGCGGCCGGGCAGCGACCGAACAGGAGCAGCGCCAGGTGACGAGCATCGTTCCCGCGGAAGCGGTGTCCGGCGGCCAGGCCGGGCAGACGGGCCGGCCGGGGCCGAGCGGACCCCACGGCCGGCCCGGCCCGGCCGGTGACGACGAAGGCGGGCCGCGCCCGGCCCCCGCGCCGCTGGCGCCGCGCGCCCGGCTCTTCCCGTCGCTCGCCGCGGTCTACCGCGCCCAGCTGTCCCGGGCCCGGGTCGCCCGCATCCCGCTGCTCTTCGTGGCGACCTTCCAGTCCATCGGGATCATGATCCTGATGCGGGGTGTCGTGGACGGGGGCTCCGAGGCCCGCGCGGTGGTGGCCGGGTCCAGCGTCCTGGTCGTCGCCTTCGTCGCGCTGAACCTGCTCGCCCAGTACTTCGGCCAGCTGCGGGCCGGCGGCGGACTCGACCACTACGCGACCCTGCCCGTGCCGCCCGCCGCGGTGGTGCTCGGCGCGGCCGGGGCGTACGCCTCCTTCACCGTGCCCGGCACGATCGTGACGGCCGTGACCGGCAGCGTGCTGTTCGGGCTGCCGATGACCCACCTGTGGGTGCTCATCGCCGTCGTCCCGCTCTCCGGGGCCGCCCTCTCCGGACTCGGCGCCGCCCTCGGGCTGCTCGCGCCCAGGCAGGAACTGGCCACCCTGCTGGGACAGCTCGGCATGTCCGCGGCGCTGCTGCTGGGCGTGCTCCCCGCGGCCCGGATGCCGGAGCCGATCGGCTGGGCGCGCGACCTGCTGCCGTCCACGTACGGGGTCGAGGCCCTCTCCCGGTCCTTCGACGCCCACCCCGACTGGGCCGTCGTCGGCCTCGATCTCGCCGTCTGCGCCGCCGTGGGCGTCCTCTCGCTCGCCGTGGCGACCTGGGCGTACCGCAGGGCAGCGGTCCGGTGAGGCGCGCCACAGGGACGCCTGGCACGATGGCACGGTGACAGCACCTCTGACGCCGCCGCACCAGCCCTCGCCCCACGACCCGTGGCAGAAGCCGCCGCAAGGGGGCGGCCCCGGCGGCTCCCACCTCGGAACCCTGTCGCAGTCGCCGGACAAGGCGGAACTCCGTGGCGAACTGCGCCGGGCGGTGCTGGTCGCCGTGGCCGTGACGGTCGCCGGGGTCGCGCTCGGGCTTCTCTGGCTGTGGCTGGCACCGCGGGTGCCGCTCGTCTCCGACAACACGTCCGTCTTCCTCAGCGACAGCGAGGGCGAGGAGGCGATCGGCGCCGACGGTACGTTCGCGCTCCTCGCCCTCGCCTTCGGCGCGGTGTCCGCGGGACTTGCCTTCTGGTTCCACCGCAAGGGCGGCATCGCCCTCGTGGTGGCGCTCGCGGTGGGCGGCGTACTCGGCTCGCTCCTGGCGTGGCAGCTCGGCACCCGGCTCGGCCCGACCGACGACGTGGTCGCCCACGCGCGCGAGGTCGGCAAGGGCGTGATCTTCGACGCCCCGCTGGAACTGCACGCGAAGGGGGCGCTGCTGGCGTGGGCGCTGGCGGCGATGGCCGTGCATCTGGGGCTGACGGCGTTGTTCGGGCCGCGGGATCCGGAGCCGGAGTGGGGGGTGTACCACGCGGTGCCGTCGGGGTCGGGGCCGTCGGGGGGCGGGCCCGCGCCGTCTGGGCCCGCGCCTGGGTCTGGGCCTGCGGGGCCCGGTCCTGCGCCCTCGCCCTCGCCCTCGCCCGAGGCGGGGCCGCCCGGTCCGTCCGCGGGGGCGTGAGCGGGGCCGCGGGGCTGCTGTGCGGGGCGTGAGCGGTGCCGCCGGGCTGCTATGCGGGGGCGTGAGTGGTGCTGCCGGGTCCGGCTGTGGGGCCGCTGCGCGGGGCTCGTCCCCTACCCGCCCCTTCCCGTAACCGGGGCTCCGCCCCGGACCCCGCGCCTCAAACGCCGGCGGGGCTGGAATGCGGGGCTGGCGTAGTGGGGGGTCGGGGCCCCAACCCCGCGCCTCAAGCGTCGGCGGGGCTGGAATGCGGGGCTGGGGTGGAGGGGCTCCGCCTCGGAGCCCGCGCCTCAAGCGCCGGCGGGGCTGGAATGCGGGGCTGGAGTGCGGGGCTGGGGTGGAGGGGTTTGGTTCAGGGCCCGCAACCCCCGGCCTCAAAGCGCAGGCGGGCCTGAGGTGCGCGCCCCGCCCCGGGCCCCGCAGCCCCGCGCCTCGAAGGCCGGCAGAGCCGGGCGAGGCTTCGTCCGGGCTTGTGGGGCCGTTCCCCGCGGTTTCCAGCCCGTACGGCGTTTGAGGACGGAACCGGTACGGCCGGGGCCGGTGCCCAGGCGAGGGCCGCCCCCCGGCGGCGGCCGAAACCCGCGCCCCCCATGCGGCGGCCGAAACCCACGGGCCCGCCCCGGCGGCGGCCGAAACCCGCGCCCCCGGGAGACCCGCCGCACCCCGCAGGGGCCCCGTACCCCGGCGGAAGCCTAGGCGCGGCCGATCGGGGCGAAGACCGCGTCCGTCAGCGTGGCCAGGTCCGTGGGGGACAGTTCGACCTCCAGCCCGCGGCGGCCCGCCGAGACGCAGATCGTCTCGTGGGTCCGAGCCGACTCGTCCAGCACCGTGGGCAGCCGTTTGCGCTGGCCCAGGGGGGAGATGCCGCCGCGGACGTAGCCCGTGGTGCGCTCCGCCGCCGCCGGGTCCGCCATCGTGGCGCGCTTGCCGCCGGCCGCCGAGGCCAGGGCCTTCAGGTCCAGGGAGCCCGCCACCGGGACGACCGCGACGGTCAGGTGGCCGTCCACGTCGGCGACCAGGGTCTTGAACACCCGGTCCGGGGACACGCCGAGGGCCTCGGCCGCCTCCTCGCCGTAGGAGGACGACGCCGGGTCGTGTTCGTACGCGTGCACCGTGAACTCCGTGCCCGCCGCGGTCAGCGCGACCGTCGCGGGGGTGCCGCCGGACTGGTGCTGCTTCTTCGGCTTCTTCGCCACGGGGGAGTGGCCCTCCGGTCGCTCAGTTGGGGTGGGTCGGGGCGCGGGTGAGTTCCACGGCGGGCAGCGACGGGAGGTGACGGATGACGGCGGTCTCCGAGCGCAGGAGCGTCAGCTCCTCGCGCAGCCGGGTAGCGGTGTCCGGGGCCTGCAGCAGCCGCTGCTTGGCGGGGACGTCCAGGACCGCCGCCGCGGCGACCAGGTAGGAGACGACCGACGGCTCGCCTGGCAGGTCCGCGCCGGTGGTCAGGGAGCGCTCGCTCGCCCCCGCCAGCCGCTTCTGATAGCTGCGGAAGGCGCGCAGGACGCCTTCGGTGAGCGCCTCCGCCTCCTCGCCCGCCTCTTCCGCCAGCTCTTCGAGCTCGGCGGTGAGATACGGGCCGCTCGCGTCCACGGACAGGAGCTTCACCCGGCTGGTGCCGGTGGCCAGGACCTCGAAGCTGCCGTCCGCGCGCTCCCGGATCTTCGCCGCGTCGGCGACGCAGCCGACCCGGTGGAACGTCTGGACGGGGTCGGGGCCGAAGCCGTCCGCCGGGCCGCGCTCGACGGGCGCCGTCACCGCGTCCGGCATGCCGGCGGCCGTCGGGGCGGTCTCGCGGCCGTCGCGGATGGCGACCACGGCGAAGCGGCGCGGTTCGTCCTCATCGGTCTTCAGCAACTCGCGCATCATGGCGCGATAACGCTCCTCGAAGACGTTCAGCGGCAGCACGAGGCCGGGGAACAGCACCGCGTTCAGCGGGAACAGAGGCAGGCGAGCGGTGGTCACAACGGTCAAGCGTAATGGCCGCGGGCCCGTCCCCGGTCGGCCCGGTGGCCGAGCGGGGTTCCGGAGGCCACCCGGAGCCGCGCTCCGTCCCGTGCGTCGAGGAACCTGCCGAGCGGATCGTCGGACACCGAGGACCACGGGAACGACGACGCATGGGGTCCGATCTGCCGGAACTGTTCCAGCGCCTCGCCCCAGCGCCCCCGTGCCACCAGCACGTACGCGAGCAGATTGCGCACCTCGGCCGGCCACGGGTCGCCCGGCGCGAAGGCGGCGGACAACGAGATCGCCAGATCCGCAGCGGCGTCGATCCGCTCCTCCTGCACCGAGGTGAACCGGGTCCCCGGCCCCTCGGACAGCACCGTGAACGCGGCCCGCAGCGGCAGCGCCTGCACCAGGGAGCTGGGCAGCGAGTCCTCGGCGGCCCGCTCGGCGAAGTCGAAGCACTCGCGGTGCGAGCCGTACCAGGCGGCGGAGAGGTACTGGAGCGCGGCGACATGGCAGCCGTAATGGTGCGTGGAGCGCTGTATGGCCTGCTCCCACAGCGCCTCGAACGTGGTGTGCGTGGCATGCGTGCCGCGGGCGTGGTCCAGCGCGAGGCGCCAGGGCACCGGATCGCGCGGATCACTCTCCGCCGCCGCCGTGATCATCGGTCCGACCTCGCGCAGCTGCTCGGCGCGGGCCGGTGACTCCCAGGCCCGCTCGACCGCGAGCTGGGCCTTGACGAGGACCGCGTCGCCGTCGCGCGGGACCGCGGCCAGCCAGTTGCGGAGCCAGCCGTCCCGGTTGCGGGCGAAGGCCACGAGGCGGTGCAGATAGCGGTCCCGGCTCTCCCACTCGGCGGCGTCCCGGGTCGTCGCCAGCAGCTTCGCCGCCGGCTCGTACTCCCCGAGAGCGGCCGCCACCAGCGCGGGCGAGAGCCGCTCGTCGGGGGCGTCGAGCATCACCGCATGGTCCACGGGCAACCCGGCGGACAGCTCCGGGGTGTGCCGGATCACGCGCGCGGTACGCAGCAGAGCGCGGAGGAAAGGCATGGTGCAGACCATTGAAAAGCGCTGGTCGCAGCGGCGCCAGAGGGGTGCTGTGAAGCTTTGGTGCCGAGTGGATGGGTTGTCCTCGCCGGGGACAAGAAAGAGTAAAGGAAAGCGCGGAATCTGGCCTGTTCCCGCTGCTTGGGCGGTAAGCGTTCGGTGGTGCGTCCGATTCCGGGGCGCATCCGTTCGTCCGCCGACGGGCCTGCCGGCACAAGGGGAGCGGCCCACCACGCCTTCCGGCGGGCCGCCTGCCCGGTCAGCTTCGGCGCAGCAGTCGTGAGGCGCCCGCCGCGACGGTGGTGGCCAGTATCCATCCCAGCAGGATGAGGGTCGCCGCCACCCACTGCCAGCCGCCCTCCAGCCGCCAGTACCCGTCCTGGCCCAGGTTGATCACCGGGACCAGCAGATCCAGCGCGTACAGCGCCGGATTCCACTCCGGATGCTCGCTCCCCTTGATCGACGACGGCTCGTACCGTGAGAAGGCCACCGTCCCCGCCGCCCACAGCACCGCCATCCACACCGCGGCCCGCCCCGGCCGGTAGCCGTACGCCACCGTCCAGTCCTGGACGAAGCCCCAGAGCTTCGCGGCGGGCGGCAGCGTCTCGCGCCGGCGCCGCTGCTTGGCGAGCAGCACCTCGCGGGCGTCCGCGTCCTCCCCGCTGCTGCGGAGCACGGCGGCCAGCCGTTCGTACGGCTCCGGCACGTACTCCGGGGTCGCCGCCGACACCCACTCCAGACGGCGGGAGAGCGGGAAGTGTCCGTACGGGACGAGGTTCTCGTACACGAACCCGCCCATCGCCAGGCCGCCCGGGCCCGGCCAGCTGGTCGACACGTCGATGAGGGTGACGACCTTCGCCCCGTTGAGCACCACCCGGCCGCGGGCCGGGCGCTCCGGGTTGAACCGCAACTCCGGAGCGACGATCCGGCGCAGCGACAGCTCCTCGTGCCCGGCCAGCACGAACACGGCCTTGTGCAGATCGACCGCGTCACCGAACCGGCCGTCGTCCAGCCGCACCCCGCCCCGGCACCGGAAGACCTGCGCGCGCATCCCGCGGGCGGGCGTCGGTGAGGCGGCGATGCCGTACGGGGGAGTGGTGCCCTGGTTCCCGGTGTCCACGCTGACCCAGGCCTCGCTCATGTACAGCGTCCGCTCCACACTCAGCTGCGGGGCGTTGAGCGCGCGCCGCCCCTGCGCCGCCCGCAGCCGGCTGCCGCGCAGACTCAGCGAACCGCCCACCTTCGCCCCGCGCAGGCTCAGCTCGCCGAGCGTCTCGATCATCTCGGCCTGCAGGTCCTGGGCGACCGTGAGGCCGTCACCGACGAGCGCACGCCCCTGCCGGTCGGGTCCGATGTCGATCTGGCTGATCAGCAGATCCGTACCGATCTGCGCGTCCGTGAGCCGGATCCCGCGCTCGATCCGGCACCGCGGCAGATGCAGATCGCCCTCGGTGCGCAGCCGCGCCGCCTCCAGCCGCGGCACCGCGCACCCCACCATCCGCAGCGTCGTGAAGTGGCACTCGGGCAGCAGCACCTCCTCGTCGAAGCGGCAGCCCGTCAGTTCCACGTACGGGGCGACGCGCCCGCCCGCCAGATCGAGCCGTCCGGTGATCCGCAGCCCCCGGAGCTTCAGCGCCGCCACCATGCCCGGCCGGGGCGGCGGACCGCTCAGCAGCAGCCGGGCGACGACGCGGGCCGCCACGCTGCGCTCGGGGCCCCAGACGTGCGGGGCGAAGGGATCGTCGCGCACCCCGTCACGGGCGCGCAGGTCGTAGGTGATCCCCGTCCGGAAGGACTGCCACATGCCCAGCTCTGCCGCGCTGAGGCCGTCCGGAAAATCCCCGTCGTGCGGTGTGGTCACCGACGCTCCTTCCGCTCGGAGCCGTAATCCCCTTATTCCCTCTGAGTGACCAGGTGAACGCTAATAGTCAGCCGTGACAGTGGGGACATGTATCAGCCAGTGATACGGGCGTCCGGGCGGCTGAGGCGGTCTGAGAGAATTGCGGTGTGATCTCTCGAATCGATCTGCGCGGCGATGCCCTCCCCGAGGGTGGCGCCCTGCGCGACCTGCTGCCCCGTGCCGAGTTCGACGTGGAAGCCGCCCTGGAGACGGTGCGGCCCATCTGCGAGGACGTACGCCATCGTGGCTCGGTGGCGGTCATCGACTGGGGGGAGAGGTTCGACGGGGTGCGGGTCGGCTCGATCCGCGTCCCGGCCGAGGCGATCACGGGCGCGCTGGAACAGCTCGACCCCGCCGTGCGCGCCGCCCTCGAGGAGTCGATCCGCCGCGCCCGCCTCGTCCACCGCGAACAGCGCCGCACCACGCACACCACCCAGGTCGTGCCCGGCGGAACCGTCACCGAGAAGTGGGTGCCGGTCGAGCGCGTCGGGCTGTACGTGCCGGGCGGGCGTTCGGTCTACCCGTCCTCCGTCGTGATGAACGTGGTCCCCGCCCAGGAGGCGGGCGTCGAGGGCATCGCCGTCGCGTCGCCGCCGCAGAAGGAGTTCGGCGGACTGCCGCACCCCACGATCCTGGCGGCCTGCGCCCTGCTCGGCGTGGACGAGGTCTACGCCGCCGGCGGCTCCCAGGCCGTCGCGATGTTCGCGTACGGCACCGAGGACTGCCTGCCCGTGAACCTCGTCACGGGCCCCGGCAACATCTACGTCGCCGCCGCCAAGCGCCTCCTCAAGGGCCGCGTGGGCATCGACGCCGAGGCCGGCCCCACCGAGATCGCGATCCTCGCCGACGCCACCGCCGACCCGTCCCACGTCGCCGCCGACCTGATCAGCCAGGCCGAGCACGACCCGATGGCCGCCGCGGTCCTGGTCACCGACTCCGAGGAGCTCGCCGCCGCGACCGAGGCCGAGCTGAAGCCGCAGGTCGCCGCGACCAAGCACGTGAGCGACCGGATCGAGCCCGCGCTGGCCGGGCGCCAGTCCGCGATCGTCCTGGTCAACGACCTGGAGGACGGCCTCAAGGTCGTCGACGCGTACGCCGCCGAGCACCTGGAGATCCAGACCGCCGACGCCGCGGCCGTCGCCGACCGCGTCCGCAACGCCGGCGCGATCTTCGTCGGCCCGTGGTCGCCCGTCTCCCTCGGCGACTACTGCGCCGGCTCCAACCACGTCCTGCCCACCGGCGGCTGCGCCTGCCACTCCTCGGGCCTGTCCGTGCAGTCCTTCCTGCGCGGCATCCACATCGTCGACTACACGCGCGACGCGCTCGCCGAGGTCACCCACCACGTGGTGACCCTCGCCGAGGCGGAGGACCTCCCCGCCCACGGCGCCGCGCTCAAGGCCAGGTTCGGGTGGAAGGTTCCGCAGCAGTGACGAACGACAGCACCACGGACAACGGCTCCAGCGGCAACGGCACCTCACGCAACGCCTGGGACGACCTCCCGATCCGCGACGAACTGCGCGGCCAGTCCCCGTACGGGGCGCCCCAGCTCGACGTACCCGTCCGGCTGAACACCAACGAGAACCCCTACCCGCTCCCCGACGCACTCGTCGACCGGATCGCCGAACGGGTCCGCGAAGCCGCCCGCGACCTCAACCGCTACCCCGACCGGGACGCCGTGGAGCTCCGCACCGAGCTCGCCCGCTACCTCTCCCGCACCGCCGGGCACGAGGTCACCCGCGCCCATGTGTGGGCGGCCAACGGGTCCAACGAGGTGCTCCAGCAGCTGCTCCAGACCTTCGGCGGACCCGGCCGCACCGCGATCGGCTTCGAGCCCTCGTACTCCATGCACGCCCTCATCGCCCGCGGCACCGGCACCGGCTGGATCTCCGGACCGCGCAACGAGGACTTCACCATCGACGTCGACGCGGCCCGCGCGGTCATCGCCGAGAGCCGCCCCGACGTCGTCTTCATCACCTCGCCCAACAACCCCACCGGCACCGCCGTCGACGCCGGCACCGTCCTCGCGCTGTACGAGGCCGCGCAGGCCGCGGGGCCGTCGATGGTCGTGGTCGACGAGGCGTACGGCGAGTTCAGCCACCACGCCTCGCTGCTCCCCCTGATCGAGGGCCGCCCCCACCTGGTGCTCTCCCGCACCATGTCCAAGGCGTTCGGCGCCGCCGGACTGCGCCTGGGCTACCTCGCCGCGGACCCGGCCGTCGTCGACGCGGTCCAGCTGGTGCGGCTGCCGTACCACCTGTCGTCCGTCACCCAGGCCACCGCGCTCGCCGCCCTGGAGCACACCGATACGCTCCTCGGGTACGTCGCACAGCTCAAGGGCGAGCGCGACCGGATCGTCACCGAGCTGCGCGCCCAAGGCTTCGACGTCACCGACTCGGACGCCAACTTCGTCCAGTTCGGCCGCTTCGCCGACAGCCACACCGCCTGGCAGCACATCCTCGACCGGGGCGTCCTGGTCCGTGACAACGGCGTACCGGGATGGCTGCGGGTCTCCGCGGGGACCCCGGCAGAGAACGACGCGTTCCTCGATGCGGTACGCGAACTGAAGAAGGAGCACGACGCATGACTCGCGAGGCCCGCGTAGGAAGAGTGGAGCGGACCACCAAGGAAACCTCCGTGGTCGTCGAGATCAACCTCGACGGCAGCGGCAAGGTCGATGTCGCGACCGGGGTCGGCTTCTACGACCACATGCTCGACCAGCTCGGCCGCCACGGACTGTTCGACCTCACGGTCAAGACCGACGGTGACCTGCACATCGACTCGCACCACACCATCGAGGACACCGCCCTCGCGCTCGGCGCCGCCTTCAAGCAGGCCCTCGGCGACAAGATCGGCATCTACCGCTTCGGCAACTGCACCGTCCCGCTGGACGAGTCGCTCGCCCAGGTCACCGTCGACCTCTCCGGCCGTCCGTACCTCGTGCACACCGAGCCCGAGAACATGGCGCCGATGATCGGTGCGTACGACACGACGATGACCCGGCACATCCTGGAGTCCTTCGTCGCCCAGGCGCAGATCGCCCTGCACGTCCACGTCCCGTACGGGCGCAACGCCCACCACATCGTGGAGTGCCAGTTCAAGGCGCTCGCCCGGGCCCTGCGCTACGCCAGCGAGCACGACCCGCGCGCGGCCGGCATCCTCCCCTCCACGAAGGGCGCGCTGTGACCGGCCTCAACACCGTCCTGATCCTGGTCGGCCTCTTCCTGGCCGGCGGGGTCTACTCCTTCTCGAAGCAGGGCATGCCCAAGGGCGTCGTCGTGCTGCTCGGGATCGCCTCCGTGATGTGCCTGGTGGCAGGCGTCATGCGGATCCAAGGCCTCTGGGACTGAGGAGCGACACGTGGATACGAAGAAGAAGGTCGTCGTCTTCGACTACGGCTTCGGCAACGTCCGGTCCGCCGAGCGCGCCCTCGCCCACGTCGGCGCCGACGTCGAGATCACCCGCGACTTCGACAAGGCGATGAACGCCGACGGGCTCCTGGTGCCCGGCGTCGGCGCGTTCTCCGCCTGCATGGAAGGGCTGAAGAAGGCCCGCGGCGAATGGATCATCGGGCGCCGGCTCTCCGGCGGACGCCCCGTCATGGGTATCTGCGTCGGCATGCAGATCCTCTTCGAGCGCGGCATCGAGCACGGCGTGGAGACCGAGGGCCTCGACGAGTGGCCCGGCACCGTCGGCCCGCTCCAGGCCGAGGTCGTCCCGCACATGGGGTGGAACACCGTCGAGGCCCCCGAGGACTCACGGCTGTTCGCCGGACTCGACGCCGAGGCCCGGTACTACTTCGTGCACTCCTACGCGGCGCACGACTGGTCCCTCGAAGTCACCAACGCCAAGATCCGTGCCCCCAAGGTCACCTGGGCGACCCACGGCGAACGGTTCGTGGCGGCCGTGGAGAACGGCGCGCTGTGGGCCACCCAGTTCCACCCCGAGAAGTCCGGCGATGCCGGCGCCCAGCTGCTGACCAACTGGATCGAGACGCTGTAATGCCGAAGCTTGAACTGCTCCCCGCCGTAGACGTCCGCGACGGCCAGGCGGTCCGCCTGGTGCACGGCGAGTCCGGCTCCGAGACCTCCTACGGCTCCCCGCTGGAGGCCGCGCTCGCCTGGCAGCGCTCCGGCGCCGAGTGGCTGCACCTCGTCGACCTGGACGCCGCCTTCGGCACCGGCGACAACCGGGCGCTCATCGCCGAGGTGGCCGGCGCCATGGACATCAAGGTCGAGCTCTCCGGCGGCATCCGCGACGACGCCACGCTCGCCGCCGCCCTCGCCACCGGCTGCCGCCGCGTCAACCTCGGCACCGCCGCCCTGGAGACCCCGGAGTGGGTCGCCAAGGTCATCGCCGAGCACGGCGACCAGATCGCGGTCGGCCTCGACGTGCGGGGCACCACGCTGCGCGGCCGCGGCTGGACCCGTGACGGCGGCGACCTCTACGAGACGCTCGCCCGCCTCGACTCCGAGGGCTGCGCCCGCTACGTGGTCACCGACATCGCCAAGGACGGCACGCTCCAGGGGCCCAACCTGGAACTCCTGAAGAACGTCTGCGCCGCCACCGACAAGCCCGTCGTCGCCTCCGGCGGCGTCTCCTCGCTCGACGACCTGCGGGCCATCTCCTCGCTCGTCCCCGCGGGCGTCGAGGGCGCGATCGTCGGCAAGGCGCTGTACGCGAAGGCGTTCACCCTCGAAGAGGCGCTGGAGGCGGTCTCCGTATGACCGACTCCGTACGCCGCATCTCCTCCGGCGGACCCTGGGAGGACAAGTTCGGCTACTCCCGCGCGGTGGAGCTGCCCAACGGGCTCGTCCTGGTCGCCGGCTGCACCTCGGTGGTGGGCGGCCAGATCTCCGCGGGCAGCCCCTACGAGCAGACCGTCGCCTCCTTCCAGCTGGCCTTCGACGCGCTGAAGCAGCTGGGCCTGGGCCGCGAGGACGTCGTCCGCACCCGGATGTACATCACGCACGCCCGGGACGTCGACGAGGTGGGCCGCGCCCACAAGGAGCTGTTCGACGAGGTGCGCCCCGCCGCTTCGATGCTCATCGTGGCCGGTTTCGTCGACCCGAGCCTGGTCGTCGAGGTCGAGGTCGAGGCCTACCGGGCAGGTGCGGCATGACGCTCGCTGTCCGTGTCATCCCCTGCCTCGACGTCGACCAGGGCCGCGTCGTCAAGGGCGTCAACTTCCAGAACCTGCGCGACGCCGGTGACCCCGTCGAGATGGCGAAGCTGTACGACGCCGAGGGCGCCGACGAGCTGACCTTCCTGGACATCACCGCGTCCAGCGGTGACCGGGAGACGACGTACGACGTGGTGCGCCGCACCGCCGAGCAGGTCTTCATCCCGCTCACGGTGGGCGGCGGCGTCCGCACCCCCGACGACGTCGACAAGCTCCTGCGGGCCGGCGCCGACAAGGTCGGCGTCAACACCGCGGCCATCGCCCGGCCGGAGCTGATCCGGGAGATCGCCGAGCGCTTCGGCCGCCAGGTCCTGGTGCTCTCGGTGGACGCCCGGCGCACCCCCGAGGGCACCTTCGAGGTCACCACGCACGGCGGCCGCAAGGGCACCGGCATCGACGCCGTCGAATGGGCGCACCGGGCGGCCGACCTCGGCGCGGGCGAGATCCTGCTCAACTCGATGGACGCCGACGGCACCAAGGACGGCTACGACACCGAGATGATCACGGCCGTGCGCAAGCACGTGAGCGTCCCCGTCATCGCCTCCGGCGGCGCGGGCCGGCTCGCGGACTTCGCACCGGCCGTCGACGCCGGGGCCGACGCGGTCCTCGCCGCGTCCGTCTTCCACTTCGGCGATCTGCGGATCTCCGAGGTCAAGGGCGCTCTCCGGGAGGCCGGGCACCCGGTCCGCTGACGACCGGCAGGGGCGGCACCGGCCGCGAAGACCGGTGAAGTTGCCGATGTGCGACACCGGGGTGCACCGCGAAAGTGGCGACCGCCAGAGAACAACGGCGGTTCCACGCGGTGCACCCCGAACGCCCCCGGTGACGAAGGGCTCTCGGCCCCTGCCCGGCGTGGCTCACGCCACGACCGAGAGGACCCCCCTCGTGCAGCACCTCCCCTCCGGCGACACCTCCCCGCGCCACCGGATGTCCAGGAGCCGCTCCCGCGTCGTCAAGGGCCTGCTGGCCGCCACCGTCGCCACCGCGGGCCTGTGCACCGCGCTGATGCCGGGCGCCCAGGCAGCCGGCAACCCCTACGAGCGCGGCCCGGCACCCAGCAACTCGAGCATCGAGGCGAGCCGCGGCCCGTACGCGGTCTCGCAGACCAGCGTCTCCTCACTGCGTGTCAGCGGCTTCGGCGGCGGCACGATCTACTATCCGACGTCCACCTCGGACGGCACCTTCGGCGCGGTCGCCATCTCACCCGGGTTCACCGCCTACCAGTCGAGCATCGCCTGGCTCGGACCGCGGCTCGCCTCCCAGGGCTTCGTCGTCTTCACCATCGACACCACCACCACGGTGGACCAGCCCGACAGCCGCGGCCGGCAACTCCTGGCCGCGCTGGACTACCTGACGCAGTCCAGCTCGGTGCGCAGCCGGATCGACACCACCCGGCTCGGTGTGATGGGCCACTCCATGGGCGGCGGCGGCACCCTGGAGGCCGCGAAGAGCCGCACCTCGCTGAAGGCGGCGATCCCGCTGACCGGCTGGAACCTCGACACCACCTGGCCCGAAGTCCGCACGCCCACCCTGATCTTCGGTGCGGACGGCGACACGATCGCCCCCGTCGCCACGCACTCGGAGCCGTTCTACCAGTCGCTGCCGAGCTCGCTGGACAAGGCGTACGTGGAGCTGCGCGGGGCCACGCACTTCACCCCGAACTCCTCCAACACCACGATCGCGAAGTACAGCATCTCGTGGCTGAAGCGCTTCATCGACAATGACAGCCGCTACGAGCAGTTCCTGTGCCCGCTGCCCTCGGTGAGCCTGACGGTCGCCGAGTCCCGGGGCAACTGCCCGCACACGTCGTAGGAGCGGACGCCGGTGGGCTGACGCCTGGTGCTGGGCGCGGCGCCCGCTGAAGGCCGCAGACCGGTGAAGGGCCGGACCGTGCACGTCGGTCCGGCCCTTCACCGTTTCGGTGTTCCGGTGCGTTCAGTCGTCCTCGGTGAGGAACCCGGCCACGCCGGCGGCGAAGCCGGGATCGCGGACGGCGGTCAGGTGGTCCCCGGGCAGCACTTCCAGGCGCGCGCCCGCGAGGGCGCCTGCCAGCACCTCGGGGCGGGCGGCCAGCGGATCGTCCGCCCCGGCGAGCACCAGCGTGGGTATCCGGATGCGGTCCAGCGGCAGCGGGGCCCGGTGCAGCGAGCGGATCTGTGCGGCCAGGGCCAGCCGGTCGGAGCCCGTGGCGTCGGCCAGGATCCGGAATCCCCGCGTCCGTTCGGGGGCGTCGGCCGCGTCCTCGGCCGTCAGCGCGGCCTCCACCAGCTCCGGAGGCATGGCCCGGGTGTCCAGCCCGCCCACCTCCACCGCGCCCGCGCCGATCCCGCCGACCACCAGCCGGGTGATCCGCGCGTCGTCGGCGGCCGCGAGCAGGGCCACGACCGCCCCCATCGAGTAGCCCGCCAGATGCACCTCGGCGGATCCGGTGCGGTCGATCAACTGCCGCACGTCCCGGGCCATCACCGACTCTCCGTACCACGCGTCGTCGTGCGGCTTGTCCGACGCACCGTGACCCCGGGCGTCGAGCGCGAGGACCTCGCGACCCCGGGCCACCAGGGCCTCGACCACGCCGGGGCCCTCCCAGTTCAGCCGGGCATGGGCGGCGAAACCGTGCAGCAGGAGCACCGGGGGCAGCCCGGTCCGGGACCCGCGGGACCAGGACCAGTAGCGCAGCGTCAGACCGTCGTCCGTACGGAATTCATCAGTCATGGCCCGACGTTACGGGCCGTGCGCGCGCGACGCGGTCCGCGCTGTGCGCGTGCACAGCCGATCGCGGCTCGCCTTGGGAGTGCGCCCCGCAACCGGGCGGGTGCGGGGCGGGGCCGGACGCACATCTTCCGGCGCTGTTTACGCGGAAGTAACCTGCCGGGCGTGACTCCATCGACGACCGTGCACAGTCCGCTCCGGCTGTACGGCCGCAGCGGTGAACTCGCCATCCTCGACACCCTGCTGGCCCGACTGGGCAACGGTGACGGCGGCGCGCTGGTACTGACCGCGCTGCCCGGCGTCGGCCGCACCGCGCTCCTGGACAGCGCCGTGGCCGCACACCGTGACCGGCGCACCGGCCCCGTCCTGGCCGCCACCGCGGCCCCCGCCGAGCAGGGCCTGCCGTACAGCGGGCTGCACGCCCTGCTCTGTTCCGCTCCGGGCCCGCTCCCGCTGCCGCCCGACCGGGTGCTCCGCGACGGCATCACGCCCACGGCCCTGCTCGTGCTGCTGCGGCAACTCGGCGCCCAGCGGCCCCTGTTGGTGTGCGTGGACGACGCCCACGCCTGGGACCCCGATTCGCGCGCCGCCCTCGTCTTCGCGGCCCGCAGACTCGGCGCGGGCAGCCGGGTCGCGGTGGTGATCGGCGCCGGTGACGAGACGAGCTTCGCCGGGCTGCCCGCGCTCCGGCTGGGCCCCCTCGACGACGACGCGGCGGCGGCCCTCCTGGACCGGATCACCGACGCCACCGGGGCCGCGGACCGGGTCGACCCGGTGGTCCGCGGTGAACTCCTGCGGGAGGCGGCCGGGAACCCCCGGCTGCTGCGCGGGCTGGCCGCCCGGCTCACGCCCGACCAGCTGGCCGGCCGCACCCCGCCGCCCTATCCGCTGCCCGGCGCCGAGGACGTCCTGGACGCCCACGCCGCCCGCCTCGACGGGCTGCCCGCGGACACCCGCACGCTGCTGCTGCTCGCCGCCGCGGCGCAGGAGCACGAGCCGGAGGGCGCCGGCGCGGACGTGGCCCTCCTGCTCCGCGCGGCCGCCGCCACCGGCCTCGACTCCGCCGTGCTCGACCAGGCCCTGCTCACCCCGGCGGGGACCGCCGGAGCCCTCCAGCGAGCGGGCGACCGCCTCCACTTCAGCCATCCGCTGCTGCGCCGGGCGGTCCTGCACCGCGCCTCCCCCCAGCACCGCCGGGCGGTGCACGGACTGCTCGCCACCCTGCTGGCGGCGGGCCCGGCCGCCGCCCGCGGACGCGCCCGCACGTCGCTGCGACGGGCCGGAGGAGGGGGCTTCGGCGCACCGGCTGATCGGACCGCGTCCGGTGTTCCGTACCCGGCCGGTCCGGGTTCCCGCACCGCCGACGCCCGGGCCGCCGGTTCCGTTTCCGTCCCTGCCCCCGGCCCCGTGCCGGGGCACGGCGGCGCCTTCCGGGCCGCCCCGGCCCTGGCTCCTGAGCGAGGCACGGCTCCTCAGCAGGGCACGGTGGCCCTTCCCCCTCCGCAGGGCACGTTCCGGTCCGGACCGGGGCACCCGGCGGCCGGGCCGTCCATGCTGCCCGCGCTCGTCCACCGGGCGTGCGCCGCCGGGGGGCCGGACGACGGGCTGGCCGACGCGCTGGAGGCGGCCGCCGTGGCACCCCGGCCGCACGCCGAGCGGGCGGCGGCGCTCGCCCGTGCCGCGGTGCTCTCCACCGACGAGGCGGTACGCGCCGCCCGGTACGCCGGCGCCGCCGAGCACACCCGGCTCGCGGGCGACGCCGGCCGGGCCCGGGCGCTGCTGGCCCGGGCCGGCGCCCGCCCCGCGCACGACGGCGCGCATCTCGTGCGCGGACTGCTCGCCCTGCGCGACGGACCGGCCGCAGACGCCCACGAGGCCCTCCTCGCCGCCGCGGCGCTGCTCGCGCCGCACGACCCTCGCCGCGCCCTCGACGCCCGTCTCGGCGCCGCCGAGGCCGCCTGGGCGATGGGGGACGCGCTCGCGTACCTCGACGCCATGACCCGTATCCCCGTCTCCGTATCCGATCCGGCCCTCGCCCTGTACTGCGACGGCATGAGCGCGGTGTTGTGCGGACGCATCGCCGAAGGCCAGGCGCAGCTGCGCCGCTGCCTCGACGCGGCCGGCCGTGCGCACGATCCCGCCACGCTGCTGCGCGGCGGCGTCTCGGCCCTGGTGCTGGGCGACGTGGACGCCGCCTGCCGGTTCGGGACCCGGGCCCTCGCCGTCGTACGGTCGGCCGGTCCCGAGGCCCTGCTGCCGCAGGCGCTGGAGCACCTGGCGTACGCCGAGCTCCGGTCCGGCCGCCACGCCTCCGCCCGCGCCCACGCGCTGGAGGGCCTGCACGCCGCCCGCCGCACCGGACAGCCCAACACCGCCTCCCACCTGCACGCCGTGCTCGCGCTCGCCGCTTCCGTGGAGGGCGGCACGGAGGCCTGTGCCGCCCACGCCGACGCGGCCCTCGCGGGGGCCGGGCCCCACGGGCTCGCGCAGGCCGCGACGCTGGCCACCTGGGCGCTCGCCCGCGCGGACCTGGCGGCGGGGCGCTCCGGCGAGGCCGCCGCCCGGCTCGACCCCCTCGTGCGGCCGGGCCCCCGGCGCGGGCACTTCGCCACCCGGATGCTCGCCGTACCGTGCTACGTCGAGGCGTCCGTCCTGGCCGGGCGGGCGGACCGGGGCAGGGGAGCGGACCCGGTCGCCGACGCCGTGGCGGAGTTCGCCGTCTGGGTCACACGCACCACCGACCCCCAGGCCCCCGCCCAACTGGCCCGCTGCCGCGCCCTGCTGGCGGCGCCGGCCGATGTGGCGGGACGGTACGAGGAGGCCCTCGCCCACCACGACCGCGCGGGCGGCGACTTCGAACGCGCCCGCACCCAGTTGCTGTACGGGGCGTGGCTGCGCCGGCGACGGCGCACCCGGGAGGCCAGGGGTCCGCTCCGGGACGCCCTGGTCGCCTTCGAGCGGTGCGGCGCGCGGGCCTGGACCGACCGGGCCGGCGGTGAACTGCGGGCCGCCGGTGAAGCCGTGGAGGGCCCCGCCGTGGCCGGCGGCACGGACCCGCTGGCCGCCCTGACCCCGCAGCAGCAGCGCATCGCCCGGTGCGTCGCCGAGGGCGCCACCAACCGCGAGGTGGCGTTGCGGCTCTCGGTGAGCACGCGGACCGTCGACCACCATCTGCGCAATGTGTTCGCGGCCCTGGGCGTCCGGTCCAGAACGGAGCTGGCCCGGCTGCTGGACCGCTGAGGGCCGTCCCGGGGCCCCTCGCGGGGGCCCCGACGTCGTGTCCGAGTCCGGGAGGTTGCAGGACCGTGATGAGAAGTACGCCGCAAACCCCTAGGTACCGACTGGGCGGTATGCCATTCTGCGGGCGTCAGGATGATTCGGTGTGCTCATGCCCAACGCCGGGCTGGGTGAACCGGAGCCGGCCGTTTTCCGGAGCCGGCCGAATCCCGGTGGAGGCCGCCATGCCGCAGGTCGTACGTTCACGGGTCAGGGCGTTGCACGGGCCGCCCCCCGTCGCGCCGATGCCGCGCCGCTTCCGTTCGCTGGCCGATCGCGAGGCCGTCGCCGTACTGCACCGGGCCGCCCGGGTGCTGATCGACGCCCTGCCGGAGCTGACGGACCGGCTCGTCGAGGCGCTGCGCGAGCAGGAACCCGCCTACCGCTCGGCCATCGAGGCCGACGCGGCGGAGATCTGGCAGGAGGTGCACCACTCGCTGCGGCACAACGTCGGATCGCTCATCCAGCCCCGGGAGTTCCGGGACGCCGCCCACCGCACCTCCCGGCGCATCGGCGAGGCCCGGGCCGAGCAGGGCCTGCCGCTCGACGCGGTCCTGCACGCCTTCCGGATGGGCGGGGCGATGGTCTGGCAGGAACTGGTGGACGACACCGCGCGCCGCCACCCCGAGGACATCCGGTTGCTGGTGCATGTCGCGGCGGACGTCTGGAACTTCGTGGACGAGCACTGCGGCGTCGTCGCGGAGGCCTACCGGCAGACCGAGCGCAGGCTCTCCTGGCGGCGGGAGAACCGCCAGCGCCTGATGACGGCGGCGCTGCTGGACGGCACCGCGCAGATCGCCGAACTGCCGGACGCCGCCGCGATGCTGGGGCTGCCGGAGCACGGCAGATACGCGGTGCTCGCGGTCTCCACCGCCCGCCGCGCCCCGCACGGCGCGGCGCGGCCGCCGATGACCCTGCCCGCCGGCACGGACGCGCTCTGGCACCCGGGCCCGGACGCGGAGTTCGCGATCCTGCCGCTGGCCTCGCGGGACGGGGCGGCGGCACCCGGCGCCCCGTTCGCCGAGACGGCGGCCACCGGATCCGCTTCGGCCGAGGGGGGCGACGGGCCGCCCGGCGCGCCGGCCGGTGCGGTCGACGGGGACGCGGAACTCGCCGCGCTGGCCGCAGGGTTGTCCGCCCCGCCCGGCACCCGGGTCGGCATCAGCTCCGTCGTCGACGGGCTGGCCGCCGTCGGCGACGCCCGGCGGCTCGCCGAGACCGCCCTGCGGGCCTGCCCCGCCGGGGGCGGGGTCGTCCTGCTCGACGAGCAACTGCCCGCCGCCCTGGTCGTCTCGTCCCCGGGCCTGGGCTCTGCCCTGGCCGCGCGGGTGCTGGGGCCGCTGGACCGGCTGGATCCGGCCGACCGCGACGTGATCATCGAGACGCTCACGGCCTGGCTCGACTCGGACGGCTCCGCCCAGCGGGCGGGGGCCCGGCTCTACTGCCACCGCAACACGGTTCTGAACCGGCTGCGCCGCTTCGAGCAGCTGACCGGCCGCTGCCTGACCCGCCCGTCCGACGCGGTCGAGGTCTCCCTCGCCCTGGCGGCCCGCCGCCTCCTGACCGGCTGACGACCGCCGCGCCTTCGGAACGGCTGACGACCGCCGCGCCTCCGGACCGGCTGACGACCGCCGCGCCTCCGCCGGCCCGCCCCGCCGGCGGAGGCGCGGGTGCGTGCGCCGTGCCTTCCCCCCATGGAGGGGCGTCCGTCGGCGGTCCGCGCAGGGGCGCCTCCGTCGGCAGTCCGCGCAGGCGTGCCTCCGTCGGCGGTCCGCGCAGGCGCGCCCGGGCCTTCCCCCGGGGCCCGCCCCCACCGCCCCCACCGCCCCCGCAGCCGAGCGGGTGCACCCGGCGGCACCCGTCACCGGTCGGCGATGTGCTCGCGCACAGTCCTCGCCCGTACCGCCTGTACCCGCGCAGCGCCCGCGGCCGTCCCGCTGTACGCGGACCCGGGCGGCTGATGCCGTAACCGGCATGTCTCCCGCGCCCCCGACACCTTCTGCGCCCCGCGCCCCCGCGCGCGCCCGCGCAGCCGCCGCCACCCGTGCCCCGGCCCCGGGACACGGGCGGTGAGCGGCGGCTTCGACGCCCGGTCGCTGGCCGTGGTCGTCTTCCTCGGATTCGTCGCCGTGTCGCTCCTGTTGTGCGGGCTCGCCGCAGCGGACCAGGACGACCCGGAACACTTCTACGCGGGCGGCGGCTCCGCCCTCGGCCCGGCCGGGAGCGGGCTGGCCATCGCCGGTGACTACATCTCGGCCGCCACCCTGCTCTCCACCACCGGCTCCGTCGCCCTCGCCGGCTTCGACGGCGTCCTCTTCGCCGTCGCCACGGTCGCCTCCCTGGTGCTGGTCATGCGGATCCTGGCCGAACCGATGCGCCGCAAAGGCGTGTTCACCCTCGGCGACTTCCTGGCGGACCGGCTCGGCGACCCGACCGTACGCCGCGCCCTGGGCATCACGACCCTGGTCGTCCTGACCCCCCTGCTGCTCGTGCAACTGGCCACCGCGGGCCGGGTCATGGCCTCCGTGTTCGGGCTGCCCGACGGCGCGCTCACCAGCTGCACCGTCGCCAGCGGCGCCCTGATGATCTGCTACTCGGCCGTCGGCGGCATGCGCGGCACCGGCTACATCCAGATCGTCAAGGTGGCGGTGGTACTGGCCGCGGTGACCCTGCTCGCCGGACTGGTGCTCGCCCGTTACGGCTGGAACCCGTTCACCCTCTTCGACGCCGCACAGCACGGCAGCGGTGCGGGCACGGACTACGCCCGCCCCGGCCTGCAGTTCGGCCACACCTTCGCCGGCACCCTGGACCTCCTCGGCTTCCAGCTCACCCTGGTCCTCGGCGCCGCCTGCATGCCGCACATCATGATGCGGCTGCACCCCATGCGCGACAGCTGGACCGTGCGCCGCGCCACCGTCTGGGCGGCCGCCCCGGTGGCGTTCCTGTGCGCCGGCGTCGTCGTGATCGGGCTCGGCGCGTCCGCCCTGCTCGGGCGCAAGATCATTCAGGCCGCCGACCCGGGGGGCGGCACCGCGCTGCTGCTGGTGACCGGCGCACTCGACCCGGGCGCCAAGGGGCCGCGCGAGAGCCTGCTGTTCGCCTTCGTGGCCTGCGCGGTGTTCGCCACCACCCTGGCCGCGGTCGCCGGCATCACGCTGGCCGCCGCCTCCTCCGTCGCCCGCGACTTCGCGGCGAAGGCCCGGGCCCGTACCGCCGCCCGGTCCGACCGGTCCGCCGGGCGGGAGATCCTCCGCGCCCGCCTGGCCGTCGTCCTGACCGGCGCGCTCGCCGTCTACGTGTCGACGTACACGCACGACCGCAATCCGCAGGTGCTGCTCTCGCTGTCGTTCGCCGCCGCCGCGTCCGTACTGCCGCCGGTCCTGCTGTACGCGCTGTTCCGGCCGTGGTTCAACGCGCGCGGTGTGCGCTGGACGGTCTACGGCACGCTTCCGCTCATCGTGTTCCTGATGGTGTTCTCGCCCGCGTTCTCCGGCACCCCGATCGCGCTCTTCCCCTCCCGCGACTTCCACTGGTTCCCGCTCCAGACACCGGGGCTGGTCACGATCCCGGCCGGATTCCTCCTGGGGTACCTGGGCTCCCGGACCGGCCGGGACGAGCGGACGGGGCCGGCCCGCAGGCCGAGGCGCACAACTTTTATTGCGCAATAGATATTGCGCAAGTTTTCTTTCCTACTTACCGTGGAGGGCATGGCAAGCAACGAATCACGCCGGGTGTCCGACCTCGGCACGCTCAAGGCGTTCGGACACCCCCTGCGGATGAAGCTGTACCGGGCGCTCTACATCGCCCGGCAGGCCACCGCGTCCCAGCTCGCCGAGCAGGTCGACGAGGCCGTCTCGCTCGTCAGCTACCACCTGCGCAAGCTCGCCGACCACGGCCTGATCGAGGAAGCCGAGCGGGAGGGCAAGGACGGCCGAGAGCGCTGGTGGCAGGCCGCCTCGAAGGGGCTGAGCTTCCACGACGAGGACTTCAGCGACGCGCCCGAGAAGGCCGCCACTCACACGGCCGTCAGCCGGCTCTCGTTCGACCAGCACATCGAGCTGTACCGCGGCTACCTCGACGTGAACCGGAGCTGGCCGCCGCAGTGGCGCCGAAGCTCCTTCAGCTCGGAGTACCTGGCCCGGCTGACCGCCGAGGAGCTGGCCGCGCTCGAACGCGAGCTGAACGAGGTCGTCAAGCGGTACGAGGAGCAGGGCCGGGCCCGCGACGAGGCCGGCGACACCGAGAACCGCGAGAACGTCGCACTGCATCTCTACGGCTTCCCGTTCCGGACCTGACCCGTGGCCACCCGAGAGGACGACTCCGTGACCGTCACCCTCACCACCGCCCAGGCCCCCGGACGCCCCGCCCACCGCGACGGCAACGTGCTGCGCTGGCTCGGCGCCTACACGGCGTCCACGATCGGCGACAGCGTCTACTACATGGCCCTCGCCTGGGCCGCCGCACGCACCGGCAGCGCCTCGCAGACCGGCCTGGTGCTCGCCGTGGGCTCCATACCCCGGGCCGTGCTGCTGCTCGGCGGGGGAGTGCTGGCCGACCGGTTCGGACCGCGCCGCGTCGTGGTCGCGAGCGACACGGCCCGCTGCCTCGTCATCCTGGGCCTGGCCGGCGTACTGCTCCTGACCTCGCCCACGGTGTGGATGCTGATCGCCGTCGCACTCGTCTTCGGCGCGGCCGACGCCCTCTTCCTGCCCGCCGTCGGCGCCCTGCCACCGCGGCTCACCGCCGCCTCCCAGCTCGCCCGCGTCCAGGGGATGCGAGGCCTCGCCACCCGCACCGCCACCGTCGTCGGCGCCCCGCTCGGCGGTGTCGCGGTCGCCCTCGGCGGACCGGTCCTCGCCTTCGCCGCAGCGGGCGTGCTCTTCGCCCTCTCGCTGCCGCTGCTGCTGGCCGTCCGGATGAGCCCGCTGCCGGCGGAGGCGCAGGACGGGAGCGCGGCCGAACCCGCCGGCACGGCCTGGCGAGAACTGGCGGACGGGCTGCGCCACATCCGCCGCCACCCG
This sequence comes from Streptomyces sp. NPDC005803, assembly GCF_040630435.1. Lineage (NCBI taxonomy): Bacteria > Bacillati > Actinomycetota > Actinomycetes > Kitasatosporales > Streptomycetaceae > Streptomyces > Streptomyces sp. NPDC005803. Next base: position 217,497 of record NZ_JBEXXO010000004.1, on the reverse strand, counting down.
CTGCTCGGCCCCCTGATGCTCGTCGTCGCCGTCACCGAACTCGGCTTCGTCGGACCGCTCAACCTCGGCCTGATCCTGCTCAGCGAGGAACGCGGCTGGGGTGCCTCCGGCATGGGCTGGGTCGTGGCCGCCTTCGGTATCGGCGCGGGCGCCTCGGCCCTGCTGCTCACCGTCCGCGGCCGCGTCCCCCGGGCGGGACTCGTCATGTGCCTCACCGTGCTGGTCGGCGCCCTCGCCATCGCCGCCCTGGCGTACGCGCCCTCCGTGCCGCTCGCCGCGGGCGTCGCGCTCCTCATCGGGCTCTTCGTCGGCCTCGGCGGCGCCCTGTGCGGCGCCCTCACCCAGACCGCCGCCGACCCCGCCTACCTGGGCCGGGTCACATCGGTCTCGACGCTCTTCACCCACGCCCTCGCGCCGCTCAGCTACCCCGTCACCGGCGCCGCCGTCGCGCTCTGGGGCACCGGCCCCGTCTTCGTCGCCAGCGCCACGCTGTGCGCGGCGGGGGTGGTGACGGGCCTGTTCCTCGCCCCGCTGCGCCGCGCGGAACTCCCGGGCTGACCGCGCGGCCCGCCGGACTACATGCCGAGCTTCGCCGTCGTCATCCGGCCGATCGCCTCCGGCTCACCCTCCAGCTCCACCCGCGCCGCGTCCTGGCGCCCGAACGCGAACAGCAGCAGTTCGCCCGGCTCGCCCGTCACCGTCACCACCGGGGCCCCACGGTGCGCGACCACCGTCTGCCCGTCCGGGCGGCGCAGCACCAGCCCCACCGGGGCCTTGCGCCCCAGGACCCGCGCCGCCTTCTCGGTACGCGACCACAGGACGTCGGCGAACACCGGGTCCAGCTCCCGCGCCGACCAGTCCGGCTGCGCCCGGCGGACATCCTCCGTGTGCACGTAGAACTCGACCGTGTTGGCCACCTCGTCCAGCTGCTTCAGCCCGAACGGGGACATCTTCGGCGGACCCGTACGGATGAGCTGGATCAGTTCCTCGTACGGCTTCTCGGTGAACTCGGTCACCACCCGCTCACGCCGGTTCTTCAGCGGGCCGATGACCAGCCCGGCCGCCGCGTCCGGCCGCCGCTCCCGCACCACCACATGGGCTGCCAGATCGCGGGCCGTCCAACCGTGGCAGAGGGTCGGGGCCTCCGGGCCCACGGCCTCCAACAGGTCGGCGAGCAGGAGCCGTTCGCGCTTCGCATGAGTCGACATGCCCGCCAGCGTACGACCGCCGTCCCCCGTCCGCCCAGTGGACGCACGCCCGAACGGCCCCCACCTCCACGGCACAATGGACACATGACCAGCACGCCCACGCCCGGCACGCCCCGGCCCGCCAGCGACCTCGACCCCGCCATCGCCGCCCGCCTCAAGCGCGGCGCCGACGGACTGGTCCCGGCCATCGCCCAGCAGTACGACACCGGCGAGGTGCTCATGCTCGGGTGGATGGACGACGAGGCGCTGCACCGCACCCTCACCACCGGCCGCTGCACCTACTGGTCGCGCAGCCGCCAGGAGTACTGGGTCAAGGGGGACACCTCCGGTCACATCCAGCTGGTCAAGTCCGTGGCCCTGGACTGCGACGCCGACACGGTCCTCGTCAAGGTCGACCAGACGGGTGCCGCCTGTCACACGGGCGACCGCACCTGCTTCGACGCCGACGTCCTCCCCGCAGGAGGTCCTCGCGGCGTCGCCGGAACGTCCTGATCGCTTCCCGGTCAGGACGCCTCGGCGCCGTGCGACGCACCGCGCCGGGTGCCGCGGCCCGGTCCGACCCTGGTCGGCGAGACACCCCCCTCGGACAGTAGGGTCTGCCGCCATGGACCTCGACACGTTCCGCAAGCTGGCCGTCGACCGGCGCGTCATCCCCGTCACCCGCCGGCTCCTCGCGGACGGCGACACCCCGGTCGGTCTCTACCGCAAGCTCGCAGGGGAACGCACCGGCACCTTCCTGCTGGAATCCGCGGAGAACGGCCGCACCTGGTCGCGCTACTCCTTCATCGGCGTGCGCAGCGCCGCCACGCTCACCACCCGCGACGGCGCCGCCCACTGGCTCGGCGCCCCGCCGGTCGGCGTCCCCGTCGACGGCGACCCGCTCCAGGCGCTGCGCGCGACGATCGAGACCCTGCACACCCCGCACGACCCGGAATCCGGGCTGCCGCCCTTCACCGGCGGGATGGTCGGCTACCTCGGCTACGACATCGTGCGCCGGCTGGAGAAGATCGGCGAGAGCGGCGGCGACGACCTGAAGCTCCCCGAGCTGACGATGCTGCTCACCTCCGACCTCGCCGTCCTCGACCACTGGGACGGCAGCGTCCTGCTGATCGCCAACGCGATCAACCACAACGACCTGGCCACGGGCGTGGACGAGGCGCACGCCGACGCCGTCGCCCGGCTCGACGCCATGGAGCAGGACCTGCGCCGCCCCGTCGAGAACACCCCGGCCGCCCTGCCCCCCTCCGAACTCCCGCCCTACACCGCCCTGTGGGGCGGGAAGGCGTACCAGGACGCCGTCGAGGACGTGAAGGAGCGCATCAGGGCCGGTGAGGCCTTCCAGGTCGTCCCCTCCCAGCGCTTCGAGACCCCGTGCACGGCGAGCGCGCTGGACGTCTACCGGGTGCTCCGCGCCACCAACCCCTCGCCGTACATGTACCTCTTCCGCTTCGACGGCTTCGACGTCGCGGGCTCCAGCCCCGAGGCCCTCGTCAAGGTCGAGGACGGCCGCGCGATGCTCCACCCGATCGCCGGCACCCGGCACCGCGGCGCCACCCCGCAGGAGGACCAGGAGCTCGCCGACGAGCTCCTCGCCGACCCGAAGGAACGCGCCGAGCACCTGATGCTCGTCGACCTCGGCCGCAACGACCTGGGACGGGTCTGCGAACCAGGCAGCGTCGAGGTCGTCGACTTCATGTCGATCGAGCGGTACTCGCACGTGATGCACATCGTGTCCACCGTCACGGGCCGCGTCGCCGAGGGCCGCACCGCCTTCGACGTCCTCACCGCCTGCTTCCCGGCGGGCACCCTCTCCGGCGCCCCCAAACCGCGCGCCCTGCAGATCATCGAGGAGCTCGAACCCACCCGCCGCGGCCTGTACGGCGGCTGCGTCGGCTACCTCGACTTCGCCGGGGACTCCGACACCGCCATCGCGATCCGCACCGCACTGCTGCGGGACGGCACGGCCTACGTCCAGGCCGGCGCCGGCGTCGTCGCCGACTCCGACCCGGTCGCCGAGGACACCGAGTGCCGCAACAAGGCCGCGGCGGTGCTGCGCGCCGTGCACACCGCCAACCGGCTCGGCGGCGGCCCCGCGCGAGGGGGGCGGTCGGCCGTTCCGGGGGCGTAAGGGATAGTGGGGTACGTGAGCGCTGTCCCCGTACCCCAGCCCCGTGCCGAAGCCGCCGCCGCGCCCGACAGCGCGGGAAGCCGCCGCAGCCTGGCAGCCGGCCTGCTCCTCGGGGCGGCCGGCGCCACCGTCGTCCTGCTCGCCTCCGGGCAGATCTGGGCCGAGGGCAAGGCCGCGGCCGGCGGCGGCGCCCTGGCGCTCAGCGCCGAGGGACAGGACGTCACCGGCCTCCCCGCGGCCCTCGCCATAGTCGGCCTGGCGGCCCTCGTCGCCGTCTTCGCCGTCCGCGGCGCAGGCCGGCTGGCCGTCGCGGGACTGCTGGCCCTCAGCGGGCTCGGCGCCGCCGTGAGCGCCTACCTCGGCGCATCCGACAGCGCCGCCCTCGACGAGAAGGCCGCCCAGTCCACCGGCGACAGCTCCGCCACCATCGAGGCCCTGAGCCACACGGCCTGGCCCTACGTCACCGCGGCCGGCGGACTGCTGATCCTGCTCGCCGGGCTCCTCGCGCTGCGCTTCGGCAGCCGCTGGCCCACGATGTCAGGACGGTACGAGCGCGACGGCACCCCGCGCCCCCGCAAGCCCCGCCGCGCCGCCCCCGACCCCGACCGGCCCGAGGAGCTGTGGAAGGCCCTGGACCGCGGCGAGGACCCGACGCGCGAGGCATGACCCCCCAGCTCACGTCGTGCCCGCACGTACGGGACAATGGCCGTGAGCTCGCAGCACAGCGGCACCCACGGCGACACGGCTGCGGCGACCCCGAGCGATACCAACAGCGCAACACCAACGAGGAGCAACTCATGGCGGGCAGCAGCCACGGACACACCCCGGCCGCCTGGACCGGTGTCATCATCGCCTTCATCGGCTTCTGCGTCGCGGGCGTCTTCATGGTCGCGGCCAACCCGCTCGGCTTCTGGGCCGGTATCGCCGTCGTCTTCATCGGCGGGATCGTCGGCCTCGCGATGAAGGCCGCCGGCCTCGGCATGCCGAAGGAGTCGGCGGAGCAGGCGGCGGCCAGGGCCCGCGCCGGCCAGGCGCAGACCTCCTGAACCGGTCCCCGCACCGCACGCACGCAAGGCGCAGCCCGATCCGGGCTGCGCCTTTCCGTATCAGCGGCGACAATCACCGAGTGGACGCATCGCCTTCCCCCGCCGCGCCTTCACCGGCCGCCGCCCCGCCGCCCCCGGGCGCGCAGCCGATGACCGGCCCGCCTCCTGCGCCCGGCCACGGCCCGCAGCAGGTGGCCGGCCCGCCCCCGCAGGCCGCCACCGCGCCCCCGGGCGCGCAGCCGGTGCCGGGTGCGCATCCGGCACCCGGGCAGGGCGTGCGGGCCCCCGCCCCGCCGCCGCCCGGCCACGGGCCGCCGCCGCTCTTCCCGCCCGCCCCCGTCCCCGCCTCGCGGCTGCGACGGATCGCCACCCCGGCCGCCGTCCTCGCGGTCGTCGCCGGGGCCTTCGCGTACGTCGGCAGTGTCGACCCCAACGAGCCCGGCCACTACCCGGTCTGTCCGCTGCTCCGGCTCGCGGGCGTCTACTGCCCCGGCTGCGGGGGACTGCGCAGCGCCCACGCCGTCGCCCACGGCGACCTCGCGGCCGCCCTCGGTTCCAACGCCCTCGCCGTCATCGGCTACGCGGCCTTCGCCGTGATCTGGGTCCTCTGGATGGTCCGCGCGGCGGCCGGGCGGCCGCTGCGGATCGAACCGCGGCCGGTGCACTGGTGGGCGGTCGGATGCGTGCTGGTGGCCTTCACCGTCATCCGGAACCTGCCGTTCGGATCGGCGCTGGCTCCGTGAATGCCCAGGTAGTGGGACATCCGTCGGCCGGATGCGGGCCCATCGGCCTCCTGCGGATACCATCGGCAGGGGCAGACCTGTTCCCTTGTCAACGTCCCGGAAGGGGGCCTCTCGCGTGAGTGTGCTCGACGAGATCATCGACGGCGTTCGCGCCGACCTCGCGGAGCGGCAGGCGCGCGTCAGCCTCGACGAGCTCAAGGAACGCGCGGCCCGCGCTCCCCAGGCCAAGGACGGAGTCGCCGCCCTGCGCGGCGAGGGCGTGACCGTCATCTGCGAGGTCAAGCGCTCCAGCCCCTCCAAGGGCGCCCTTGCCGCCATCGCCGACCCGGCAGCGCTCGCCGCGGACTACGAGGCCGGCGGCGCGTCCGTCATCTCGGTCCTCACCGAGGAGCGCCGCTTCGGCGGATCGCTGGCCGACCTGGAGGCCGTCCGCGCCAAGGTCGACATCCCGATCCTGCGCAAGGACTTCATCGTCACCTCGTACCAGCTGTGGGAGGCACGCGCCTACGGCGCCGACCTCGCCCTGCTGATCGTCGCCGCCCTCGACCAGGAGGCCCTCGTCTCCCTGATCGAGCGGGCCGAGTCCATCGGCCTGACGCCGCTGGTCGAGGCGCACGACGAGGAGGAGGCGGAGCGCGCGGTGGACGCCGGCGCGAAGATCATCGGTGTCAACGCGCGCAACCTGAAGGACCTCAAGGTCGACCGCTCCACCTTCGAGCGCGTCGCCCCCGAGATCCCCGACCACATCGTCAAGGTCGCCGAGTCCGGCGTCCGCGGCCCGCACGACCTCATCGCCTACGCCAACGCCGGTGCGGACGCCGTGCTGGTCGGCGAATCCCTGGTCACCGGCCGCGACCCGCGGGGAGCCGTCGCCGACCTGGTCGCCGCCGGCGCCCACCCGGCGCTCCGGCACGGACGGAGCTGACCGCACCCGTGACCGCCGACCGTTCCGCGTCCCGTCCCCCGGCGGGCCTGCGCCCCGCCGGGGCCACGGGCCGGGACCCGCACGCGCCGCTGGCGCGCGGCTGCCGCCCCCGCGGCTGCCGCGCCCCCGCGCGCCGCGTGCACGGACGGCGGGTGCGGTACGTGATCGGTGACGAGCCCGGTCAGGTCAACGGCATGCGATGGCGCACGGGGCCCGCGCAGTAGAGCGAGCCCCGGCCGTCGCGGCCCCGCCCCCGGCGGACCCGCACGACCGCATCCGCCCGGCCACGGCCGCGGCGGCGCTCCGCTCACGGCGCACTACGGTGAACCCACCCGATGCCATGCCGAGGAGCACATCGCGATGTCGTCCGACTTCTTCATTCCGGACCCCGAGGGTCTGATTCCCAGCGCCGAGGGGTACTTCGGCGCGTACGGCGGCAAGTTCATCCCGGAGGCGCTCGTCGCCGCCGTGGACGAGGTCGCCGTCGAGTACGACAAGGCCAAGGCCGACCCGGCCTTCGCCGCGGAGCTCAACGAGCTCATGGTGAACTACACCGGCCGGCCGAGCGCCCTGACCGAGGTCCCGCGCTTCGCCGAGCACGCCGGCGGCGCGCGGATCTTCCTCAAGCGCGAGGACCTCAACCACACCGGCTCGCACAAGATCAACAACGTGCTCGGCCAGGCGCTGCTCACCCGGCGCATGGGCAAGACCCGCGTCATCGCGGAGACCGGAGCCGGCCAGCACGGTGTCGCCACCGCGACCGCCTGCGCGCTCTTCGGCCTCGAATGCACCATCTACATGGGCGAGATCGACACCGAGCGGCAGGCGCTGAACGTGGCGCGCATGCGGATGCTGGGGGCCGAGGTCATCGCCGTGAAGTCCGGCTCCCGCACGCTCAAGGACGCCATCAACGAGGCGTTCCGCGACTGGGTCGCCAACGTGGACCGCACCCACTACCTCTTCGGCACGGTCGCGGGCCCGCACCCCTTCCCCGCGATGGTCCGCGACTTCCACCGCGTGATCGGCGTCGAGGCCAGGCGGCAGATCCTGGAACGGACCGGCCGGCTGCCGGACGCCGCGGTCGCCTGCGTCGGCGGCGGCTCCAACGCCATCGGGCTCTTCCACGCCCTGATCCCGGACGCCGGCGTCCGCCTCATCGGCTGCGAGCCCGCCGGGCACGGGGTGGAGACCGGCGAGCACGCGGCGACCCTGACCGAGGGCGAGCCCGGCATCCTGCACGGCTCGCGCAGCTACGTCCTCCAGGACGACGAGGGCCAGATCACCGAGCCGTACTCCATCTCGGCCGGCCTGGACTACCCGGGCATCGGCCCGGAGCACGCCTACCTGAAGGACATCGGCCGGGGCGAGTACCGCGCGGTCACCGACGACGCGGCCATGCAGGCGCTGCGCCTGCTCTCCCGCACCGAGGGCATCATCCCGGCCATCGAGAGCGCGCACGCGCTGGCCGGCGCCCTGGAGGTCGGCAAGGAGCTCGGCAAGGACGGCCTGATCCTGGTCAACCTGTCCGGCCGCGGCGACAAGGACATGGACACGGCAGCGCGCTACTTCGGGCTGTACGACGCCGACGCGGCCGTCGAGGCCGACGCGGACAGCGACGGCGCCGAGATCGAGGGGGACGTCAAGTGAGCGGCAACATCGAGCTGCTGAACACCACTCTCGCCGCCGCCGCGGCCGAGAACCGGGCCGCGCTGATCGCGTACCTGCCCGCCGGCTTCCCGACCGTGGACGGCGCCATCGAGGCGATCAAGGCCGTGGCGGCCGGCGGCGCCGACGTCGTCGAGGTGGGGCTGCCGCACAGCGACCCCGTGCTCGACGGCCCCGTCATCCAGACGGCCGACGACATCGCCCTGCGCGGCGGTGTCCGGATCGCCGACGTGATGCGTACGGTCCGCGAGGCACACGAGGCGACCGGCATCCCGATCCTCGTCATGACCTACTGGAACCCGATCGACCGGTACGGCGTCGAGCGCTTCACCGCCGAACTCGCCGAGGCGGGCGGCGCCGGGTGCATCCTGCCCGACCTCCCGGTCCAGGAGTCCGCGCTGTGGCGCGAGCACGCCGGCAAGCACGGTCTGGCGACCGTGTTCGTCGTCGCGCCCAGCAGCAAGGACGAGCGGCTCGCCACCATCACGGAGGCCGGTTCCGGCTTCGTCTACGCGGCGTCCCTGATGGGAGTCACCGGCACCCGGGTCTCCGTCGGCGAACAGGCCCAGGACCTGGTGCGGCGCACCCGCGCCACCACCGACCTCCCGGTCTGCGTCGGTCTCGGCGTCTCCGACGCCGCCCAGGCCGCCGAGGTCGCGGGCTTCGCCGACGGCGTCATCGTCGGCTCCGCCTTCGTCAAGCGGATGCTCGACGCCCCGGACGAGGCGGCCGGTCTCGAAGCCGTCCGCTCCCTGGCGGCCGACCTCGCCGAAGGCGTGCGCAAGCGCTGACATCCGTCTCACCCGTACGGGTGGACCTCGGACCGGGGAGGCACGCGAGTGCCTCCCCGGTTCGTTGCTGCGGGTGTGAGCGAGAAGAACCCAGAGGGAAAAAGGGCCGCGCGAGACCGGCTGACCCAGCAGCGTGAGCAGGTCAGGGCGCGTGAGCGCCGCCGCCGCACGCTGATCGTCTCCGCCGCCGTGGTGGGCGTCCTGGCGCTGGCCGCCGTCGCCGGCGTGATCGCGGCGAACACCGGCGGCAAGGGCGACAAGGACAAGGCGTCGGGCCCCGCCGTCGCACCGTCCGGCGCCACCGGGAAGGACGGCCTGGCCCTCACGGTGGGAGCGGCCGACGCCCCGTCCACGCTCACGGTCTGGGAGGACTTCCGCTGCCCGGTCTGCGCCCAGTTCGAGAACGCCTTCCGCGACACGATCCACCAGATGGAGCAGAGCGGACAGCTCAAGGTCGAGTACCACTTCGCCACGCTGATCGACGGCAACCTGGGCGGCAGCGGCTCGCTCAAGGCGGCCAACGCGGCGGCCTGCGCCCAGGACGCCGGCAAGTTCCCCGCCTACCACGACGTCCTGTACAGCAACCAGCCGCCGGAGTCCGACGACGCCTTCGGCGACAACAGCAAGCTGATCGAGCTGTCCAAGAAGGTCGAGGGGCTCGACACGCCCGCTTTCCGCAGCTGTGTGGAGGACGGCGTGCACGACGCCTGGGTGCGGAAGTCCCACACCGCGTTCCAGGACGGCGGATTCCAGGGCACACCGACGGCGCTGCTCAACGGTGAGTCGATCTTCCCCAAGAAGGGAGACGAGCCCATCACCGTGGCCAACCTGAAGAAGTGGGTCGCCGAGGCCAACCAGGGCAAGAAGCCGGGCACGGTCACGCCCGCCCCCTCCGGCTCCTGAGCGGCGCGCGACCGGGGGAATCGATGACCCGCTCGTTACCCAGACGTTGTCGGGCGGGTTGCCGTACGTCCCGCCCGGCAGGGTAGCGTCGACGGTGCCATGAACCTTGCCTACATTCCCAGCCCGTCGACCGGCGTGATCGATCTCGGACCGATCCCGCTCCGCGGCTACGCGTTCTGCATCATCATCGGTGTCTTCGTCGCCGTCTGGTTCGGCAACAAGCGCTGGGTCGCCCGGGGCGGCAGAGCCGGCACCGTCGCCGACATCGCCGTCTGGGCCGTGCCCTTCGGCCTCGTCGGCGGCAGGCTCTACCACGTCATCACCGACTACCAGCTGTACTTCAGCGACGGTGAGAACTGGGTCGACGCCTTCAAGATCTGGCAGGGCGGCCTCGGCATCTGGGGTGCGATCGCGCTCGGTGCGGTCGGCGCCTGGATCGGCTGCCGCCGCCGCGGGATCCCGCTGCCCGCCTGGGCCGACGCGCTCGCCCCCGGCATCGCCCTCGCCCAGGCCTGCGGCCGCTGGGGCAACTGGTTCAACCAGGAGCTGTACGGCCGGGAGACCGACCTCCCGTGGGCGCTGAAGATCAGCGAGGGCCCCAACCGGGTCGCGGGCACCTACCACCCGACCTTCCTGTACGAGTCGCTGTGGTGCATCGGCGTGGCGCTCCTGGTGATCTGGGCGGACCGCCGCTTCAAGCTCGGGCACGGCCGCGCGTTCGCGCTGTACGTCGCGTCGTACTGCGCGGGCCGCGCCTGGATCGAGTACATGCGCGTCGACGAGGCCCACCACATCCTGGGCCTGCGTCTGAACGTGTGGACCGCGCTGATCGTGTTCGTCCTGGCCGTGACCTACATCGTGATCTCGGCGAAGGTACGCCCGGGGCGCGAGGAGATCGTCGAGCCCGAGGGGCCTCAGGCCCTGGGCGCGGCCGAGGCCGGGGATGCGGAGGCCGGGGACACGGAGGCCGGGGACACGGAGTCCGCCGAGGCCGGGAGCGGCGACGCGGGGTCCGCCGGCCCGAAGCCGGCCGAGGCCGAAGCCGAGGAAGAGGACGCGCCGAAGACGAACGGCGAGGCGGAGACGGCCAAGAGCTGACGCCGACGCACACACCAGGACGAGGGGCCGCCGGACCATTCGGCGGCCCCTCGCCCTGTCCCCGCCTCCGGCACGGCTTCCCCGAGCGCCGGACGGGATGGTTCCGCCGGTCCGGGCAGGGCGGAGATCAAGCCCGTCCGGCGCGTGAGGACATGGTGGTCAGCGGGGCGCCGCCCGCTCGCCGTTGCCCGGCCACCGCTCACCGCTCACCGCTCCCGCCCCGCCAGCGCGAGCGTGCGATGGGCCTGGGCCACCACCGCCGCGTCGACGAAACGGCCGTCCGGCAGGGCCAGCGCGCCCGCCTGCACCCGGGCCGCCTCGATGATCTCGTGCGCCGCCTCGACCTCCTGCGGCGTCGGCCGGAACGCCCGCTCGATCACCGGAAGCTGCCGGGGATGGATCGCCGCCCTGCCGAGGAAGCCGAGCGCCCTCCCATGGGCGCAGGACGCCCACAGCCCGTCCAGGTCCCGGACGTCCGGGAAGACGGACTGGGTGGGCGGGGCCAGTCCGGCCGCCCGGGCCGCGACCACCACCCGGCTGCGCGCCCAGTCGAGCCCCGCGTCGTCCCGTACCCCCAGATCCGCCCGGAGGTCGGCCTCACCGAGCGCGATGGAACGCACCTGCGGATGGGCGGCCGCGACCGTGTACGCGTGCTCGACGCCGAGTGCCGACTCCAGCAGCGGACAGAGCGCGACCCCCGGGGCCAGCGCCGCGATGTGATGGACGGACGCGGCGTGCGTGATCTTCGGCAGCCTCAGCTCGGCGAGGCCCGGCAGCCCCGCCAGGGTCAGCACGTCCGCCTCCGTGTGGACCCGGACATGGACCGGCGCGGCCGTGGGGGAGGCCGGTTCGCGGAGCAGCTCGGCGGTGGCCGACCGGGCGTACTCCTTGCGGTCGGGGGCAACCGCGTCCTCCAGGTCCACGATCACCACGTCCGCCCCCGAGTCGCGTGCCTTGCGCACCACGTCAGGCCGGTCACCGGGTACGTACAGCCAGGTCAGCGGGGTCTCGCCGGTCACAGGACACGCTCCGCCCGCAGCGCCGCGATCTCCGTGCCGCTCAGACCGAGCCGCGTGAGGATCTCCTCGGTGTCCGCCCCGTGCGGCCGCCCCGCCCAGCGAATGCCCCCGGGGGTGCGGGAGAGCCGGAAGAGGACGTTCTGCATCCGCAGCGGGCCCAGCTCCGGGTCGTCGACCTCCGTGATGGAGTCCAGCGCCCGGTACTGCGGGTCCTCCATCACGTCACGGATGTCGTGGATGGGCGCGATGGCGGCCTCCGCCTTCTCGAACGCCGAGAGCGCGTCGTCCCGGGTGTGCCGCGCGATCCAGTTGCCGACCGCCTCGTCGAGCTCCTCGCTGTGCTCGGCCCGGGTGGTCCCCGAGCCGAACCACGGCTCGTCGATCAGCTCCGCCCGCCCCACCAGGCGCATCACGCGCTCGGCGACGGACTGCGCCGAGGTGGAGACGGCCACCCACTGCCCGTCCGAGGTGCGGTAGGTGTTGCGCGGGGCGTTGTTGCGCGAACGGTTGCCGGTGCGCGGCTGGACGTAGCCGAGCTGGTCGTACCAGAGCGGCTGCGGGCCGAGCACCATGAGGATCGGTTCGATGATCGCCATGTCGACGACCTGCCCCACCCCCGTGCGGTCCCGGCCGGCCAGCGCGGCCATCACGGCGAACGACGTGGCGAGCGCCGCGATGGAGTCGGCCAGCCCGAACGGCGGCAGCGTCGGAGGACCGTCGGGCTCCCCCGTGATCGCCGCGAACCCGCTCATGGCCTCCGCGAGCGTGCCGAAGCCGGGCCGGTGCGCGTACGGGCCGAACTGGCCGAAGCCCGTGACCCGGACCAGCACCAGCCGCGGGTTGACGGCGTGCAGCTCCGCGGGCCCGAGCCCCCACCGTTCCAGGGTGCCCGGCCGGAAGTTCTCGATGATCACGTCGGTGTCGGCGGCGAGCCGCAGCAACAGATCACGGCCGCCCGGGCAGGACAGGTCGAGGGTGAGGTTGCGCTTGTTGCGGCCGAGCAGCTTCCACCACAGACCGACCCCGTCCTTCGTCGGGCCGTGCCCCCGGGACGGATCGGGCTTGCCCGGATGCTCGACCTTGATCACATCCGCGCCGTAGTCGCCGAGCATGGTGGCGCAGAGGGGGCCCGCGAACAGCGTGGCGAGGTCGATGACGCGCAACCCGGACAGGGGCGGCGCCTCCGGCGCGCTCACGCGGCGTCGATTTCGCTGCGGTACGGCATGGAGACCGAGGCGCCGGGCTTCTGGACGCAGAGCGCGGCCGCCGACGAGGCCCAGGCGATGGCCTGCGGTACCGGACGCCCCTCGCCGAGCGCCACGGCGAGCGTGCCGACGAAGGTGTCGCCGGCGCCGGTCGTGTCCACGGCGGACACCTCGGGGGCGGGGAAGGGCACGGTCCGGCTGCCCCGTGCCGCGTACAGGCAGCCCTTCGAACCGAGGGTGATGACGACCGCCGGCACCTGACTGAGCAGGATCTCGGCCGCCGCGTGCGGATCGGTGTGCCCCGACAGTTCGGCCGCCTCGTACTCGTTGGCGATCAGCAGATCGACGCAGTCGAGGAGTTCGGCCGGCAGGGGCTGTACCGGGGACGGAGTGAGAACCGTCCGCACCCCCTGGGCGTGACCGGCCCTGGCCCCCTCGATCACGGCGGACAGGGGCAGTTCCAGCTGGAGCAGCAGCAGGTCGGCCTCGGCGATGGCGGCGATCTCGCCCGGTCCGAGGGCGGTGACGGTGCCGTTGGCGCCGGGGATGACGACGATGGCATTGGAACCCCTGCCGTCGACCACGATGTGCGCGGTGCCGCTGGGCCCTTCGGCGGTGTGCAGGAGATCGGTGTCGACGCCCGAGTGCTCCAGGTTCTCCCGCATCCGGACGCCGTACTCGTCGTCGCCCACCGCGCCGATCATCATCACGTCGCCGCCCGCGCGGGCGGCGGCGACCGCCTGGTTGGCGCCCTTGCCGCCGGGAATGGTGCGGAACTCCCGTCCCGTGACGGTCTCCCCGCGCTCCGGAGCCCGGTCGACGTAGGCCACGAGATCCATATTGGTGCTGCCGAGCACCGCGACTTTGGTCATGGGCGGAGTGCCTCCTCATGGGTGAGCCGGTGGGTCAGGTCGGCGAGGGTGTCGAAGCCGACCGAGTCGAAACCGGGGACGGAAGTGGCGAGCCGGTTCTTCAGCGGGGTCGTCCACCGGTCGGGCAGCGCGTCCGGCCGCCCGGCCAGCAGCCCGGCGAGCGAACCGGCGGTCGCCCCGTTGGAGTCGGTGTCCCAGCCGCCGGACACCGCACGGCAGATCGAGCCGGTGAAGTCACCGTCGGCATGGGTGAGGGCGGCGGCCAGCAGAGCCGCGTTGGGCAGCACATGCACCCAGTGATACCTGCCGTACGCCGCGTGCAACCGGTCGACGACCGTATCGAAACGGGTCTCCTCGCGGGCCAGGACGATTCCGTCCCGTACGGCCCGCGCGAACCGCGAGCCGGGCGGGACGACCCGCAGGCCGGCGGCGAGAGCGCCGTGCACGTCCGCCTCGCCGCCGGCCGCCTCGGCGAGCGCCGCTGCGGTGAACATCGCGCCGTACACCCCGTTCCCGGTATGGGTGAGGACCGCGTCACGGTGGGCCTGTTCCGCCGCCGCGCCCGGGTCGCCGGGGTGGGTCCAGCCGTGCACGTCGGCGCGGATCTGCGCCCCGATCCACTCCCGGAACGGATTGCGGTGGCGGGCGGTGTCCGGCGGTTCGAGGCCGTCGAGCAGATTGCGGTACGCGATCCGCTCGGCGGTGAACGTCCGGCCCGCCGGAAGCTCCTCCAGCCACAGCCTCGCGAGGTCGGCGGTGGTGAAGGAACTGCCGTGGCGCTGAAGCAGCACCAGCGTGAGCAGGGGGTGGTTGAGGTCGTCGTCCTCGGGCATACCGTCGATGTTCTCGGCCAGGGAGGTGGCCGCCGAACGCCGGTTCCAGGGATAGGTGGCGGCCAGGGCGGGGGGCAGGCCCCGGGCGGTGAACCAGGTGTTCAGCGGCCAGTTGCCGGTGGCGCGGGCCAGCGCGCGGATGCCCTCCAGCGGCAGTTTCTCGACCGGCTTGCCGAGCAGACAGCCCGCGGCGCGGCCCAGCCAGGCCGCGTGCAGGCGCTCGCGCCCCACGGAGGACGGCTCCGTGCGGGGGCGCGGCCAGTGCGGGCAGGCGGCCCGGATCGCGTCGAGGGCGGTCGGCTCGTCGTCGGCCAGCGGCGACTCCAGCCGGGCGAGTTCGTCCAGCAGGCGCCCGGCGACCGCGCGCAGCCCCGAAGGGGCCGGGGGCGACGAGGCGCCCGCGCGGTCCGGGGCGGGCGAGCCGCCGGCCTCGTACCACCGGCGCTCGATGTCCCGGGCGTCGCGCCCGTCCTCGGCCGCCTGCCGCAGTTCGTGCCCGACGAGGTCCTCGGGCTGGACCCAGGTGGCCCGCACCGTCGTGGTCACGGCCTGCCCACCAGCGTGGCGAAGGCGGCCTCGTACGTGCGGCGGCGGGCGGTGTCGCGCGCGAACACCTCGCGGGCCACCTCGGTCAGGGTGCGGGCCGGGGCGCGCAGATCGAGCCGGCTGGCCTCGCCGACCGTCGTCGCCCAGTCGGCCGGGATCGTCCGCTCACCGTGCAGCGCGCCCGCGATCGCGCCGCTCATCGTGGCGATCGAGTCGCAGTCCCGCCCGTAGTTGACCGAGCCGAGCACCGTCTGCCGGTAGTCCCCGTCCGCGACCAGCAGCATCCCGAGCGCGACGGGGAGCTCCTCGATGGCGTGCAGCCGGGACGGCCTGCGGGCGCCGAGCGAGGGGGCGCGGTAGTCGGGGCCGACCGTGTCGAAGGGGGCGACGGCCTCCCGCAGCGGGGCGAGGGCCGACTCGAAGTCCCGGTGACCGACGGCGGTTTCGCAGACCGCGTCGATCGCGGCCCTGGTGCCGTCCTTGGCCAGCGCCAGACACGTCTCGACGACGCTCGAGGGCGTCGCCCCCGGCACGCACGCCGCGGCGACCGCGGCCGCGAAGACACCGGCCGCCTCCCTGCCGTAACTGGACTGATGGGCGCCCGCGACGTCCAGCGCCTCGGCGTACGCGGCCTCGGGGTGGGCGGCGTTCACCAGCCCGACCGGCGCCATGTACATCGCCGCGCCGCAGTTGACGATGTTTCCGCACCCCGCCTCGCGCGGGTCGACGTGTCCGTAGTGCAGCCGGGCGACGATCCACTTCTCGGCGAGAAAGATCCGCTGCAACGGCAGCGCCTCGGCCTCCAGCTCCGGGATCCAGCGGGGGTTCGAGATCAGTTCGGGGACCAGGTGGTCGGCGACCGCGTACGCGTCGAGATGGCCGCGGACCTTCCCGTACACCCGGACCAGCGCATGGGTCATCAAGGTGTCGTCGGTGACGTGCCCGTCGCCCTTGTGGTACGGCGCGATGGGGCGGGCGGTGCGCCATGCGTCGCCGTCCCACGGGCCGACGACACCGGTGATCCGCCCGCCGTGACGGGCCACGATCTGCTCGGGGGGCCGGCCCTCGACGGGACCGCCGAGCGCGTCGCCGACGGCGGCGCCGACGAGCGCGCCCGCGATCCGTTCATCGAGGGTGGGCGCCGTGGGCGTCGTGGGGGGTGCGGACCTCGTGGGCGCCGTGGGCGCTGTGGATGTCATGTCCGAATTGTCCACCCGGGGGCACCGGTTCCGTGTCTGCCAGCAGCCCGGCGAGTTCGATCAGATCCGTGCCCGCGAAACGGGGCAGCGCGCACCCCGCCAGGGTGCGGCACGCCTCGCGCCAGCCGTCGGGCACGGCGGTGACGGAGCCGAGCGCCCCGGTCAGTGCCCCGGCCAGCGCGGGGGCCGAGTCGGCGACCCGGGACAGGCACGCAGCCGACGGCACGGCCTGCGCGATGTCGCCCCGGGCCGCGGTGGCCAGGGCGAGGGCGACGGGGACCGTCTCGGCCGCGGCGATCCCGTAGCTGTAGACGTGGTCGACGATCTGGTGCTCCAGCACCGGTACGAGGGCGAACGCGCCGGCCCGCTCACCGGCGAAGTCGCGGGCGATGCGCACCGCGTGAGCGGCGTTGCGGGCGATCTCGGTGCCCTCGGGGAGCTGGGCGAGCGCGGCGTTCACCGCGGTGTCCACGTCCGCGCCGCCGAGCGCCTCGGCGATCGCGGCGGCCATCGCCCGCGCCCCGTGCACTCCGTCGCCGTCCTGGGTGTAGCGCGCGTCGAACTCCGCGAGAGCGGCCGCCGCCTCCGGGTCACCGGGATGGACCACCGCCAGCACGGCGGCCCGCACGCACGCCGCGTCGTCGAAGTAGTGCGGGTTGTCGTGGCCGGTGGCGGGCGGCCGGAGTCCGGCGGCCAGGTTGCCGAGCCCCGCCCTGACCGAGATGCGGGCCCGCAGCGGCAGGACCGCCGACTCGACCTCCGGCGCCCGGGCGGCGGCCGCGGCCACCTCGGCGGCCAGCGCGTTCCAGGCGGCGTCCACGGCGGCCCGCATCCGGCGCGCGGGGGGGAGGCCCTGCAGAGCGCCGGCCGCCGAGGTGAGTACGGTCCCGGCGGCGAAGGCCGCCCATTCGGCGTCGTCGGACGGGCCGAGCCGCAGGGGTTCGGGCGGCTGGTTGAGCGCGATGGGGACGGGCAGCGTGGTCGTCGCGTTCTGCTCGGCGAAGGTGTCGAGCTCACGGGTCAGGCGCCGGGTCCACTCGGGCATTCTGGCCGCCCGGTGCCGGGCGGCCGGCCACCCGGCGGCGTCCCCGGAAGCCAGCCCGAGCAGCAGCCCCTCGATGCGGGCCCGGCGCGGCGTGGCCGGCCGGGCGGGACCCGGGCCGCCCCCGGTCCGTGCGGCCTCCCGGGGCCGCTCGTCGCCCGGGTGCTCGCGTCCGTCGTCCGGGCGCGCGGCGGCGGCCGGAGATCCGGCGGCGTCCGGGTGCGCGGTGCGGGAGGCGTCCTCGGCCGTGGTCATCGCCCCACCGCCGTCGCGGGCGCGGTGGCGTGGCCGGGGCGGGGCCCCGGGCCGGGCGGCCCATGTTCGCCCTGTCCGCCTCCGCCGTCCCCGCTTCCGTCCCGCTCCTCCGCCTCGTCCGGGGTGAGCAGCTCCGCGATGTCCAGGACGTGGTAGCCGCGCATCGACGGGAGACAGCTGCCACGGACCGGGCCGATCGCGTTCGCCCAGGTGGGCGGGATGGCGGACGCGCCGTGCAGCGCTCCGGCCAGGGCGCCCGCCACCGCGGCCGTCGTGTCGGCGTCGCGCCCCATGTTGACCGCGGTCAGCACCGCCGTACGGAAGTCACCGCGCGCCGCGGCGAAGGCGCCGAAGGCCAGGCCCACCGCCTCGGGCGCCAGGTCCGTCCACGGGTACCCGCCGACGACGACGGCCGAGCGCACCGCCCGCTCCCTCGTGAGGCGGTCGGGGTAGGGGCGCTGCGCGGCCGTCACCGCCCGGCGCAGTGAGCGGGCCGTCCACGAGTCCATCGGTACGACGGAGAGCGCGGCGGCGATCACGGAGGTGACCCCGGCCCCCGTCATGGCCGCCGCCACCCCGGCCGCGACCGCCTGGCCGCCGTAGATGCCCTCCCCGTCATGGCTGACCCGGCCGTCCACCGCGACCAGCCGCGCCGCTTCCGCGGGCCGGCCCGCGGCGAAGACGCCGAAGGGCGCCGCCCGCATCGCCAGACCGTCGCTCCAGGCGTGCCGGTGCTGGGCGGAGATCGGGGCGGCCAGGCCCCGGCGCAGGTTCTCCAGCGTGCCGCGCTCGCTGAAACCGGCGCCGCGGAACGGCCCCTCGTCCAGATCGGCGATCCACAGGTGCCAGGCCCGCTCGACATGGGTGACGGTCAGCGCCGAACCGTGCCGGGCCAGCAGCAGCCCGGAGAAGATCGCGTACTCCGTGTCGTCCGTGCCCGCCGGGTCGTCGCTCACGAAGCCCTCGATCCGGCCCCAGCGGCGGCGGATCTCCGAGGGCCGCATGTTCTCCGCGGGTGCGCCCAGCGCGTCGCCGACCGCCAGGCCCAGCAGAGCGCCCCTGGCCCGGTCACCGCAGCCGCCCCGGGCCGGACCGGCCGGGCAGGGAGCCCCGCGTACCGCCGCCCGCGCGCCGCTCGTCCCCGGCCCGGCCGGATTTCCTGCGGTCAGCTCCATCGCGTCGACCCTTCGCTCGTCCCGAGCCAGTTCTCGTGCCTGTGGGATCTGTGCCACGCGGAGCCACGACAGAGGCCGATAATCCTCACAAAAGGGCCACTCGGATGACGGCCTTCGGACAGCAAGGCAAGGCGTACCTACGTGGTTACGGAGGGTGGTAAGTACGGCCTGCCTTGCTGGCGGGGGCCGTTTTTCGTGCGTATTTTCGATGATGTCGAGCGGGGGCGGGGTGAGCCGGATCCGCTGCCTGAGAAGGGGAGAGCCGTGTCCATCATCGAGACCGACGCCGTACTGCACGAGGCGCACCGGGACAACCACACCCACCGTGACGTGAACGGCGGCTGGCTGCGTCCCGCGGTGTTCGGCGCCATGGACGGGCTCGTCTCGAACCTCGCCCTGATGACCGGCGTCGCGGGCGGCGACGTCTCGCACCGCACGATCGTGATCACCGGCCTGGCCGGCCTGGCCGCGGGCGCCTTCTCGATGGCGGCCGGCGAGTACACCTCCGTCGCCTCGCAGCGCGAGCTCGTCGAGGCCGAGCTCGCCGTCGAGCGGCGGGAGCTGCGCAAGCACCCCAAGGACGAGGAGCGGGAGCTCGCCGAACTCTACGAATCCCGCGGCGTCGAGGCGGGGCTGGCCCGCGAGGTCGCCCGGCAGCTGTCCCGCGACCCCGAGCAGGCCCTGGAGATCCACGCCCGCGAGGAGCTCGGCATCGACCCGGGCGACCTGCCCTCGCCCCTCGTCGCCGCCGTGTCCTCGTTCGGCGCCTTCGCGCTCGGCGCGCTGCTGCCCGTACTGCCCTACCTGCTCGGCGCGGACGCGATGTGGCCCGCCGTGCTGCTCGCCCTGGCCGGACTCTTCGGCTGCGGCGCGGTGGTGGCCCGGGTCACGGCCCGCAGCTGGTGGTTCAGCGGGCTGCGCCAGCTGGTGCTCGGCGGTGCGGCGGCCGCGATCACCTACGGCCTGGGCGCCCTGTTCGGCGTCGCCGTCGGAGGCTGAGCCTTCGCATCCCGTACGGTCCACGGCCACGCGCACCCCCCGGTGTGCGTGGCCGTAACGTGTACGCCACCTGTGTGACGTACGTCCTGACCACCGCCACTGGGCGGATCGGCCGTACGCGACGTAAAATGAGACTCTATGCAGGACTACACATAAGTAGTCGTTACCCGGCGGTTTCGTTTGCTTTGCCGCCGGGCATGAGCCGTAGACACCGCAGGCAACGACGCCTGCTCTCTGCGGCCTCCCGGGCGCCGATCCTCCGACTGCGACCCCCTCCACCGCCACGGCGGTGTCCGTATGTTGGAACGAGCTATCCGCTTTTTGAGAAGCGTCCCATCATGTAATCTGCACGAAATTTCGCAGAGGGCCAACGTCGTCCCTCGGCACGCATATGCCACGACGACGACGGGAGAGCCGATGCGCACCGACGCCTGGTCGCCCATGGACGGTCGCCCCGCCCAGCAGGGGATGTACGACCCCCGCAACGAGCACGACGCCTGCGGTGTCGGGTTCGTAGCCACTCTGACCGGTGTGGCCGGCCACGAGATGGTCGAGCAGGCGCTGACCGTACTGCGCAACCTCGAACACCGCGGCGCCACCGGATCCGAGCCCGACTCCGGTGACGGTGCCGGAATCCTGCTCCAGGTCCCGGACGCCTTCCTGCGCGCAGAGGTCTCCTTCGACCTCCCCGAAGCCGGGGCCTACGCCGTCGGCATCGCGTTCCTGCCCGCGGACGACTCCACCGAGGCCGTCCGCGGCCTCGAGAAGATCGCCGCCGAAGAAGGCCTCAAGGTCCTCGGCTGGCGCGAGGTCCCGGTCGCCCCCGGCATCCTCGGCAACGGCGCCCGCGCCACCATGCCCGAGTTCCGCCAGCTCTTCGTCGCGGACGGCGAGAGCACCGGCATCGTCCTGGACCGCAAGGCCTTCGTCCTGCGCAAGCGCGCCGAGCGTGAGACCGGGGTCTACTTCCCGTCGCTCTCCGCCCGCACGATCGTCTACAAGGGCATGCTCACCACCGGGCAGCTGGAACCCTTCTTCCCCGACCTCTCCGACCCCCGCTTCGCCACCGCGGTCGCACTGGTCCACTCCCGCTTCTCCACCAACACCTTCCCGAGCTGGCCGCTCGCACACCCGTACCGCTTCGTCGCGCACAACGGCGAGATCAACACGGTCAAGGGCAACCGCAACTGGATGAAGGCCCGGGAGTCCCAGCTCGCCTCCAGCCTCTTCGGAGAGGCGCGGCTCGACCGGATCTTCCCCGTCTGCACCCCGGACGCCTCCGACTCGGCCTCCTTCGACGAGGTCCTGGAGCTGCTCCACCTCGGTGGCCGCTCGCTGCCGCACTCCGTCCTGATGATGGTTCCCGAGGCGTGGGAGAACCACGCCTCCATGGACCCGGCCCGGCATGCCTTCTACCAGTACCACTCCACGATGATGGAGCCCTGGGACGGCCCGGCCTGCGTCACCTTCACCGACGGCACCCAGGTCGGCGCGGTCCTCGACCGCAACGGGCTGCGCCCCGGCCGCTACTGGGTCACCGACGACGGCCTCGTCGTGCTCTCCTCCGAGGTCGGCGTCCTGGACATCGACCCCGCCAAGGTCGTCCGCAAGGGCCGCCTCCAGCCCGGCAAGATGTTCCTCGTCGACACCGCCGAACACCGCATCATCGAGGACGACGAGATCAAGGCGTCCCTGGCCGCCGAGAACCCGTACGAGGAGTGGCTGGAGACCGGCGAGATCGAGCTCGAGGACCTCCCCGAGCGCGAGCACATCGTCCACACCCACGCCTCCGTCACCCGCCGCCAGCAGACCTTCGGCTACACCGAGGAAGAGCTGCGCGTCATCCTCGCCCCGATGGCCCGCACCGCCGGCGAACCGCTGGGCTCCATGGGCACGGACTCGCCGATCGCCGCGCTCTCCGAGCGCCCCCGGCTGCTCTTCGACTACTTCACCCAGCTGTTCGCGCAGGTCACCAACCCGCCGCTGGACGCCATCCGCGAGGAGCTCGTCACCTCGCTGCGCTCCACGCTGGGCCCCCAGGGGAACATCCTGGAGCCGACCGCCGCCGCGTGCCGCGCGGTCACCCTGCCCTTCCCGGTGATCGACAACGACGAGCTGGCCAAGCTCATACACATCAACGCCGACGGCGACATGCCGGGCATGAAGGCCGCCACGCTCTCCGGCCTCTACCGGGTCGGCGGCGGCGGCGAGGCCCTCGCCGCCCGGATCGAGCAGATCACCACCGAGGTCGACGCCGCCATCGAGGACGGCGCCCGCCTGATCGTCCTGTCCGACCGGCACTCCGACGCCGAGCACGCGCCGATCCCCTCGCTGCTGCTCACCTCGGCCGTCCACCACCACCTCATCCGCACCAAGCAGCGCACCCAGGTGGGCCTGCTGGTCGAGGCCGGTGACGTCCGCGAGGTCCACCACGTCGCCCTGCTGATCGGCTACGGCGCCGCCGCGGTCAACCCCTACCTGGCCATGGAGTCCGTCGAGGACCTCGTCCGGGCCGGCACCTTCATCGAGGGCATCGAGGCCGAGCAGGCCATCCGCAACCTCATCTACGCCCTGGGCAAGGGCGTCCTGAAGGTCATGTCCAAGATGGGCATCTCCACCGTCGCCTCCTACCGCGGCGCCCAGGTCTTCGAGGCCGTCGGCCTCGACGAGGACTTCGTCGCGCAGTACTTCAACGGCACCCCCACCAAGATCGGCGGCGCCGGACTCGACGTCATCGCCAAGGAGGTCGCCGCCCGGCACGCCAAGGGCTACCCCGCCTCCGGCATCTCCGCCTCGCACCGCGCGCTGGAGATCGGCGGCGAGTACCAGTGGCGCCGCGAGGGCGAGCCGCACCTGTTCGACCCGGAGACGGTCTTCCGCCTCCAGCACGCCACCCGCAACCGCCGGTACGACATCTTCAAGAAGTACACGGACCGGGTGAACGAGCAGTCCGAGCGCCTGATGACGCTGCGCGGCCTCTTCGGCTTCGCCTCGGACCGCGAGGCCATCGACATCGACGAGGTCGAGTCCGTCTCCGACATCGTCAAGCGCTTCTCCACCGGCGCCATGTCGTACGGCTCGATCTCCCGCGAGGCGCACGAGACCCTCGCCATCGCCATGAACCAGCTGGGCGGCAAGTCCAACACCGGTGAGGGCGGCGAGGACGCCGACCGGCTCTACGACCCGGCACGCCGCTCCTCCATCAAGCAGGTCGCCTCCGGCCGCTTCGGTGTGACCAGCGAATACCTGGTCAACGCGGACGACATCCAGATCAAGATGGCGCAGGGCGCCAAGCCCGGCGAGGGCGGCCAGCTGCCCGGCCACAAGGTCTACCCGTGGGTCGCCAAGACCCGGCACTCCACCCCGGGCGTCGGTCTGATCTCGCCGCCGCCGCACCACGACATCTACTCCATCGAGGACCTGGCTCAGCTGATCCACGACCTCAAGAACGCCAACCCGGCGGCCCGCATCCACGTGAAGCTGGTCTCCGAGGTCGGCGTCGGCACGGTCGCCGCCGGTGTCTCCAAGGCGCACGCGGACGTCGTCCTCATCTCCGGCCACGACGGCGGAACCGGCGCGTCCCCGCTCACCTCGCTCAAGCACGCGGGCGGCCCCTGGGAGCTCGGCCTCGCCGAGACCCAGCAGACCCTGCTGCTCAACGGCCTGCGCGACCGCATCGTCGTGCAGACCGACGGCCAGCTCAAGACCGGCCGCGACGTCGTCATCGCCGCGCTGCTGGGCGCCGAGGAGTTCGGTTTCGCGACCGCGCCGCTCGTCGTCTCCGGCTGCGTCATGATGCGCGTCTGCCACCTCGACACCTGCCCGGTCGGCATCGCCACCCAGAACCCGGTCCTGCGTGACCGCTTCTCCGGCAAGGCCGAGTACATCGTCAACTTCTTCGAGTTCATCGCCCAGGAAGTCCGCGAGATCCTCGCCGAGCTCGGCTTCCGTACGATCGAAGAGGCCGTCGGCCACGCCGAGCTCCTCGACACCGACCGTGCGATCACGCACTGGAAGGCGCAGGGCCTCGACCTCGCCCCGCTCTTCTACGTCCCGGCCCTGGCCGACGGCGCAGTCCGTCACCAGATCGCCGAGCAGGACCACGGTCTGGCCAGGGCCCTCGACAACGAGCTCATCAAGCTCGCCGCCGACGCCCTGAAGGCCGACAGCGCCGAGGCCGCCCAGCCGGTCCGCGCGCAGATCGCGATCCGCAACATCAACCGGACCGTCGGCACGATGCTCGGCCACGAGGTCACGAAGAAGTTCGGCGGTGCGGGCCTGCCCGAGGACACCATCGACATCACCTTCACCGGCTCCGCGGGCCAGTCCTTCGGCGCCTTCCTCCCCAGCGGTGTGACGCTGCGCCTGGAGGGCGACGCCAACGACTACGTCGGCAAGGGCCTCTCCGGCGGCCGCGTCATCGTCCGCCCGGACCGCGGCGCCGACCACCTGGCCGAGTACTCCACCATCGCGGGCAACACCATCGCCTACGGCGCCACCGGCGGCGAACTGTTCCTGCGCGGCCGCACCGGTGAGCGCTTCTGCGTCCGCAACTCCGGCGCCACCGTCGTCTCGGAAGGCGTGGGCGACCACGGCTGCGAGTACATGACCGGCGGCCACGCCGTCGTCCTCGGCGAGACCGGACGCAACTTCGCGGCCGGCATGTCCGGCGGTGTCGCGTACGTCATCGACCTGGACCGCGACAACGTCAACGTCGGGAACCTCGGCGCGGTCGAGGAGCTCTCCGAGACCGACGAGCAGTGGCTGCACGACGTGGTGCGCCGCCACCAGGAGGAGACCGGATCCACGGTCGCCGAGAAGCTCCTCGCCGAGTGGACCACCGCGGTGGCCCGCTTCAGCAAGATCATCCCGTCCACCTACAAGGCAGTGCTCGCCGCCAAGGACGCCGCTGAGCTCGCCGGTCTCTCCGAGCAGGAGACCACCGAGAAGATGATGGAGGCGGCGACCAATGGCTGACCCCAAGGGCTTCCTGACCACCGGCCGCGAGGTCGCCAAGACCCGCCCCGTCGGCGAGCGCGTCAAGGACTGGAACGAGGTCTACGTTCCGGGCTCGCTGCTCCCGATCATCAGCAAGCAGGCCGGCCGCTGCATGGACTGCGGCATCCCGTTCTGCCACAACGGCTGTCCCCTCGGAAACCTCATCCCCGAGTGGAACGACTACGCCTACCGCGAGGACTGGACCGCCGCGTCCGAGCGCCTGCACGCCACGAACAACTTTCCGGAGTTCACCGGGCGGCTCTGCCCGGCCCCGTGCGAGTCGGCGTGCGTGCTCGGCATCAACCAGCCGGCCGTCACGATCAAGAACGTCGAAGTCTCGATCATCGACCAGGCGTGGGACCGCGGCGACGTCACCCCGCAGCCGCCCGAGCGCCTGTCCGGCAAGACCGTGGCCGTCATCGGCTCAGGACCGGCCGGACTCGCCGCCGCCCAGCAGCTGACCCGGGCCGGCCACACGGTCGCCGTCTACGAGCGCGCGGACCGCATCGGGGGACTCCTCCGCTACGGCATCCCCGAGTTCAAGATGGAGAAGTCGCACATCAACCGCCGCATCGAGCAGATGCGCGCGGAAGGCACCAAGTTCCGCACCGAGATCGAGGTCGGCAAGGACATCGACGCCGCGAAGCTGCGGCGCCGCTACGACGCCGTCGTCATCGCCGCCGGTGCCACCGTCTCCCGCGATCTGCCCGTCCCGGGCCGTGAGCTGAACGGCGTGCACTTCGCGATGGAGTACCTGCCGCTCGCCAACAAGGTGCAGGAGGGCGACCTGACGGTCTCCCCGATCACCGCGGAGGGCAAGCACGTCGTCGTCATCGGCGGCGGCGACACCGGTGCCGACTGCGTCGGCACCGCCCACCGCCAGGGCGCGCTCTCCGTCACCCAGCTGGAGATCATGCCCCGGCCGGGCGAGGACCGGAACGCCAACCAGCCCTGGCCGACCTTCCCCATGCTCTACAAGGTCACCTCCGCGCACGAGGAGGGCGGCGAGCGGGTCTACTCCGTCTCCACGACCCACTTCGAGGGCGACGAGGACGGCAACGTCCAGGCCCTCCACCTCGTCGAGGTGGAGTTCAAGGACGGTAAGCTGGAGCAGAAGCCCGGCACCGAGCGGAAGATCCCCGCACAGCTGGTCACCCTCGCGATGGGCTTCACCGGCACGGACCAGGCCAACGGGCTGGTCCAGCAGTTCGGTCTGGAGCTCGACGCACGGGGCAACGTCGCCCGTGACGACGACTACGCCACCAACGTCGACGGCGTGTTCGTCGCCGGAGACGCCGGCCGCGGCCAGTCCCTCATCGTGTGGGCCATCGCCGAGGGCCGCTCCGCGGCACGCGGCGTGGACCGCTTCCTGACCGGAGCCAGCGCCCTGCCGGCCCCGATCCGCCCGACGGACCGTTCCCTGACGGTCTGATCACGGCACACCAGACGTCCCGTACAACGGCGTACGGAACTGAACGCGGCGCCTGCCCGTCCCCGACCGGACGATTCGGCAGGCGCCGTGGCGCGTCCGGGGACAGTTCGCCGCACCGGCCCCTCAGGTGACCAGAGCCAGGGCGCAGGTGGCGGCGGACACCGCCGTCACCGACAGCACCAGCCCGGTCAGGACGAAGCGCCCCACGGCGATCCGCGTCCCCTGCCAGCGGCACCGCTCGAACCACAGCAGCGTCGCCAGCGACCCCCACGGCGTGACGACGGACCCCGCGTTGACCCCGATCAGCAGGGCCAGCAGCTGATGGTGGTTGTCCGCCGGGATCACCGCCTCGCCCGCCACGTACGCCGGCAGGTTGTTCAGCACATTGGACAGCCCCGCACCCACCCCGGCCGATCGCAGCATGCCCACGAAACCGTCGTCGGAGCCCAGCGCCCGCACCAGCAGCTCGTGCAGCCCGTGGGCGTTGACCGTCTGCACGACCAGGAACATCCCCGGGACCAGCACCAGCAGCCGCCATGGAACCAGCGACACCCGCAGCTCCTCCCGGCGCCGCACCGCGTAGGCCGCCACCACGACCACCATCGCGACCAGCGACGCGGACCACAGCGGCACATCGAGCAGCAGGATCGCCAGCAGGAAGCCACCGCACGCCACCGCACAGATCCGCAGCAGCACCGGATCGCCGGGCACCGGCAGGGCGGGCGGCGTGTAGCGGTCCGCCCCACGACGTCCACGGCGCCAGTAGAACACCCACAGACACAGGGCCGTCACCCCGATCGCGGCCAGCTGGGGCAGCCACATCACGGCCGCCAGACCGGCCGGGGACAGCGCCACGCGGTCCGCGGCCAGCAGGTTCGTCAGGTTCGACACCGGCAGCAGCAGACTCGCCGTGTTGGCCAGCCACACCGTCGTCATCGCCAACGGCAGGGCCGCGATGCCCACCCGGGTGCCGAGCGCCAGCATCACCGGGGTGAGCAGCACCGCGGTGGTGTCCAGGTTCAGGGTGATCGTGGTGAGCGAGGCGAACGCCACGCAGAGCGCGAAGAGCAGCGGATAACGGCCCCGTCCGGCCCGCGCCACCCAGGCCGCCACCACGTCGAAGACCTGCGCCCGGCCCGCCAGTTCTGCCAGCACGATCACGGTCGCCAGGAACGCCAGCAGGGGACCGATGCGCCGCATCTCGTCCGCCGCGGGATCCGCGGGCAGCAGCCCGGTCACGACCGCCAGCACGCCCAGCAGGAGCAGCCCGCCCGCCAGCCGGTCCAGTGGATGCAGCCGTCGGACGAAGGAAACCGCGACCGGGCCCCCGGCCCGCCCGGCACCGGGCCGCCGGGCGGAGTGATCTCTGCGCATGGGGCAATGGTGTCAGAAGGAGACCCGGGCTCCTCGCAGGTGGGCGGGGGTCCACGGCCGTACCGGACGGCCCCGGCGAGCGGGCGCGCGCCCCCGGCTCAGCCCGTCAGCGCCGACGTCTTCAGGACCACCAGCAGCACCAGCACGGCGAGCAGCACCACACACCCGGCCGCCTGCACGGGCGTACGCCGCTGCGCCGGGGCGTACGCGTAGACGACGGTGACGACCGCCCCGGTCAGCAGCCCGCCCAGGTGCCCCTGCCACGAGGTGAAGCCTGCGGAGATCACCATCCACACCAGGAACCCGGCGAGAAACCGGTTCACCGCCCGCATGTCCCGGCCCAGGCGCCGGTTGATGACGTAGAACGACGCGGCGAGACCGAAGACCGCCCCCGAGGCGCCCACCGCGCTGTCGTACGGCGCGACCAGGTAGACCAGGACCGAACCGCCCAGCGCGGACAGCAGGTACAGCGCGAGGTACCGGACCCGCCCCAGCTGCTCCTCGACGACCCGGCCGAGGTTCCACAGCGCGTACATGTTGAGGAGGATGTGCAGCACGCCGAACGGCAGGGAACCGAAGGAGGACGCGCCCGGCGGCAGGTGCAGGAAGGAACCGGTCAGCAGCCGGTACCACTCACCGTCCACCACACCGATCACTTCGAAGCCGGGGAACTCCCCGTCCACGTAGACGTAACCGGTCCCGTCGGGGCCCGTCAGCGCGGCACCCGTCATCGCGAACCGGTCGACGATGCCGGGCCGGACCAGCTCGGCCAGGTACGCCAGGACGTTGAGGCCGATCAGCACAGAGGTGACGACCGGCGCCGCCCCCCGGGACACCGCGCCGCCGAACACCGTCCGCGCCTGCCGCACGGAACGCCGCCCCTCCTTCACGCACTCCACGCAGTGATGGCCGACGGCCGCCTCGCGCATGCAGGCGGGGCAGATGAAGCGCTCACAACGGGTGCAGCTCACGTACGTCTCGTACGAGGGATGGCGATAGCACGTGGTGACGTCGGCCTCCATGGCCGGCTCCTTCATCGGTGTACGGGCGAGAGCCGGTGGGGGCGGCGGCGATCAAGATAGCGAACCCGGGGGAGCGGGACGCACCCCGGGCGGTCCTGGAGCGATGGGGATGAGGGCGGGGGAGAGGGCCGGGGCACGTACCCCCTGCGCCGGCGCAGACCGACACCACCCTCCGGCTGACGGCTCCGGAGGGTGGTGTCGGCGCCGGGCCAGGCGCCGGAGGCCGGTGCGGGTCTCGGGAACGGACACCGTTCCGCGGCTGCCGCGACGCGTCTGCCGCAGAACGGGGCGCCGGGCGCGGGGGTGCGCGGCGCCGGCCGGCTGTCGGACCAAGGGCTCTCCCGTCATCCCTGGCGGGCGCACGACGACAGCTACGGCACCTCGCCGCGTTGTCGGAACGCCCGGATCATCCAGTGTGCGGACGCTCCTCCGCCTTGCGATGCACCGCATCTGACGCCGCGCGCCGATCCACCAGGGGTTACGGGGCAGCCCTTAGGCGCCGGGAATCCAGTAGCGGTGCACCTGCGAGACCTTCGGGCGCTCGCTCGCGGCGGGCAGGCCCTGCTTCTCGGCGACCGGCATCATCACGGCGCCGAACTTGTCCATGGCCTCCTGGGACTCCCAGAGGTCGTACACCTCGATGCCCGCGTCGGTGGTGACGCAGACGTGCGCGAGGCATCCGGCGAACGTGTCGCCGGGCATCGACTGGAGTTCCCCGTTGAGCTTCTCGTACTGGTCCGTCGTCATGCCGGGCAGCGACGCCTTCATGAAGATCGCCATCTGAACTCACCTCGGAGCGGGAGCGGCCCTCCCCGCCGCCGGGACGGCGGCCCTTCGCCTCTTCCAGCACACCACGCCGGGGCCCGCACGGCATCCGTCCGGGTGGTCCGCGACCAAGCTTCGGGATACCGGACAGAGGATGTCGGGATTTCCGGCTTCGATGGAGTCATGACCTCACATTTCTGGGCGGACTTCCGGTCGGCGGAGCCGGACTTCGCCGACGCCGTGCGCCGGCGCTTCGAGCAGTACAAGCACCACGTCCTGGCCACCGTCCGCAAGGACGGCTCGCCGCGCGTGACCGGCCTCGAAGTGGAGTTCCGGCTCGACGAGCCGCTCCTCGGCATGATGCCCAACTCGCGCAAGGCACTCGACCTGCGCCGCGACCCCCGCTTCGCGGTGCAGGCCAACCCGGGCCCCGACGCCGAGATGGCCGACGGGGACGTACGGATGTCCGGACGCGCGGTCGAGGTGACCGACCCCGCCCTGCTCGCCCGCTTCATCGGCGAGGTGAAGCCGCCGGAACCCTTCCACCTCTTCCGGGTGGAGCTGACCGAGGTGGTGCGCACCGGGCTCGAGGGCGGCGACACCCTGGTCATCCAGGTCTGGCGCCCGGGCCGCCCGCTGCACACGATCCGCAGGGGGAACGACGACGGCTCGGCGGACGCGGCGACCTGACCGCTGTGGGGCCGCGGACGACGGGGGCGTCCGCGGCCGCTCCCGCCGGGCGGAGAATGGGCGGGTGCCTACCAAGAAGAAGCCCCAGGCGACCCCCTCGCCCGAGCGGCGTGGTGAACTGCTCGCCACCGCCGCCGAGGTGTTCGCCGCCCAGGGATACAACGCCACGACCGTCCGCAGGATCGCGGACGCGGCCGGAATGCTCGCGGGCAGCCTCTACTACCACTTCGATTCCAAGGAATCGATGCTCGACGAGATCCTCTCCACCTTCCTGAACGAGCTCTGGGAGGGGTACGACGCCGTCCTCGACGCCGGGCTGGGCCCCCGCGAGACCATCGAGGCACTCGTCACCGAATCCTTCCGGGAGATCGACCGGCACCGCGCCGCCGTCGCCATCTACCAGAAGGAGGCGCGGCACCTGGCCGCCCAGCCCCGGTTCCAGTACCTCGTCGACTCCCAGGAGAAGTTCGAGAAGGCCTGGCTCGGCACCCTGGAGCGCGGCGTCGCCGACCGGACCTTCCGCGCCGACCTCGACGTCCGCCTCACCTACCGGTTCGTCCGCGACACCGTCTGGGTCGCCGCGTCCTGGTACCGGCCGGGCGGACGGCACAGCCCCGAGGAGATCGCCCGTCAGTACCTCTCGATGGTCCTGGACGGCATCGCCCTGCGTCGCTGAACCGGCCCGGGACGGGTGCGGACGGCTTCTCGGACGACTTCGGGACGGCTTCGGACGCCTCCGGGCCGGACGCCCCAAGGGTTCCCCCGGACACGAGCCGGCCGGCGGCGTGGCGTGTCCCACCGCTGGTCGGCAGATCGTGCTACGGTGGTCCGGTTGCAGTTTTGGTACCCATGAACTTTATGTGCGCCTGACGGAGACGCTTCCTCAGGCGCTTTATTGTTTTCCGGCTTTCTCCGGGTGGGGCTCAATGCGGCGACTTGGAATTCGTAAAGTGCGGATTTCCGGCACTGCACCTGTTTGAGGAGATTGACATGGCTACTGGAACCGTGAAGTGGTTCAACTCGGAAAAGGGCTTCGGCTTCATCGAGCAGGACGGCGGCGGCGCCGACGTCTTCGCCCACTACTCCAACATCGCCACCCAGGGCTTCCGTGAGCTCCAGGAGGGCCAGAAGGTCTCCTTCGACGTCACGCAGGGCCAGAAGGGCCCGCAGGCGGAGAACATCGTCCCGGCCTAATTGCCGGACGCGTACCTCGCAGCCGGGGCCCGCACCGTGACGGTGCGGGTCCCGGCTTGTGCTGTCCCTGGGAAGTAGCGCAAAGACCGGGCGCCGATCGGCGCCCCCTGCACCGGGTGCGACGAAGCACCCCGGGTGTCCCGAGTGTTCCGCGCGCCGTGTTCAGCGGTTCGTCCGCACGTCCACGCAGCCCCGGAATTCTCCCGCAGTCCCCAGCAGTTCCCGTAGTTCCCAGGAATCCCCCAGGAGGGCAATTCCGTATGACCCGCTCCGAACGTCAGGACCGTCCCGCCCGCAATCGCCCGTCGAGGGGGCGTGGCACGGCCCAGGCACAGGCAACCGCACAGGGTTCCGGCAAGGGATCCGGCAAGGCGTCACCCCGTCGCAGGGCCACGCCGCCGCAGGGTGAGTTCGCCCTGCCCGAAACCATGACCCCCGCACTGCCCGCCGTCGAGGCGTTCGCCGAGCTGGACATGCCCGCCGCCCTGCTGAAAACCCTTGCCGCGCAGGGCGTCACCGACCCGTTCCCGATCCAGGGCGCCACCCTGCCGAACTCGCTCGCCGGCCGGGACATCCTCGGCCGCGGCCGCACCGGCTCCGGCAAGACCCTCGCCTTCGGTCTCGCGCTGCTGGCCCGCACCGCCGGGCGCCGCTCCGAGCCCACGGCTCCGCTGGCCCTCGTCCTCGTCCCGACCCGCGAGCTCGCCCAGCAGGTCACCGACGCGCTGACGCCGTACGCCACCGCCGTCAACCTGCGGATGGCCACCGTCGTCGGCGGCATGTCGATCAGCAAGCAGTCCGGCACCCTGCGCCGTGGCGCCGAAGTGCTCGTCGCCACGCCCGGCCGTCTCAAGGACCTCATCGAGCGCGGCGACTGCCGCCTGGACGATGTCTCCATCACGGTCCTCGACGAGGCCGACCAGATGGCCGACATGGGCTTCATGCCGCAGGTCGTCGCCCTGCTCAAGCAGGTCGAGCCGGGCGGGCAGCGGATGCTGTTCTCCGCCACCCTGGACAAGAACATCGACCGGCTGGTCAAGATGTTCCTGACCGACCCCGTCGTGCACTCGGTCGACCCGTCCGCCGGTGCCGTCACCACCATGGAGCACCACGTGCTCCACGTGATCGACGAGACCGACAAGAAGGCCGTCGCCACGAAGATCGCCGCCCGTGAGGGCCGCGTGATCATGTTCGTCGACACCAAGCGCGCCGCCGACCGCTTCGCCAAGCGGCTGCTCGCCAGCGGTGTACGGGCCGCGGCGCTGCACGGCGGGCGTTCCCAGCCGCAGCGCAACCGGACCCTGGACCAGTTCAAGAACGGCCAGGTCACCGCGCTCGTCGCGACGAACGTGGCGGCCCGCGGCATCCACGTCGACGACCTCGACCTGGTCGTCAACGTGGACCCGCCCACCGATCACAAGGACTACCTCCACCGCGGCGGACGCACGGCGCGCGCGGGCGAGTCCGGCAGCGTCGTCACGCTGGTGCTGCCCGAGGAGAAGCGGGAGATGACCCGGCTGATGCAGGACGCGGGCATCGCGCCCCGCACCACCCGGATCAAGTCCAGCGACGAGGAGCTCACCCGCATCACCGGGGCGCGCGAGCCGTCCGGCGTCGCGATCGTGATCGAGGTCCCGCAGCCGACCCAGCCGAAGCCGCGCACGCGGTCCGGCGGGAGCACGGGTACGGGCGCCGGCAACGGTGGCGGATTCCGCTCGGGCAGCCGTGGCCGGGGCCGGCGCGGTGGCGCCGGGGCAGCCGGTGGCAGCGGTGCGCAGGGCACCGGCGGCGCGGCCCGGGGCTCGGGAGCCGGTGGCACCTCGCGCGGGTCGTCGGGTACGGGTGGCGCCTCGCGCGGCACCGGTGCCGGTGGCGCGGGTCGCTCCGGCGGTTCCGGCCGGGGCGGCGCCCCGGCACGTGGCCGTCGCGCGGCCTGACAACCGAGCCGCACACGCTCAGCCCGTCCGGCGTGCGAGGACGGAGCGTCAGCCGGGTCCGCCCGGAAGGCCGCTCCCGTCCCCGGACGCCGGACGGGCTTGTCTACGGGGCCGTCAGTCGGGAGGTTGGCCCCTCGGACGGCGGACCGGCTTGTCTACGGGGCGTCCTCAGCGGGTTCGCCCTGGGGTGCTTCCCTCCGTGGATCCCGGTCGCGCCTGCTTATGGGCGTCAGCCCGGTTCGCCCTGGGGTGCTTCCCTCCGACCTCGGACGCGCCTGTTTACGGGGCGTCAGCCCAGTTCGCCCAGGAGCCGCTTCCGTCCCCGGACGCCGGACGGGCCCGGTTCGTCCCAGGGTGTCCTAGCCGTCCCAGCACGTCCGCGCCGAACGCCCGCCGCAGCGAATCCTCGCTCGCGCACCACGCCTCGGCCGCCTGACGGGTCTCCTGGTCGCCGCGGTCCCGCAGCGCCTGGGCCGGCACCCGCCAGTTGTCCAGCTCCGGGCTCCCCGCCCGCAGGGCCCGCCGCGCCAGTTCCTCGAACGAGGCCCGGACCCCCAGCTCCGCCTCCAGGACCGTGGCGATCGCCCCGTGCCCCGTCTGCTGGTCCCGGCCCGCCGACGGCCGCCCGTCACGCAGGAGTTCGACGGTCAGCGTCTCGCCGCCGTCCACGACGGTCCGGCGCGCCACGACCTCGTACGCGTCCGTGTCCCCGTACAACTCCCGCAGGCTCGCCCGCAGCTCCTGCTCCAGGTCGGTGTCCAGCATGCGCCGCGCCTCGGCGAGGGCCTCCTCGACGGCGCCCTCCAACGCCCCCGCCCCGTGCCGCAGCAGCGCCCGTACCGTCTGCGTCGACCCCCGGCGGGCGGCGAGCAGCAGCGGCGACTCGCCCTCCGGACCCGGCAGACACGGGTCGGCGCCGTACGCCAGCAGGACCTCGGCGGTCCGCGCGTGACCGAGCCCCACCGCCCACCGCAGCGCCGTGAACCCGAACTGCTCGCGCAGATCCGGCCGCGCCCCGGCCGCCAGCAGCGCCTCGACCACCTCCGTGTGCCCGCCGCACGCCGCCCCGCACAGCGGCAGATCGCCCGACTCGGGACCGCAGGCCCGGTCGGGGTCGGCGCCGGCCGCGAGGAGCAGCCGCACCACCCCCGGACGGTCCGACACGGCGGCCAGGTACAGCGCGCTCGCACCGTCCTCGTCCACCGACTCCGCGGGCACACCGGCGCGCAGCAGCCGTACGACGGCGTTCTCACTCTCGTACAACGCATCGAACAGGCTCGGGCCGCCCCCTGTCGCCGTCCTCGGATCTTCTGTCACATTTCGACTGTAATACGCCGCGCGCCAAGGCCCCTTGGCGAGAGCGGCGCCTCAGGTGGTGCAGTCCAGCACCGTCCGGCACAACGCGCACCGGGCCCGGACCCGGCCGCGGACCGGCACCCTGTTGCGCTGATGGCAGACCGGGCACGGGAACGCGACCCGCAGACCGTCCCCTCCGGCCTCGAAGGCGTACGGGGTGTCGGAGCCCGGGCCCGCGACCGCACCGGGGTGGTCCTGGGCGTACCGCCGGTCCTTGGCGTACCGGCGCCGGCCCGCCCAGCCCGCGGCCGTCAGCGGCGGCTGCGCGCTCTCGCGCAGTGCCTGCGCCCGGCCCTTGGTGTACGCGGTGTACGCCTGCGGGCTGGTGAACCACGGCGAGGGGTCCTCGTCGAACGCGAGCGCCCGCTTGGCGAGCACGTACCCGAACTCCTCCGGGGTCAGGTAGCCGAGCTTCTGGCTGGACGTGGCGTCCTCCCGGAACGCGTCCAGCAGCAGCCAGCCCGCCCCCAGATAGACCGCCGCGGTGTCGGTGAGGATCTCGTTGGCACGGGTCCCCGCGAACTCCAGCCCGAGCCGGTGCAGCAGCACATGCGTGACCTCGTGCGACAACGCGGCGCCGATGTCCCGGCGATGGGTACGGAAGCGGTCGTTCAGCTCGATGAAGTACTCCGGCCCCGCCGCGAGTTCGACACTCCCCGCATGCTCCATCGCGCGGAACGCCACGATCATCCGGGCGTCCGGCAGCCGCAGGTGCCCCACCATCGCCCGCGCCACCCGCTGCGCACCGAGATGCAGGTCGTCCGCGTCGGCGAACGCCGCGTCGACGGGGGCGAAACTGGGCGCGAAGCGGTGGACGCCGTCGTACGACAGCCGCCGGTACAGCGCGGTGATCGCCGACCGGACGGTGGCCAGGTGCGGAAAGCCGTGCACGACCGGGCTGCCGGGGTGGTCCGCCACGTCCGTACCCCCTCCGCGACGCTCAACTCCGCACCACTGTAGCGACCTGTCCCGCGGCGGACGGGCCCGTCAGGCTCCCGCGTCCGTCAGGCGCCCGCGTCCGCCGGGCCGCCCGTCCGCACGGGCACCCCCGGCCCCAGCTCCGCGAACGGCGCCCCCGCGCCCTCCACCTCCAGCACCCACACCTCGTTCACGCCGTCCCGCAGCACCGGACCCGGCACGTACAGCGTCCGCTGCGGGCCCGCCGACCAGTAGCGGCCGAGGCAGAAGCCGTTCACCCAGACGAATCCCCGCGTCCAGCCCGGCAGTTCGAGCCCCGCGTGCCCGGTTCCGGACACGTCCGCGACCTCGAACGTGCCCCGGTACAGGCCGGTTCCGCCGGATCCGTCGACCGGCACGAACGGCACCCCCGCCACCGCGCCCGGCTCGTCGAACGCGTCGAGCCGCAGCGCACGCGCCCGTACGCCGTGCAGGAACTGACGCTCGTGCAGCACGCCCCCGGTGATGCCCTTCGGTTCGCCCAGCCTCGGCCCGTAGTTGACCCGGCCCAGCGACTCCACCCAGACCTCGACCTCAGCGGGCCCGGCCACCGGCTGTGCCAGGGAGGCGTCCTCCTCGTCCCACACGCCCGCGCGGACCCCGTCGACGTACACCACCGCCCGGTCCCGCAGGCCACGGACCCCCAGGGTGTACGGGCCGCGCGGCCCCGGAAGCGCGACCCGGTAGCGCACCAGGCCGCGGTCGACCCCCAGTTCCTCGAACGTGGGCGGCACACCGGACTCCGCCGCCTCCTCGTCGCCCAGCGCCTCCAGGACGTCCGGCAGGGGCGCCCACTCGGTCAGTCCGGCCCGCACCGGCGCCAGGCCGGCGGGCTGGGGCGGCAGCGGCGGCAGCGGCCCGTCCGCGTACCGCGCGAGGACCTCCCGGAACAGCCGGAACTTCTCCGTGGGCCGCCCGTACTCGTCGACCGGCGCGTCGTAGTCGTACGACGTCACCGTCGGCCGCAGGTCCTCGTCCTGGAGCGGTCCGGAGCGGTTGGCGCCCGCCCAGCCGGCGAAGTTGGTCCCCCCGTGCGCCATGTAGATGTTCACGGAGGCGCCGCACTCCAGTATCTCCCGCAGCGCGTCGGCGGCCTGCGCCGGATCCCGCACGACCGGCGGCGCGCCCCAGTGCTCGAACCAGCCGCACCAGAACTCCATGCACATCAGCGGACCACCGGGCTGATGACGGCGCAGCACCCGGAACGCCTCGCGCGCCCCCGAACCGAAGTTGGCCGTGGCGAGCAGGCCCGGCACCGAACCGCCGGTGAGCATGTGGTCCTCCGGCCCGTCGGAGGTGAACAGCGGAACGCTCACACCACACTCACCGAGCAGGGCCGTCACCCGGCGCAGATAGACGTCGTCGGTGCCGTAACTGCCGTACTCGTTCTCCGCCTGCACCATGATCACCGGGCCGCCGCGGTCGGTCTGCCGCTCCACCACCTGCGGCAGCAGCTCGGCGAACCACCGCTCCACCGCGTCCAGGAAGCCCGCGTCCCGCGTCCGGACCCGCCGGCCGAACCGCCCCGTCACCCAGGCCGGCAGCCCGCCGTTCTCCCACTCCGCGCAGATGTACGGGCCCGGGCGGACGATCGCCCACAGGCCGGCCCGGTGCGCCGCGTCCAGGAAGCGGCCGAGTGCCGGGACGTCCCGGAATTCGCCCGGCCGCGGCTCGTGGAGGTTCCACGGCACATACGTCTCGACACAGTTCAGGCCCATCGCCCGCAGCATCGACAGCCGGTGCTCCCACTGCGCCTCGTGCACCCGGAAGTAGTGCAGGGCCCCCGACAGCAGCCGTACGGGCTTCCCGTCGATCCGGAAGTGGTCGTCGCCCACGGTGAAGTCAGCCATCGTGCTCGTTCTCTCCTGTGCGCGCGGTCCCGTGAACGCCGCGCCGCGCGGCCCGGTACGAGCGGAGCGCGGTACGGGGGGACGGAGCGGGCGGACCGGGAGGAAGGTCACGGCCCAGCCTCACCCCTGGCGTCCGGCCGGTCCATGGACAAAGATCACTGCTGATTGGACGCAGCGCGCATCACCGCAGCCCACAGCGCTGCCAACGGCACGACACGGGAACCGGGGGAGCGAAGGCCGATGTACCACACCTGGATGCGCTTCTTCACGCCGAGCCCGCTCCACCACCGCCTCGGCCTCGTCTGCCTGGGGGTGGGCCTGCAGCACGGCGCCCTGCCGACCGTCGGCCCGCGCACCCTGGACCACCACGTGGCCGTCGTCATCAACGCGGGCAGCGGCTGGTTCGCGGGGCCGGACGGGCGCCGGGTGCCCGTCACCGCGCCCAGCCTCATCTGGCTGACCCCCGGCACCCCGCACCACTACGGCGCCGATCCGGTCACCGGCTGGGACGAGAGCTTCGTCGACTTCACCGGACCCGCGACCACCACGTACACCGAACTGGGCTACATCGAACCGGAACGCCCCCTCGTCCCGCTCGCCGACACCGCAGCCCCGCGTGCCGCCGTCGGCCGGATGGTCCGGGCGGCCCGGCGCGGCAACCCGCTGCTGGAGGTGGAGACGGGAGCGGCCGTCCACGAACTCCTCGTCGCGCTCCGCCGGGCGCGCGCCGACGTCAGCCCCGACGGCGACCCGGTGCTGCAGGCCCTGGCCCGTGACGCCTTCCAGCCGTACTCCGTCGCCGAGCACGCGGCCCGGCACGGCATGACACCCGCCGAACTGCGCACGGCGGTGCGCCGGGGGGCCGGGTGCAGCCCGAAGGACTACCTCCTCGGCATCCGGCTCGGCCGCGCCAAGGAACTCCTGGCCACCAGCGACCTGCCCGTCGCCGCCGTCGCCCGCCGCGTCGGCTACGACGACCCGGCGTACTTCTCCCGCCTGTTCGCCCGCCGCGTCGGCATGGCCCCGGTCCGCTTCCGCGAACAGCAGGGCCGCAGCGTGCCGGGTGGGTGGAGCGACCGGGTCCCGGACCCGGACCACCCGCCGACGATCATCCCGTAGACCGTCTCCGCGAACTCCCGCGCAGGCCAGGCCCCCCGGCGTACGGCTGGACGCCGCGGACACGGCCGGGCCCGGAGCATCTAAGCTCGCTGACCATGACCACGAGCGACATCGACGATTCCGTAGGCGCCGAGCTGAACCGGCTGCGCGAGAGCATCGACAACATCGACGCGGCTGTTGTCCACATGCTCGCCGAGCGCTTCAAGTGCACCCAGCAGGTGGGCCACCTCAAGGCCGCCCACCACCTCCCCCCGGCCGACCCGGCCCGAGAGTCCCGCCAGATCGCCCGGCTCCGCCAGCTGGCGGAGAGCGCCCACCTGGACCCGGCGTTCGCCGAGAAGCTGTTGAACTTCATCGTCGCCGAGGTCATCCGCCACCACGAACGGATCGCGGAGGAGTCGGCGAACGGAGCCGGCTGAGGGGGGCGGTGGCCCGGACCCCCCGGCCACGCCCTCAGGGGGAGATCTCCTCCAGGGGCCGGTTCGCCGTCTCCTCCGCCAGGGTGCCCGCCACCACCGCGCCGACCACGGCCACCGCCGCGAGCATCACGAACACCGCGGTGACGCTGTCGTTCGCCGCGTAGACGACGCCGACCAGGATCGGGCCGAGGATCACGCCCAGGCGGTTGACCGCGCCCCCGACGCTGCAGCCGAGCGCGCGCATCCGGGTCGGGTACAGCTCCGGTGTGTACAGGTACAGGCAGATGTTGGAGCCGAAGAAGCCGACCGCCGACAGGGAGGTCCAGATCAGGACCTGGACGGGGGAGCCGGCGCCGAGCGCGGCCAGGGTGAGCAGGAGGGCGGCCGAGGCGCCGAGGCAGACGGCGAAGATCCGGCGGCGGCCGAGGACGTCCACCGTCAGGGCGACGATCAGGCAGCCGATCAGGCCGGCGACCGAGGTCACCGTGGAGTAGAGCAGGGCGTCGGAGAGGCTGAGTCCGTACTCGTCCTTGTAGATGCTGGGCAGCCAGGACGTCACCCCGTAGTTCACGAAGTAGCCGGTGAACCAGATCGCGCCGACGACCAGGGTGCGGCGCCGGTAGCGACCGGTGAACAGGCCCCGGACACCGGTCGCCGCGCGCTCCGCCGCGGTGGCGGTGGGCGCGGCAGCGGTGGTGGCCGGCGCCGTGGGGGCCGCCGGGGGGAGCGGCGCGCCCGTCGCCGCCGTCACCTTCGCCTCGATCTCGCTCATCACCGCTTCCGCCTCCGCGAGCCGTCCCCGCTCCGCGAGCCAGCGCGGCGACTCGGGCACCCGGCGCTGGACGAGGAAGGCCAGCAGGCCGGGCCCGGCGGCGACCGCGAACATCGTGCGCCAGCCCGCCGCCGGGACCACCCAGGCAGCG
Source organism: Streptomyces sp. NPDC005803 (assembly GCF_040630435.1). Classification (NCBI taxonomy): domain Bacteria; kingdom Bacillati; phylum Actinomycetota; class Actinomycetes; order Kitasatosporales; family Streptomycetaceae; genus Streptomyces; species Streptomyces sp. NPDC005803. Next base: position 177,809 of record NZ_JBEXXO010000004.1, on the reverse strand, counting down.
ACCAGGGCGCCGACGGTGAGGCCGGCCGGGAAGACGAGTTCGTACAGCAGGACGAAGCGGCCCCGCTTGAAGCTGCGGGTGATCTCGCTGATGAAGGCCGCCGCCACGGGCACCTCGCCGCCGATCGCCAGCCCCTGGACGAAGCGCAGCGCCAGGAACGGGGTGAGCGAGGTGCAGGCGGTCAGGGCCAGGCTCACGAGGCCCGAGGCGGCCACGCAGTACGCGATCACCTTCACCCGGCCGTAGCGGTCGGCCAGCCGTCCCGAGAGCAGGGCGCCGACGAGCATGCCGGCCGAGCCGACGGTGAGGACGGCCGTGGCGTCACCCGTGCTCAGGTGCCATTCGTCGCGGAGTTCGGGCAGCGCGTAGGCGATCAGCAGCTGGTCGAAGGCCTCGAAGAAGGTGACGACACCCACGATCAGGCGGACGGTGACGTGCCAGCGGGAAGGGGGCAGCCGCTCGAAGCGGGCGGCGATGGCGGCGCGGGCGGTGCCGGCCGGCGAAGGACCCGGTGCGGCGTCCTGCGAGATGTCGGTGCTCATCCAGGGTTCCTCCTGCTCCGCGGGGGACCGGAGCGGTTGGGGAGCCAGGTGTACGGGTTTGCAGAGGGGTGTGAGTGAGCTGAGCGTACGGGTGGGGGAGCGGTACGCGCTGCCCGTGAGGCGTGACATCGCCCACGAACCTCTGTAAGCACCTAGCTTCTTAGGGCTTAAGTTCTATCCGGCGGGGGGTGGAGGCCGTCAAGACCCCGGGGGCAAAAGAGTTTTTGCCCGGGGGGCTTGCGGGGAATTACTTAAGCGCTTAGCTTTTTAGCCCTGAGGTACCCGGTCCTTGCGGCCGGCCCGAGTAACCGATCCGACCGCAGGAGGCCCACTGATGCTTGCCGACGAGGTGTTGGTCGCCGGACAGTGGCGGCAAGGCCGTGGCACCCTCATCGAGACGGTCGACCCGGCCACCGGCCAGGTCATCGCCACCGTGCACGCCGCATCCCTCGACGACGTCGAGGAAGCCGCCACCGCGGCCGCCCGGGCCGCCCACGACCCCGCCTGGCGCGAGCTCCCCGCCCACCTCCGCGCCCGGCTGCTGCACCGCATCGCCGACCTCGTCGAGCAGAGCGCCGACCGGCTCTCCGCCCTCCAGACCGCCGACACCGGCAAATGCCGCACCGAGACCCGTGCCCTCGTCCTCAGCGCCGCCGGCACCTTCCGGTACACCGCCGCCGCCCTGGAGACCGCCGAGGACGCCCTCACCCCCGCCCGCGGCCCGTACGTCACGATGAGCGTCCACGAACCCATCGGCGTCGTCGGCGCGATCACCCCCTGGAACTCGCCGATCGCCAGCGACGCCCAGAAGCTCGCCCCCGCCCTCGCCGCCGGCAACGCCGTCCTCCTCAAGCCCGCCGAGTGGACCCCCCTCGTCGCCCTCGCGCTCGGCCGGCTCGTCCACCAGGCACTCACCGAGGCCGGGCTGCCCCCCGCCCTGCTCTCCGTGCTGCCGGGCCGCGGCAGCGTCATCGGCGACGCCATCGTCCGCCACCCGGCCGTGGAGAAGATCACCTTCACCGGCGGCACGTCCACCGGCCGTACCCTCGCCCACGCCGCCGCCGACAAACTGATCCCCGTCTCCCTCGAACTCGGCGGCAAGTCCCCGACGATCGTGCTGGAGGACGCCGACCTGGAGCAGGCCCTGGCCGGTGTCATGTACGGCGTCTTCTCCTCCAGCGGCCAGAGCTGCATCGCCGGCTCCCGCCTCTTCGTCCACCGCTCCCGCTACGAGGAGTTCCTCGACGCACTCGTCTCGCGTACCGAGAAGCTGCGCGTCGGACCCGGGACCGACCCCGGCACCCAGGTCGCCCCACTCGTCCACCACCGCCACCGCGACAGCGTCGCCGCCTACGTCGACCTGGCCCGCGAGGAGGGCGCCACCGTCCGGTGCGGGGGAGCGGCCCCCGAGGGCGAGCGCTACCGCGACGGCGCCTACTACCTCCCCACCGTCCTGGACGGCCTGCCCAACTCCGCCCGCGTCTGCCAGGAGGAGATCTTCGGCCCGGTCCTCATCGCCCTGCCCTTCGACGACGAGGACGACCTCGTCGCCCAGGCCAACGACAGCGTGTACGGACTGGCCTGCGGCATCTGGACCCGCGACCACGCCAGGGCCTGGCGCCTGGCCCGCCGCATCGACGCCGGCACCGTCTGGATCAACACGTACAAACAGTTCAGCATCTCCACCCCGTTCGGCGGGCTGAAGGACAGCGGCGTCGGCACCGAGAAGGGCCGCGACCTCATCCGCGGCTACCAGCGGCAGAAGTCCCTCTACTGGGCCACCGACACCACGCCGCTGCCCTGGGCCACCCACTGACGCCGCAGCACGCGCCCCACGAACCCGAGCGGGAGAACGCCATGCCCCACGAACACCCCCCCACCCAGCCCGTCGCCCGGCTGCGCGCCCTGCGCTCCGTAGAGCTCCGCACCCCCGCCCTCACCGAGTCCGCCGACTTCTACCGCGAGGTCTGGGGCCTGGAACCCGTCGAACGGGAAGCGGACGCCACCTGGCTGCGCGGCACCGGCGAGGAACACCACGTCCTCCACCTCAGCCGCGGCGAACGCAACGGACTCGGCCGCATCACCTTCGCCGTCGCCACCCCCGCCGAGATCGACGAGGCCGCCCGCCGGCTCCTCGCCCGGGGCATCACCCCCGTGGCAGGCCCCGGCCCCCTCGACCAGGTCGGCGGCGGCTACGGACTCCGCTTCACCGACCCCGAGGGCCGGCTGATCGAACTCAGCGCCCAGACCCACGCCGTCACCCCCCGCGGCCGGGACGCCGCCGTCCCCGTCGGCGTCACCCACACCGTCCTCAACACCACGGACATCGACGCCGCCGTCGCCTTCTACACCTCGGTCCTCGGCCTGCGTGTCTCCGACTGGTCCGAGCACCAGATGGCGTTCCTGCGCTGCAACGCCGACCACCACTGCATCGCGTTCAACCAGGCCGCATGGACCTCCCTCAACCACGTCGCCTACGAGATGACGTCCATCGACCACTTCATGCGCGGTCTCGGCCGCCTGCGCCACCACGGCATCGACCCCCAGTGGGGGCCCGGCCGGCACGGCCCCGGCAACAACACCTTCTCCTACTTCACCGACCCCGCCGGACTCGTCTGCGAATACACCTCCGAGGTCGCCCAGATCGTCGAGGACGCCTGGATCGCCAAGGTCTGGCGCCGCACCCCCGACCTCTCCGACCTGTGGGGAACCGCCGGCCCGCCCTCGCCCGGCATCCGCAGCCACATGGCCGGCACCCCGGACCCGGGGCCCCTCGCCGCCACCCCCGCCGACATCACCGAAGAGGTGACCGCATGACCGCCACCCTCACCCCCCGCCCGGACACCACCGCCCGCCCCGCCCGCCCCGTGCGCCGCATCGGCCTCGTCGGCTGGGGCGCCATCGGCCGCGTCGTCGGCACCGCCCTCGCCGAAGGCCACATCCCCGGCGCCGAACTCACCTGCATCATCGACAACCGCCCCCTCGTCGACGCCCCCGCGCCCCAGCTCTCCTTCGAGGACGCCCTCACCGTCTGCGACCTCATCGTCGAAGCGGCGGGCCAGGCAGTCGTACGGGAATGGGCCGAGCGCGTCCTGACCAGCGGCGCCGACCTGCTGATCGCCTCCACCGGCGCCCTCACCGACCCGGACCTCGCCGACCGGCTGCGCGCCGCAGGACCCGGACGCGTCTACTTCACCGGGGGCGCCGTCGGCGGACTCGACCTCCTCCAGGCCGTCCGCGGACTCGGCCCCCTCACCTCAGTCACCCTCACCACCACCAAACTCCCCGCCACCCTCCACCAGCCCTGGATGGACGCGGAACTGACCGAACGCCTGCGGACCACCACCGAACCGGTCGAGGTCATGCGCGGCACCGCGACCGACGTCCCGGTGAAGTTCCCCAAGTCGACCAACGTCGCCGCGTCCGTCGCCCTCGCCACCGGCGACCCCGCCCTCGTCCAGGTCGTCGTCGTCGCCGACCCCGCCGCCGCCCTCACCCGGCACGTCATCGAAGCGGCCGGCCCGCACGGCAGCTACCGCTTCGAGGTCGCCCACCGCCCCGACGAAGCCAACCCCGCCACCAGCCAGGTCGTCCCGCACGCCGTGCTCCGCAGCCTCGGCGCCGTCGTCGGCCGGGCAGGACAGATCCTGTGACCGCGCTCCCCGCCGGGGCCGTCCACACCCGCACCGCCGGCGACCCCGACGCCCCGCTGCTGCTCTGCCTGCACGGCATCGGCTCCTCCTCCGCCGCCTTCGCCCCCCAACTCGACGGGCTCGCCGACCAGGTACGGGTCGTGGCCTGGGACGCCCCCGGCTACGCGGACTCCGCCGACCCGGACCGCGCCCCCGGCCTCGACGGCTACGCCGACACCGCCGCCGCCCTCATCCGCGCACACGGCGGCCCCGCCCACGTCCTCGGCGTCTCCTGGGGCGGCGTCATCGCCCTGCGCCTCGCCGCCCGCCACCCCGGCCTCGTCGCCTCCCTGATCGTCGCCGACTCCAGCCGCGGCTCCGGCACCCACCCCGACAAGGCGAAGGCCATGCGCCGACGGGCCGAACAGCTCGCCGCCGAAGGACCCCAGGCGTTCGCCGCCGTCCGCGGCCCCCGCCTCGTCTCGGACGCCGCGCCCCCCGCCCTCGTCGCACGCGTCGTCGCCACCATGGCCGCCTCCGTCCGCGACCCCGGGTACGGATACGCCGCCGCGTCCATGGCCGAAGCCGACCTCACCGACGACCTCGCGGCCATCACCGCACCGGCCCTCGTCCTGTGCGGCGAACAGGACACGGTCACCGGCACCGACGAGTCCCAGGCCCTCGCGGGCGGCCTCGAGAAGTCCGTCTACGTCACCCTCTCCGGCGCCGGACACCTCTCCAACCAGGAACGCCCCGAGGCCTTCAACGCCTGGGTCCGCGCCCACCTCCACGTCGTCGCCCGCGTCCCCGCGTAACGACGAAGCCCCACCCACCCCCACCACCGAACCGAGGAGCACCCGTGCCCATCGACAACACCCCGTACGAGACCGACGGCGACCTCGCGAAGTTCACCGACTCCCTCATCGCCACCAAGGACTCCCGCGAACCCGACTGGAACACCCTCTCCTTCCAGGAGAAGGCCGGCGCCCAGTACCGCCGCGCCCAGATCCGCTACGTCGGCTCCGGCGCCACCGGCAACCACGAGAACGACAACCGCATCCTGCCGTCGGGCGGCTTCACCCTCTCCAACATGCTGCTCCCGCCGGGCGCCGAAGGCCCCGAGCACACCCACCACGACGTCGAGGAGGCCTTCTTCGTCCTGGAGGGACAGGTCAGGGTCGGCATCCACCGCGGCGCCGACGAGGCCGAGTACCGCACCCTCGGCTACCGCGACATGATCGTCGTCCCCGCCGGAGTCGCCCGCTCCCTGAAGAACGAGGGCGACACCGACGCCCTGTTCTGCGTCATCATCGGCACCCGGAAGCCGCAGGTCCCCACCTACCCCGAGCACTCCCCGATGCACGGCATCACCCGCGACTGATGGCCACCGACGACACCCCCCGTACGGTCGTCGTCACCGGCGCCGGCCGCGGCCTGGGACTGGCCGCGGCCCGCCGGATCGGCAGCGACGGCCACCGCGTCGTCATCGCCGAACTCGACGGGACGACCGGCGCCCAGGCCGCCGAGGAACTGCGCGCCGAGGGCATCACCGCGGACTACCACCCCCTGGACGTCGCCGACCCCGGCTCCGTCGCCGCCCTCGCCCGCACCCTCGCCGGTGACGGCAGCCGGCTCCACGGGCTGGTCAACAACGCCGGACTCGCCAACGCGGTCGGCGGCAAACCCTTCCACGAGATCGACGTCGAGGCCTGGGACCGCATCATGACGGTCAACGCCCGCGGCCCCTGGCTCGTCGCCCGCGCCCTCCTCCCGCTCATGCGGGCCCACGGCGGCGGACGCATCGTCAACCTCGCCTCGGACGCCGCCCTGTACGGCTCGCCCCGGCTCGCCCACTACATCGCCTCCAAGGGCGCCGTGATCTCCCTGACCCGGGCCATGGCACGCGAGACCGGCGACTTCGGCATCACCGTCAACGCCGTCGCCCCCGGCCTCACCGAAGGGGAGTCCGCCGTCGACATCCCCGCCGAACGCCACGAGCTCTACCGGCTGAACCGGGCGATCTCCCGCCCCCAGCAACCGGCCGACCTGGTCGGCCTGATCGCCTTCCTCATCGGCGAGGAGTCCGGCTACATCACCGGCCAGACCTTCGCCGTCAACGGCGGCTTCACGATGCACTGACCCCCTCGGGCCGGCCACGCGAGCCCCCCGCCCCGTCGAGCCCATCCGGCCCGGCCCATACGGACACCCCCCGCCCCGTCGAGCCCGTCCGGCCCATGCGGACCCCCCGCACCAGGGCCCCGGCGCCCCCACGGCAGCGCACCGCCCCCCACCGACCGCAAGGAGCCCACCCCATGGACCTCCGCCTGAAAGGCCGCCGCGTCCTCGTCACCGGCGGCAGCTCCGGCGTCGGCCTCGCCACCGTCCGCATGCTGCTCGCCGAAGGCGCCCGCGTCGCCACCTGCGGCCGCCGCGCCGACGCCCTCACCACCGCCCTCGACGGCCTCGCCGGACCCGAAGCGCTCTACCACGCCCCCTGCGACGTGCGCGACGAAGCCGCCGTCCAGGCCTTCACCGAGAACGCGGCCGCACACCTCGGCGGCCTCGACGGACTCGTCAACAACGCCGGCGCCTCCCGGATGAAACCCTTCGCCGAGACCACCGCCGACGACTGGCGCGACGAACTCGAACTCAAGTTCTTCGGGGTCCTCAACCCCCTCAACGCCGCCCTGCCCCACCTGCGCGCCTGTGGCAACGCCTCCGTCGTCAACATCAACGCCGTCCTCGCCAAACAACCCGAGACCGCGCTGATGACCACCAGCGCCGCCCGGGCCGGCATCCTCAACCTCTCCACCTCCCTGTCCAGGGAACTCGCCCCCGACGGCATCCGCGTCAACTCCGTCTGCCTCGGCCTCGTCGACACCGGACAGTGGGAACGCCGCTACGCCGCCTCCGGCAGCCCCCTCGACTACACCGCCTGGCAGGCCCAACTCGCCGCCGACCGCGGCATCGCGCTCGGCCGCCTCGGCAACGCCGACGAAGTCGCGTACGCCGTCACCGCACTCCTGTCACCCAGGGCCTCCTACATCACCGGCACCACCGTCGACGTCTGCGGCGGCGTCAACCGCGCCGTCGCGTAACCACCCCGTCCCCCACCCCCAGGAGCACCCGACATGAACCGACCCAACGGCGGCGACCTGCTCGTCGAGACGCTGCGCGGACTCGGCGTCGACACGGTGTTCGGCATCGTCAGCGTGCACAACCTGCCGCTCGTCGAAGCCGTCGACCGCGACCTCCGCTTCGTCCCCGTCCGCCACGAAGCCGCCGCCGTCAACGCCGCCGACGGCTACGCCCGCGCCACCGGCAACCTCGGCTGCGCCCTCACCAGCACCGGCACCGGAGCGGGCAACGCGGCCGGATCCCTCATCGAGTCCCTCAGCTCCGGCACCCCCGTCCTCCACGTCACGGGACAGATCGACAGCGAGTACCTCGGCTCCGGACGCGGCTTCATCCACGAGACCAAGGACCAGCTCGGCATGCTCCGCGCGGTCTCCACCCACGCCGTGACCGTCACCGACGCCGAAAGCGCCGGCGACATCCTCCGCGAAGCCGCCGCCCGGGCGCTCACCGCCCCCCACGGCCCCGTCAGCGTCGAATGGCCCATCGACCTGCAGTTTGCCCCCCAGCAGCTCACCGGCACACCCGTGCGGACGGCCGGACTCCCCGCCCTGCCCGACCCGGCACTCCTCGACGAAGCCGCCGCCCTGCTCTCCGCCGCCCGCCGCCCCCTCGTCTGGGCCGGCGGCGGAGCGAACAGCGCCCGTCCCGAACTCGCCGCACTCCTCGACGCGCTGAACGCCGGACTCGTCACCTCCAACTCCGGCCGCGGCAGCGTCCCCGAGTCCGACCCCCGCGTCCTCGGCAACTACGCCACCGCACCCGCGGGCCGCGCCCTGCTCGCCGAAGCCGACGTCCTGCTCTCCATCGGCACCCACTTCCGCTCCAACGAGACCGCCGACTACAGCCTGCGACTGCCGCCCGTACACATCCAGCTGGACCTGGACCCGGCCGCCCCCGGCCGCGTCTACCCGGCCACCCGCGCCCTCCACGGCGACGCGGCCGCCGTCCTCGCCGCACTCCTGGGACGCGTCACCAGCGGAGCTACGGAACCGAGCTGGCCGGACCGCGTACGTAAGGCCCGCACCGACGCCCGCAGCGCGCAACGCCACGCCATCGGACCCCAGGCCGCGATCAACGACGCCATCCGCGACGCCTGCCCGCCCGGCTCCGTCATCGCCCGCGACGTCACCATCCCCTCCTCCACCTGGGGAAACCGACTCCTGGAGATCACCGACCCGGCCACCAACGTCTTCCCGCGCGGCGGCGGCATCGGACAGGGCCTCGCCATGGGCATCGGCGCCGCACTCGGCCGCCCCGGCACCCCCACCGTCGTCATCGCGGGCGACGGCGGCCTCGCCGTCCACCTCGGCGAACTCCTCACCCTCGCCCAGGAAAAGCCCGACCTCACCCTCCTCGTCTTCAACGACGGCGGCTACGGCGTCCTGCGCAACATGCAGGACAACCACTTCCCCCGCCGCTCCGGAGTCGACCTCACCACCCCCGACTTCGCCCTCCTCGCCGCCGCCGTCGGCCTCCCGTACGCACGGATCGCCGCCGAAGCCGACGCCGGACCCGTCATCAAGGAGGCCGTCACCTCCCCGGGCCCCACCCTCGTCGAGATCGACCTCACCGCCCTCGGCCCGATGAACACCCCGTTCACCCCGCCGGTCAAGCTCCCCGCCACCGCCACCGATACCCCTGGAGAAGGAGGCAACCCGTCATGACAACCGCCGAGGAACCCCGGCTCGACCTGCTCGTCCACCGCATGACCTGGGAAGCCGACGGCGTCCTGAGCATCGAACTCACCCGCCCCGACCACAGCCCCCTCCCCGCCTGGCAGCCCGGCGCCCACATCGACGTCCACACCGGCGGACACACCCGCCAGTACTCCCTGTGCTCCGACCCCGCCGACACCACCCACTGGCGCATCGGCATCCTCCGCGAACCCGCCTCCCGCGGCGGCTCCGCCCACATCCACACCCAGCTCCGCCCCGGCCAGACCCTCCACGTCCAAGGGCCCCGCAACCACTTCGCGCTCGACACCACGGGCGACGCCACCGGCTACCTCTTCATCGCCGGCGGCATCGGCATCACCCCGATCCTCGCCATGGCCCGCGAAGCGGCCCGCACCGGCACCCCGTGGCGGCTCGTCCACGGCGGCCGCACCCGCACCTCCATGGCCTTCGGCGCCGAACTCACCGCACTCGCCGAACTCCCCGGCACAAGCGTCGAATTCGTCCCCCAGGACGAACACGGCCACCTCGACCTCGACACCCTCCTCGGCGACCTGCCCCCGGGCACCCAGGTCTACTGCTGCGGCCCCGAACCCCTCCTCGCAGCCGTCGAGGAACGCTGCCCCGACGCCCGGACGGAACGCTTCGCCGCACCCACCCCAGCCTCCCGCGACGGCGAGGACACCGGCTTCGACATCGTCTGCTCACGCACCGGACGCACCGTCGAGGTCGGCCCCGGCACCTCCGCACTCGACGCACTGGAGAACGCCGGCATCCCCGTCGCCTCCTCCTGCCGCGACGGCATCTGCGGCACCTGCGAGACCAAGGTCCTCGAAGGCACCCCCGACCACCGCGACTTCCTGCTCAGCGACACCGAACGCGAAGCCGGCGCCTCGATGATGCTCTGCGTCTCCCGCGCCCGCACCCCCCGTCTCGTCCTCGACCTCTGAACCACCCCCGAAGGGAGCCGACATGGCCGGCCCGACCACCCCGCAGTACCTCGACCCGAACCAGGCACGCACCGCCGAGCCCACCCCGTACGAGAAGAAACTCGCCGCCGTGATCGAGGAGGTCTTCGGCAGCGGAGCCCACGACCTGCCCGGCCTCGTCGCCGGACTCAACGCCCGCGACCTGCCCGCCCCCGACGGCAGCCCGTGGACCGAGGACACCTTCCGCACCGAGATGCGACGCCTGGGAGCGTGAGACAACCATGACCACCGACACCACCACCCTGCCCCCGGGCACCCCCACCCGACCCTCCGAAGTCGCCCGCCCCGGCCACCGCACCGCCGACCGGCTCTTCGCCACCGGCATCCGCAACCAGTGGTACGCCGTCTGCCCCTCCGGCTTCGTCCCCGCCGGCGGAATGAAGCGCCTCACCCTCCTCGGCGAGGAATGGCTCCTCTTCCGCCGCGCCGACGGCACCCTCCACATGCTGGAGGACCGCTGCCCCCACCGCGGCGCCCGCCTCTCCCTCGGCAAACACCTCGGCGACCGCATCGCCTGCTGGTACCACGGCGTCCAGGTCGACGGCACCGGCACCGTCGCCGCCGTCCCCGGCCTCCCCGGCTGCAACCTCGAAGGCAAGCAACTCGTCGCGGCGCCCCACGTCATCGAGACCGGCGGCGCGGTCCTCGCCTACTTCGGCGACAACGAACACCCCGAACCGGCACCCCTCGTGCTCCCCGAACCCCTCACCGACCCGGACACCTCCGCGTTCCTCTGCTACGCCGAGTGGAACGTCAACTGGCGCTACGCCGTGGAGAACCTCCTCGACCCCATGCACGGCTCGTTCCTCCACCGGGACTCGCACAGCATGGCCGAGGGCCAGACCACCGCACGCTTCCGCATCCGCGAGACCGAGCGCGGCTTCTTCTTCGAGAAGACCGACCAGAGCGGCGTCAACTTCGACTGGGTCGAACTCTGCCGCACCGGCGTCGACTGGGTCGACCTCACCATCCCCTACCCGCCCACCGCCGGCCCCGGCGGACCCTTCGGCATCGTCGGCATGGCCACCCCCATCGACGAGGACCGCTGCGCCGTCTTCTTCTGGCGCTACCGCAAGGTCACGGACTGGCAGCGCGACACCTGGCGCTTCCTGTACAAGACGCTCCTGGAGGACCGGCACTGGGAGGTCCTCGAACAGGACCGCATCATGCTGGAGGACCTGCGCACCGACGCCGACCAAGCGGAGAACCTCTACCAGCACGACCTCGGCGTGGTCCGCGTCCGCCGCATGTACCGCACCGAGGCGGAAGCCCAGGCCGCGGGCTGACCACCGCTGCTGTCGAGGAGGCCTCGATCGCCGGACGGTGCTCCCGGCCGGCCCGTCGAGCCGGACACCGGAACCGCCGAGGCGCACACCGGTACCGCCGAGCCGTGCGGCGT